>CAZQVZ010000144.1:0-13091 GCA_964596895.1 uncultured Myxococcaceae bacterium
AGGTGGAGGACGTGTTCGGCTTCGCCGAAGGCCTGTTGCAGGTGCAGGACGAGTCCGCGCAGCTGGTGGGCCTGTACGCCGTCGTGCCCGAAGGGGCGAAGGTCCTGGACGCGTGCGCGGCGCCGGGCGGCAAGGCATGCCACCTCGCGGAGCGGCACGAGGTCCTCGCCATCGACCTGCACGCGAACAAGCTGCGGAAGATCGAAGCGGAGGCCAGGCGCCTGGGGCTCTCCCTTCGCATCCGCACCGAAGCGCACGACGCGCAGACGCCCCTGCCCGAAGCCTGGGGCGAATTCGACGCCGTGCTGGTGGACGCGCCCTGCGCGGGCCTGGGCACGCTGCGGCGGCATCCGGAGCTGCGCTACCGGCGGGAGGAGGCGGACGTGCACCGGCTGGCGGGGCTGCAGCGCAACATCCTCGAGACCTGCCAGCAGGTGGTCGCCCCGGGTGGGCTGCTCATCTACGCGGTGTGCAGCACCGACACCGAAGAGGGCCCGGACCAGGTCGAGATGTTCTTGCGCTCGCACCCGGAGTTCACCGCGGAGCCGCCGAAGCTGCCCGACGGCGTGGAGGTGCCCACCTGGCAGGCGTATCTGCGGACCCTGCCCGGACCAGAGGGGCTGGACGGGTTCTTCTGCGCGCGGCTGCGAAAGTTGTACTGAAGCGCCGTTTCATTGATCCCGGTCAAAGAGACGGCCCCTCCTGATGACGTGGGCGTGACCGGGCGCGCGTAATTCGTTGGGCATGCGCATGCACCCTGCCCTCCCGTTCCCGCCGCCCGCGCGGGTGAAGCCGAAGCTCCGCGGGACCTCCCACTTCGTCGGCTTCCTCGTCGCGCTCGCGGTGGGCGGCTGGCTGGTGGGTGAAGCCGAGACCCTGCGCGCGCAGGTGGCCGCGCTCATCTATGTGGCGTCGCTCGCGGGGATGTACGGAGCGTCGGCGCTGTACCACGTGCCCATGTGGTCGGTCCGCGCGCGGCGCGTCCTGCGGCGCATCGATCACTCCGGCATCTTCCTGCTCATCGCCGGGACGTACACGCCCTTGTGCCTGCTCGCGCTGCCGGCGCCGGCCGGAACCCGGCTCCTGGCGGTGGTGTGGGTGGGCGCGGCGCTGGGCATCTTCAAGGCCATCGCCTGGACGAAGCCGCCGCGCGCGCTGACCGCGGGGCTCTACGTGTTGCTCGGCTGGGTGGCGGTGTTCTCGCTGTCGGACCTGTCCGCGGTGATCGGCGCTCGCGGGCTCTGGCTCATCATCGGCGGCGGCGTCGTCTATTCGCTCGGCGCGGGGGTGTACGCGCTCAAGCGGCCGGATCCGCTGCCGCGCGTGTTCGGCTACCACGAGGTCTTCCACGCGCTCGTCATCGCGGCGAGCGTGATGCACTTCACCGTGGTCTCGCGGGTGGTGCTCGGCGCCTGAAGCCTGCCCCCTCTCCGTCCGAGCCTCGAGGGCAGGGGGAGAGCGCTGCATCCGCCGCGTCGGCCTGCTATTCGCCGTCTCACACCATGACCTCCGCATCAACGCGCCAGCCGATGGGAGTCGGGCGGCTGGCGCTCCTCCTCGGTTCCCTCGCGGCGCTGGGGCCACTGACCATCGACATGTACCTGCCGAGCTTCCCCGCCATCGCGGAGGGGCTCGGCGTGAGCGTGGCGGCCGTGCAGCTCTCATTGGCCAGCTATCTCGCCGGCCTGGCGTTCGGGCAGCTCGCCTACGGGCCCCTGGCAGACCGCTTCGGCAGGCGGCCGCCGTTGGTGGCCGGCCTCCTGCTGTACGCAGTGGCAACGGTGGCGTGTGGGCTCGCGCCCAACCTGGGCGTCCTGATTGGTGCGCGGTTCGTGCAGGCGCTCGGCGGTTGCGCAGGGATGGTGGTGTCGCGCGCGGTGGTGCGCGACCTCTTCGACGAGCGGGGCTCGGCGCGGCTTTATTCGTCCTTGATGCTGGTGATGGGGGTGGCCCCCATCATTGCGCCGCTTCTGGGGGGCCAGGTGCTCCTGCACTTCGGCTGGCGGGCCATCTTCGCGGTGCTGCTCATCTGCGCGGTGGTGGTGATGGGGGTGCTCCTGAGGTTCCTCCCGGAGAGCCTGCCGGTGGAGGCGCGGGTGAAGCCCACGGCGCGCGAATTGGGACGCACCTTCCGGACGGTGCTCTCGCATGGGCCGTTCGTGCGGTTGGCCATCGCGGCGGGCGCGGCGCAGGCGGTGTTGTTCGCGTACATCTCCGGCTCGCCGTTCGTGTTCATCGAGCTCTTTGGGGTTCCGCCGGACCAGTACGGGTGGATCTTCGGCGCCAACGCCGCAGGCCTCATCGCCATCTCGCAGCTCAACCGCCGGCTGATGCCATTCTACGGCGTGCGCCGGACCCTGGTGGGCGGCATCACGGTGACCGCGGTGGGGACCCTGGGCCTGTTCACCGCGGCGGCCATGGGTGCGGGGCTGGGCGTGTTGTTGCCGCTGCTCTTCCTGGCCATCGGCTCGGTGGGCCTGGTGATGCCGAACTCGACCGCGCTGGCGATGAAGCCCTGGGGCGGGCAGGCGGGCGTGGCGTCCTCTGCGTTCGGGACGCTGCAGATCGCGTGTGGCGCGCTGGCGTCCACCGCGGTGAGCGCGCTCGCCAACGGGACCGCGCTGCCGATGACGGGGGTGATGCTCTTCTGCGGCGCGGTGGCGTTGGCGCTGGTGCTCATCCCCGACGCCCGGGCGCAGGCGCAGGCGCCGAGCGCCGCTACGGCGCGCAGGTAGCGGGGTAGGTGACGGTGACCGTCTCGCCGGGTCCGGGGTGGTACGGCGGGGAGAACGTCAGCACTCGAGCGGCCGCGTCATAGGTCCAGTGGGTGATCCCGCTCTGGGCGTCAGGGACGGGGACGCCGTCGACTGCGACCGTCAGCGCCGAGAGGCCTGGGGAGACGTCCGGGGTGCCCTTCAGGAAGAAGGGCGCGCGGGACCGGGAAGCGAAAACGCCCAGGTCCGCCATGAAGTCCGAGTAGTCGGCCGCGTAGGCGCACAGCTCCATCCGGACGCCGTGAGCTTTCTCCACGAGCTGCGCGAGCCGGCCGTCATCGGGTCCACCGTCATACATGCACCCCGTGGGCGGCGCCGGGTCGAAGCCGGCGATGGCGCTGAAGCTGAACGCGTTCCTGTCGGTGTGTCCCTTCAGGTTCAAGAAGCGATTCAGGTACCAGTCCGCTGACGGCGCCGACCGATCTGGCGCGTCCGTCAGGCACAGCACCGCGAGATGCGCATCCGGACGAAGGAAGCCTGCGTTCCCGTTGGCGACCAGAGGATCCGTCAGAGCGATCATGGCCGCTTGCAGGCAGCTTTCGGTGCTACCGCTCGGGGGCATCTGGATCTTCGTCTTCAGCTTGTTGACGAAGTCCGAAGTCCCTGGCGTGAGGAACCTCTCCGGGTGGGTCAGTCCATAGAGGAGCTGTCCCGGGGGAGTGCCGGAGTCGACGTGGGCGTTGATGACGCCGACGTGCAGGTCGGTGTGGGTGGAAACAACGCCGTTCAGGAACGAGCTCACCCCGTCCGCCAGCGCCGCCAGGTACCCGGCGTTGCACGACGGGTCGAGGACCATGAGCAGGTCGGTCTTCGGCGTGGACGGCACGGTGAATGATTCAGTCGCCTGAGCAGCCTGGGTCCCGCGGCCCTGCAGCGGCAGCGCCCAGGTCACGTTCATGCCTCCCTCGGTTGCCGTGTACATCACCGTGCCGTGGTCGGTGACCTCGGACGTGGGCGCGTAGGTCAGGGACAGAGTGGCCGACCCGTACTCGGGGAGGGAAACGGCTGCAGGCAGCTGTGCCAGGGAGAATGCGGAGGACCCCGCGAGCGTGGGCGCTGGCAGTGTGACCGGCTGGTCACACAGGTTGAGGACGGTCACCTCCTGCGTCCGCATGCCACAACCGAGCGGTACCGCGCCCATGTCTACGACGTTCGGTGCGAAGGCGATGCAGCTGTCGCCCCAGGTCGCGCCAAGCTGGAGCTGTGCTCGAGGCTGGGTGGGCGAAGAGAAGAAGAATTCCACCGCGCCAATCAGGAACTGCGAGGCCTGCGGCGCCGGAACCTCCGGACGAGCGCGCACGCGGAAGTGGCGGACCTCCCCCGGCTCCAGCTCGAAGGCGGAGGGCGCTTCGAGGAGGGAGAAGAACGCATGCGACGTCGCGGTGAGCTCCGGCCCGTAGACGAAGCACGTCTCGCCCGCCGTCGCGCCGTCGTTGCGCACGCTCAGGGTCAGCGCCGTTTGTTCGGGCGCGATGACGCGGCCGAAGTTCAGAGTGGCCGCGGAGAGCGAATAGCTGCAGATGGGCGCATCCACGGCCTCGGCGCGCAGGGAGATCTCCACAGCAGGCTCATCCACGTCATTGGAGTAGACGGTGAGCTTCGCCTCCTTCACGCCGACAGAGATGGGCGTGAACGTGACCTCCAGCGACAGGCTGTCTTCGCCGGGCCTGGCGACCAGCCCCTTCTGCGCGTCGTAGTGGGCCGGGAGCGTCACCTGGAACTCGGCCGCGGCGGTCTGGGCGTTCAGCGGCGACAAGGTGAAATACGGCTGCATGGGATGACCGGTCGCATCCGGCCCACCCAGCCGGAGGTTGGCTCGCGGGTCCGGGGCCGCCGGGGGCGTGCCCACGTTCCGCACCGTCAGCCGTCGCTTGCTGAAGGAGGGCGGGTTGATGCCCGCGAAGTACGCCACCTTCCCGAAGTCGAGCAGCGGCGAAGGCGTCACCTCGATGTCCGGCCCGCCGCCTCGGACAGAGAGGGCAACCTGCCCCGCGGGCTGCGACGGCAGCGAAGTGTCGAAAGAGAGCATCGTCTGCCGCGGCCCGAGCGCGCCCGGCTTGCAGAACACCACCAGGTCCACAGTGCCGGCGGCGGGCACGCTGAGCCCGGAAGGGTCTTCTCCCGGCGCCACCACGCGGCCGAACTCCGCGGCGTTCTGCGTCTTGATGTTGGAGAGCGCGATGTCGTGCTGGGTGATGTTGGTGAAGGTCACCGTCCGGGTCACGGTGAGGCCCGGCGGCACGTAGCCGCAGTCCACGTTCTTCGGGTTCCACCGAAGCGCCTCATCCGTGCCGCCGCCCGTCAGCAGCACCGTCTGTTCCGGGCAGCCTTCGGAGGCGCGCACAGCGAGTACGGCGGTGTAGCTGAGGCTCTGTTCGGGCGCGAAGGTGACCGCCACCTCGCGGGACGCGCCGGGCTGGAGGACGACCTCCCCTGCGGACCCGACCGCGACGCCGAAAGCGACGTCGCCCCCGCTGTTGGAGGTGATGGCGCCCACGGTGGTGGTCACCGCGACGGGCAGGGTGTTGGTGAGGGTGAAGGTCCGCGCGTCGTCTCCGCCCACCGGGACCCTGTCGAAGGCGAGCTCGGTGGGGACGTCACACACCGCAGTGATGACGGTCCCGGTCAGCCGGAGGCCCGGCACGGAAGACGGGTCCGCAAGGCCGTCCGCAGGCAGCTCCAGCCGCAGGGCCTCTTCGGCGGCCGCAGCGCCGAGGGGCGGCGCGAAGGTGATGACGAGCGCCGCCTGCCCGCCCGGCTGCAGGGGCGCCGTGGGAACCTCCACCGTCCAGGCGGTGCCCAGCTCGCCTTCCAGCACCCGCACGTCCTGCAGCGTGATCGCCTCGCCTCCGGTGTTGGAGACGGTGACCTTCCGGGTGACGGAGGTCCCGGCGAGCACGGGGCCGAAGGCCACCTCGGACGCAGTGAGCGTGAGCCCCGAGGGAGGAGTTGGCGCCTGGATGCCACACCCGGCCACGGCGGCAGCGGCGAGGAATCCCCCGAGAAGTCGGATGCAGCTGTTGCCCATGTCGCTCCCACGCATGACGAAGGCGCAGCTTTCCCCGTGGGGGGCCCCGCTCAAAGGAGGAGGTTGGGGCCCGGCGGCAGTCCCGCGCCGGGCCTCTCCACTTGCGGGCATCGGACGTTTGGGCAGGGATGATTGTCCGCCTTTGGACCTGTCGGTCTGCAGCAGGCGGATGTGCACTGGAATCACCCTTCGGGGCAGTGAGGATGCGCGCGTCCATGCCCGCTCCCCAGCAATCGCCCACGGATCTGCCGCCGGTCCAGGTTGATGATCCGGCCCAGGAGCTTCAGCGCCTGAGGCAGGAGCAGACGCACCGCCAGCACCTGGAAAGGGAGCTGGAGCTGCTCGCAGATGTGGGCGCGCTGTTCTCGTCCCCGCTGGAGCCGTCGCAGCGGTTGCAGCGCTTCGCGGAGCTGGTGGTGCCGAGGTTCGCGGACTGGTGCACCCTGGACGCGGTGGGGACGGACGGCGCCATCCGGCGGCTGGCGGTGGTGCACCCGGATCCGGCGAAGGTGGCGCTCGTCCTCGACCTGGCGAAGCGCTACCCACCGCGGCCGGACGCGCCCACCGGCGTCGCGCATGTGCTGCGCTCAGGTCAGCTCGAGTGGATGGAGGAGATCCCCGACGGGGTCATCGAAGCCTCCCCCATGGACCCGGAGCACAAGGCGCTGGTGCGGGAGCTCGAGCTTCGGTCCTATGTGGTGGTGCCGCTGAGCGCCAACGGCAAGACCCTGGGCGCGCTGACGCTCGTCTATGCGGAGAGCGGCCGCAGGTATTCGGAGGGAGACCTGTCGCTGGCCCGGGAGCTGGCGAGCCGGGCGGCCTTCGCCATCGAAAACGCGCGGCTGTTCGAAGCGGCGGAGGCGTCGCGCGCGCACCTGCACGGCCTGTTCATGCAGGCGCCGGCGCCCATCATCGTGATGCGCGGGCCCGACCACGTGGTGGAGCTCGTCAACGACCCGTACCAGAAGCTGGTGGGCAACAAGGTCAAGGTGGGGCGCCCGCTGCGCGAGACGTTCCCGGAGCTGGTGAGCCAGGGCATCTTCGACCTGCTCGACGGCGTGTACCGGACCGGCGAGCCCTTCTATGGCAACGAGCTCTCGGTGCAGATCGAGATTGGCCGCGGCGTCCTGGAGGAGCGCTTCTACAACTTCACCTATTCGCCCATGCGCGGGCCCCAGGGCGCCATCGAAGGGGTGACCACCTTCGTCTACGACGTGACCGACCAGGTGCGCGCGCGCAAGGCGGAGGAGGCGGTGGCGGAGCAGCTGCGCCGGCGGCAGTCGGAGCTGGCGCTGGCGGCGGACGTGGGCGCGGCGTTCACCAGCGCCGGGGACCTGCAAGAGGCCCTGCAGCGCACCTCGGAGGCGCTGGTCGAACACCTGGGCGCGGCCTTCGCCCGCGTCTGGACCGTCAACAGGAAGGGCGACACGCTGGAGCTGGTGGCGAGCGCCGGCCAGTACACGCACACCAACGGCGGGCACGCGCGGGTGCCGGTGGGCAAGTACAAGATCGGCCTCATCGCCCGGGAGGGCAGGGCGCATCTCACCAATGACGTGCAGCACGACTCGCGGGTGGGCGACCGGGAGTGGGCGAAGCGCGAGGGGATGGTGGCCTTCGCCGGCTACCCGTTGAAGGTGGATGGCCAGGTCATCGGCGTGATGGCGCTCTTCGCGCGGCAGCCGCTGTCGGAGGGGGTGCTGAAGGCGCTGGCGTCCATCGCGGACTCGGTGGCGGTGGGCGTGGAGCGCAAGCGGGCAGACGCCCGCGTGCGAGAGGTCAGCGAGACGCTGGAGATCGTCAACCGGGTGGGGATGACCCTGGCGGCGGAGCTGGACCAGGAGAAGCTGGTGTCAGCCATCACCGGGTCCGCCACCCGCCTGGCCGGCGCCCAATTCGGCGCGTTCTTCTACAACGTCATCGACGAGCGCGGAGAGGCGTACACGCTCTACTCCATCTCCGGGGTGCCAAGGGAGGCGTTCTCGAAGTTCCCGATGCCGAGGAACACGAAGGTCTTCGCGCCCACCTTCGGCGGGGAAGGCGTGGTCCGGGTGGACGACATCACCCAGGACCCGCGCTACGGACACAACGCGCCCCACCACGGCATGCCCGAAGGGCACCTGCCGGTGGTGAGCTACCTCGCGGTGCCGGTGATCTCGCGGGACGGGCGGGTGATGGGGGGGCTCTTCTTCGGCCACGACAAGCCGGGCGTCTTCACCGAACGCGAGGAGCGGCTGGTGGTGGGCCTCGCCGCGCAGGCCGCGGTGGCCATGGACAACGCGCGGCTGTTCCGCGAAGCGGAGAAGCTCATCCGCGCGCTCGAGCGCAGCAACCAGGAGCTGGACCAGTTCGCCTACGTCACCTCCCATGACCTCAAGGCGCCGCTCCGCGGCATCGCCAACCTGTCGCAGTGGCTGGAGGAGGATCTCGGCAGCGCGGTCACGCCGCAGGCCCACAAGCAGCTCGACCTGCTGCGCCGGCGGGTGCACCGGATGGAGGCGCTCATCGAAGGCATCCTCCAGTATTCGCGCGCAGGCAGGCTCAAGGGCCGCCAGGAGCAGGTGGACACCGGCAAGCTGCTGCAGGAGGTGACGGAGCTCCTGTCGCCTTCGGCGCCTGCGAAGGTGGTGCTGGAGGGGACCTTCCCCACGCTCTTCACCGAGAAGGTGCCGCTGCAGCAAGTGCTGATGAACCTCGCTTCCAACGGGCTCAAGCACGCGCGGCGGGAGGACCCCACCGTGACCGTGCGCGCTGCGGAGGACGGCCCGGACTTCTGGCGCTTCACCGTCGAGGACAACGGGCAGGGCATCGCCCCGGAGTTCCAGGAGCGCATCTGGGGCATCTTCCAGACGCTCGAGGCGCGGGACCGGGTGGAGGGCACCGGCATCGGGCTCGCGGTGGTTCGAAAGATCGTCGAATCCAGGGGTGGGCGCGCCTGGGTTGAGTCTGCTCCCGGCGAAGGTGCCCGCTTCCACTTCACCTGGCCGCGGCGGGAGGCCGCCATCACCCCATGAACACCGACGATCGCATCCTGCACATCCTCCTCGTCGAGGACGACGAGGTGGACGTGATGAACGTCCGCCGCGCCTTCGACAAGAACAAGATCACCAACCCCGTCTACGTGGCCGGCAACGGCCTGGAGGCGCTGGACCTGCTGCGCAAGGGCGGCGTGCCCGAAGGCCGGAGGCTCGTCCTCCTGGACCTCAACATGCCGAAGATGAACGGCATCGAGTTCCTGAGGGAGATCCGCAAGGACCCGCAGCTCTCGCACCTGTCGGTGGTGGTGCTCACCACGTCCAACGAAGAGCGGGACAAGGTGGACGCCTACAACCTGAACGTCGCCGGGTACCTGCTCAAGCCGGTGACCTTCACCAACTTCGTGGAGCTCACCTCCACCCTGAACAAGTACTGGACGCTGGTGGAGATGCCTTGAGCCTGCTGCGTCCGCTCGACAGCGGCCCGACGGCGCCGCCCGCGTCCGCCACGCCGGAGGGGGCACCGCTGCGGTTGCTGGTGGTGGACGACGACGAGTTGGACAGGCTCTCGGTCCGCCGGTTCGCCCTGGCGGCGGGGTTTCGAGCGGAGGTCACCGAGTGTGCCGACGCCGAGGCGGCGCTGGCCGCATTGGAGACGGGCGCGTTCGACTGCGTGTTCCTGGACTTCAACCTCCCCACCCGGGACGGGCTGTGGGTCCTGAGGTCCCTGCGCGAGCGCAATGACGGGACGCCGGTCATCGTCCTCACCGGCCAGGGCGAGCCGGAGGTCGCCGTGGAGCTGATGAAGTCTGGCGCCACCGACTATCTGGCGAAGGCAAGCCTCGATGCGGACCGGCTCGGACGGAGCCTGCGGGCGGCGCTGCGGCTGCGGCGCGCGGAGGAGGAGGCCCGGGCAGCGCAGGAGGCGCTCCGGGCGAGCGAAGAGCTCAACCGCCGCGTCATCGCCGCCAGCGCGGACTGCTTCAAGCTCCTGGACCTCGACGGGCGGCTGCTCTTCATGAGCGAGGCTGGCGCTCGGGCCCACGGCATCTCGGACGTGGACGCGCTGCTCGGCCGTTCGTGGGCGGACCTCTATCAGGGAGAAGACCGCGACCAGGCGCGCGGCGCCCTGGAGAAGGCGCGGGGGGGCCAACCCGCACGCTTCGTCGGTCATGGGTTCGGCACGGAGGGGCGTCCGACCTGGTGGGACGTGGTGGTGACCCCGGTGCCGGGCCCCACTGGCAGGCCTGAGCGGATCCTCGCGGTCGCCCGGGACGTGACCGAGGTGAAGCAGAAGGAGAGCTTCGAGCAGCAGCTGGTGGGCATCGTCAGTCACGACCTGCGCAACCCGCTCAACGCCATCCTGCTCGGCGCAGAGCTGCTCTTGCGGCGGGACGAATTGGACGAGCGGACCATCAAGTCCATCAGCCGCATCCGCGCCGCGGCGGACCGCGCCGGGCGGATGATCCGCGACCTGCTCGACTTCACCCAGGCCCGCCTGGGCGGCGGTATCCCCATCACCCGGACGGAGGTGGACCTCGCCGTTTTGGCCGCCCACGTGGTGGAGGAGACGGGGCTGGCGTGGCCCCTGCGCGAGGTGAGGCTGGAGGCGGTGTCCTGTCTGGTGGGCAGATGGGATGGAGACCGGCTGTCGCAGGTGCTGACCAACCTGCTCTCCAACGCGCTGCAGTACAGCCCCCAGGGCACACCGGTCATCTGCCGGGTGCGCGAGGACGGTGAGTGGGGCGTCCTCGAGGTGCACAACCAGGGTTCGGCCATCCCGCCCGAACAGCAGGCCCGCATCTTCGAGCCCCTTCAGCGCGCCACCGGTGGCGGAGACAACACCGCACGCAGCATCGGGCTGGGGCTGTACATCGTGAAGCAGCTGGTGCTCGCCCACCGGGGCGAGATCGCCCTGCGCTCTTTGCCAGACGAGGGCACCACCTTCACCCTCCGCCTGCCGCGGGGCTAAGCCTCCTTCAGCTCAACCGAGCGCGCCTGCAGAGGCGGTCAGGACGCCTGCGCCTGCCGGTCCTCCGCGGCCAGCGCGGGGTCTGTCACCTTCGGCTGGTGCGCCTTCACCGCGGCGACGAAGAACCGCTCGCCGGGCGGGAAGAAGACCGACAGGTTGTCGAACCACGCGGTGAGGGCGCGGCTTCCTCCGTGCCAGTGGCGCGGGACGCAGGACAGCTCAAAGCGCAGATCTCGGACCTCGGGCGTGCTCATGCCAAGAAGTCTCGAACAGCCGCCCCGCGCTGCGTCAACCGGACCCCCGAGGGGGATCACGCCGCGGGCTGCTCCACCGCGCTGACGGCCTTGAACGCGTCCAGCACCGCCTGCGACGCGCGGTCGAGGTACTTGCCCTTGCGAACCAGCAGGCCGATGGACCGGCCCCAGTTGCCCTCGGAGAAGGGCCGCGCCACCAGGTTGCCGGCCATGGCCTCGTGCTGCACGGTGGCCAGCGGCAGAACGCCCACGCCGAGCCCCATGGCAATGGCCTGCTTGATGGTCTCGACGTTGTCCATCTCCATGATGGGGTTCAGCTCGATGTTGCGCTCGCGGAACTGGCGGTCCAGCGCCTTGCGCGTGGGCGCCTCGCGGTCGAAGGCGATGAAGGGGACCCCGGCCAGCGCCCCGGGGGCGACCTTCGCCTTCTGCGCGAAGGGGTGGGACGGCGCGCAGACCACCGCGAGCTTGTCGTCGCGGAAGGGCAGGATGTCCACGCCGGCGCGCGGCTGCGGATAGGCGACGATGCCTATCTCCGCCGAGCCCAGGATCACGTCGTCGTAGACCTGGTCCGAGCGGCGGTAGTTCAGCCGCATGTTCACCCGCGGGTGGGTCTTGAGCAGGGACTTCATGATGCTCTGCAGCTCGTGCAGCCCCACCGAGTAGATGGTGGAGACGGTGCAGGTGCCCACGACCTCTGCGGACTGCTCGCGGATCTCCTGCTCCACTTCGCTGAAGCGCGCGAGGATCTCCTTGCACCCGCGGAAGAGCCGCTCACCGGCGGGCGTGGGCGTCACCTGCCGCGCGGACCGCGAGAGCAGCTTCTGGGCGTACCGCGTCTCCAGCGCGCGGATCTGCTGACTCACCGCAGACTGCGTCACGTGGTTGAGCTGCGCCGCACGGGAGAAGGACCCCGTTTCCACCACGTCGCAAAACATCTTCAGGCTTTCCAGCTGCATTAGTAGATCCTCCGCAATGCGACGGCATTATCAGAGGAGCTAACTATAAATGCAACGAATGGATGGCGGCCTGCACGGCCTCCGCGGTGAAGCCTGCCAGCAGTCCGAGCAGCCGCTCACCCTCTGCAGGGGTGGCCGCCGAGGGCGCACCGAAGTAGGCGTCTGGGCCGCCGCAGGCGTGGAAGTCCTTCGCCCCCGCCTTGATCATCCCCGGCAGGTCCACCTCCAATGAAGGCAGCGATGCCCGGACCTCCTCGCGCACCAGGTGGGGCGCGCAGGCCAGCACCAGCGCGGTTTCGTAGAGGCCCGCGTGGCTGCCGCCGGACGTGAACTCCTCCCCCAATTGCGCGACGAAGGGCGGCCTCCTGTGGTCCGGCGCAAAGATGCGCGCCCTTTCGAACCGCTCCTGTGCGCGCTTGCACGCCTCGTGGACCACCTTGAAGTGGGCCGGCTCCACGTGGTGGTTCACCGCCGCCACCACCGGGAAGCCATGCGCGGCGATGCCCGCGAGCACGCCGGCCAGGTACGCCCGCGTGGCGTCCGCCTCCACGCTCACGGTGCCGCTGAAGGCCGCTGCGAAGTCGGTGAGCCCGTAGGCCACCGCCGGGAAGACCACGGCCTTCCTCCCCTGCGCCTCGAGCAGCGCCGCCGCGCGGGTGCAGACCGCTTCGGCGATGACCACGTCCACGTTGAGCGGCAGGTGAGGCCCGTGGGCTTCGGTGGAGCCGCAGGGCAGGAGCGCCACCGCGCCTGCTTCGGCCCGGGCCTTCATCTGCGGCCAGGTGAGGTGTGCAGCGAGCATGGGCTGGCCTACTCCTTCAGCGCGGACTTGAGGACCTTGCCGCGGTCGCTCTTCGGCAGCGCTTCGAGGAAGGAGACCTCGCGCGGGGCCTTGAACGGCGCCAGCGCTTCGCGAACGTGGGCCTTGAGCGCCTCGGCCAGCTCCGCGGTGGCGCTCTGACCGTCTTTGAGGACGACGAAGGCCTTCGGCTTGTCGAGCCCGTCCGCCCCCTTGAAGCCGACGACGGCGGCTTCGCGCACCGCCGGGTGGCCGAGCAGCGCGTTCTCCACTTCGAGCGGGGAGAGCCACTTGCCGGCCACCTTCAGCATGTCGTCGCCGCGGCCGCAGAAG
>CAZQVZ010000145.1:0-13006 GCA_964596895.1 uncultured Myxococcaceae bacterium
GCCAGGCGGGTGCTGGGCCAGATGGCGGCGCTCTCAGGCGAGCTCTCGGAGGAGGACGTGCAGAAGCTCAAGGTGGCGCTGGAGCGGTACAGCGCCGCGGGCGAGAAGCTGGACCGGCTCGCCTCGCGCGGGGAGACGGTGCTGCTGCGGCTCGAGCCGCTTCTGGACCCGGACGCCGGGACCCTGGGCGCGCTCGCCTCCGACCCCGAGCTGTACAGGGACCTCAAGGCGCTGGTGGAGGACCTGCGCAAGCACCCATGGAAGATCCTGTGGAAGGACTGAAGAAGCGCGAGACGGTGTCGACGGTGGCGGCGTTCATGCTGGGCGGCGGGCTCCTGGCCGTGCTCCTGGGCGGCATCTCCCTCACCGTCGGCGTGGGGCTCTCCGCCTCCGCGAGCGACGTGTGCGAGGCCATCACCACGGGCGCCGCCGAGCGCCGCTGCCGCGTCCCTGCGTACTGGTTGGGCGCGGCGGTGTTGCTGCTCGGGGCAGGCGCCGGCAGCGCCCTCACCGGCGGGCTGGTGCTGTGGGTCCTGAGGATGACCCGGCCCCGGCCCCGGCGCTGAGCGGCGCGCACCCAGCACCATTAGTCTTGACTTATATAAGTGCCGGCCGGCATCCTGCGCGCGCTGTTCAACCCACGGGAGGAAGCCATGCAGGTGGATGTCGCGAAGCATCTTGGCGCCGTGACCAGGACGGTCATTCAGCGCGAGCACCAGGGCAAGCCGGCGAAGGTGATCATCGCCACCCGCACGTACGACACCACGCCCGAGGATCTCTGGGACGCCTTGACCAGCCGGGAGCGGCTGCCACGGTGGTTCTTGCCCATCGAAGGCGACCTGAAGGTGGGCGGTCGCTACCAGCTCAAGGGCAACGCCGGCGGTGAGATCCTCGAGTGCGACCAGCCTGCGCGCCTGAGGGTCACCTGGGAGATGCAGGGCCAGGCGTCGTGGGTGGAGGTGACGCTTGCGCCCGAAGGTCCCGAGCGCACGAAGCTGACGCTGGAGCACGTGGCCCACGTGCCGGAGGAGTTCTGGGGCCAGTTCGGCCCGGGCGCGGTGGGGGTTGGCTGGGAGCTGGGGCTGCTCGGTCTGGCGCTGCACCTCATCGCCGGGCCCACCAGCGCGCACCCTGACGCGGACGCGTGGTCCACCACCGACGAAGGCAAGGCCTACGTCCGGGGCAGCAGTGACGGCTGGGGCCAGGCGCACGCCGCATCCGGGGAGGACGCGAAGGTGGCGGAGGCCTCGGCGGAGCGGACGCGCCAGTTCTACACGGGCGAGCCGCCTCCGGCCGGCTGATGCACGCCTTCGACATCCTCCGGGATCCCGTTCGCCGGCGGATCCTGGAGTTGTTGGCAGGGGGCGAGCAGACCTCCGGCGCGGTGACGGAGATCATCCAGGCGGAGTTCGGGATCTCGCAGCCGGCGGTCTCACAGCACCTCAAGGCGCTTCGAGAGAGCGGCTTTGCCACCGTCCGCGCCGAGGGCCCGCGCCGGCTCTACGCGGTGGACCCGGCGCCGCTGCAGGAGGTGGATGCGTGGCTCGACCACTTCCGGGCGTTCTGGACGCACAAGCTCGACGCGCTGGCGACAGAAGTGGCGCGCGGCAAGCGCAAGCGGCGCTCGGACGGCTGAAGGGGCGTTTCGGTGATGCGGCCCCTGCGGCCACCCTGGAGCCCTGGGGGCCTCTTTGGAAGCCGCTGCTATAGATGCGGCGGCAGGCCCGGAGGCCCCAGCGAGCCACCTGCGGCCCCTGGGGGCATTGGGCCTCTTCGGAAAGGCTCCGCGGCGGCCCTGGCCGGCGGAGGCCATCGCAGTTTCGGGCTGGCTGTACGAGGACAACTCCACCACCCCGCCCTGGCCGGCCTGACCTCTGGCGACGCAGCCTGATGATCGGAGAACCGATGATCAACTGCGGCGATCTGATGATCGGGCGTCCGATGATCAGGCTGCGGCAGCCCGATTGTCGGGTCGCTGCGGTCTGATGATCGGGCGTCCGATGATCGACTGCGGCGGTCTGATGATCGGGCGTCCGATGATCGACTGCGGCGGTCTGATGATCGGGCGTCCGATGATCGGGCTCCGCTGGGGACCCCTCGGCCGGGCGGGTGGGTCACTCAGCACCCACCGACAACGCGGAGCACCATCCCCTCCAGAACGCACCCAGGTCGCAGATGGCGTGGGGCTGCTCCGTTCTGGCGCGGCGAGCCTGCGCCAAAGTGGATCAGCGCGCCGCTCCGACACAGGCGCCCCGGCCGCAATTCGGGCACTTACACCTGGCACCAACGCTGCTCCCCCCCTTCCGGATGCGGCGCCCGCCCCAGAAGCCTGGCAGGCGCCCCGAGCAAGGAGGCCAAAGATGGAAGTCCGTTTCTGGGGTGTGCGAGGCAGCGTGGCGGCGTCCGGTTCGCACGTGGCGCGGATCGGCGGGAACACCTCCTGCGTGGAGGTCACCGCGGGGGACCAGCGGCTGATCCTCGACGCGGGCACCGGGCTGCGCGGGCTCGGCGATCAGATGATGAAGGACGGGGCGCTCTCGGCCACCCTCCTGTGGTCCCACCTGCACTGGGACCATGTCCAGGGCTTCCCGTTCTTCACGCCCGCATACCTGCCGACGGCGGCCCTCACCCTCTACGGCCCTGGCGCGGACGGCGAGGTGGCCCTGCGCGAGGTGCTCGACAAGCAGATGCGCCCGCCCCACTTCCCGGTGCCGCTCTCGACCATGCGTTCGCACATGGACTTCCGCGCGGCGCGTCCAAACGTCGCCTTCGAAGTCGGCCCCTTCCGGATCCTCCCGGTGGATCTCCCGCACCCGCAGGGGTGCCTGGGCTACCGCATCGAGGCGGACGGGCGCGCCTTCTTCTACGCCACCGACGTGGAGATGAACCTGTCCACGCTGCCGCCGGAGATCGCCCGCGCCATGGAGGGGGTGGACGCGCTCTGCCTGGATGGGCAGTACACGCCCGACGAGTACGAAGGGAAGGCCGGGCCGCCGCGCAGGGGCTGGGGCCACTCGACGATGGTGGAGGCCGCGAAGGTCGCCACCGCGGTGAGCGCGCGCAGGCTCTTCTTGTTCCACCACGATCCCGCGCACAACGACGACATGGTGGAGAACATGGCCGAGGAGGCGCGCAGCTACTGCGAGAGCGCGGAGCCGGCGCGTGAAGGCAAGCGCATTGTCCTGGGCGCCTAGGCCCTGGAGGCGGGATGTATAGTGCCCCTGCCTTCGAGCTGCCGCCCTGGCCTCCCATGTCCCGCGCCCACCCAGACGATGCCTCCCAGGTGCTCCTCGCGGTGGGCAGCCTCGTCGGCCAGGAGGTGAACCTCGATCACTTCCTGTCCACGCTGGTGGACCGCATCGCGGTGACCATGCAGGCGGACCGCGGCACCCTGTACCTGCTGGATCCTGCCCGCGGCGAGCTCTTCTCCCGCGCGGCGCACCTGCCGGAGATCGCGCAGATCCGCCTCAAGCTCGGCCAGGGCATCGCCGGCCACGTGGCCCAGGCCGGCGAGACGGTCAACGTCCCCGACCCGCGCGGCGAGCGGCGGTTCTTCGCCGAGATCGACAAGATGACCGGCTACCGGACCACCTCGCTGCTGGCGGTCCCGGTGCGTGACTCCGAGGACCTGCTCTTCGGCGTGCTCCAGGTCCTGAACCGCCGCGGCGGCGGAGTCTTCACCCCTGAAGAGGCCCAGAAGCTCGAGGGCATCGCCCGCATGGTGGGGGGCGCGCTCGAGCGCACCAGCCTGGTGCAGGAGATCCGCCGCGCGAAGGAACAGCCGGACGCGCCGGTGGGCTACTTCTTCAACCGGATCATCGGCGAGTCCGAGGCGATGCGCGCGGTGTACCGGCTGATCCAGAAGGCCGCCGGCACGCTCGCCACCGTGCTCATCCGCGGCGAGAGTGGCTGCGGCAAGGAGCTCTTCGCGCGCGCCCTGCACGTCAACAGCCCCAGACGACATGCGCCGTTCGTGAAGGTGGACTGCGCCGCCCTGCCCGCCTCCCTCATCGAGAACGAGCTCTTCGGTCACGAGAAGGGCGCCTTCACCGGCGCCGACGGGCGCATGCAAGGCAAGTTCGAGTCCGCCGACGGAGGCACCGTCTTCATCGACGAGCTGGGGGAGCTGCCGCTCTCCGTCCAGGGCAAGCTCCTGCGCGTCCTGCAGGACCGCGAGTTCGAGCGCGTGGGCGGCACCCAGACCGTCCGCGTGGACGTGCGGATCGTCGCTGCCACCAACCGGGATCTGCCGCGCATGGTGGCCGAAGGGAGGTTCCGCGAGGACCTCTACTACCGGATCAAGGTGGTGGAGGTGACCTTGCCGCCCCTGCGCGAGCGGGGCGCCGAGGACGTGGAGCGGCTCGCCCGGCACTTCGTGGCCACCGCCGCGCGCAAGCACCGGCTCGCGCAGGCGCCCAGGCTCTCGCTTTCGGCGCTGGAGCGGCTGCGCGCCTACCGCTGGCCGGGGAACGTCCGCGAGTTGGAGAACTGCATCGAAAGCGCGGTGGTCCTCTCCGACGGGGAGATCCTCCCTGAACACCTCCCCCTGCCCGGCCGAGAGCACGCGCAGGCGCCCGCGGGCGCAGACAGGACCCAGGCTCGAACCGGAGCTGCCGGCGCCGAGACCGCCGTCGAAGGCCCGGAGGGCAGACAACCTCCCGAGATCGCGACCCTCGCGGCCGTCGAGCGGCGCCACATCCTCGGCGTCCTCGATACACTGCGCGGCAACCGCAGCGCCGCCGCGAAGGCGCTCGGGATTGGCCGCAACACCCTCGCCCGTAAGCTGCGCGAATACGGGCTCGAAGGGGATTAGGAAAAGCGACAAGACCTTGACCCCGGTCAAAGCGGCCGGGCCGCCTCCTCCGCATCATGCGCTCCGGAGGCGATAATGATTCGCAATTGCAGACGCAGCTCGGTTCAGGTCCTCGGCGCCGCGGCGCTGGTCCTGGTGGGCCCGGTGGCGCTGGCGGCGCATCCGCTCTCGACAGAAGACGTCGGCACCCAGGGGCCGGGCGCGCTGGAAGTGTCCACCAGCGTGGACGCCCTCCGGGCGACGGCGGCGGGCCCGCTGGAGTTGGCCGCCGGGGTGGGCATCGCCCTGGCGCTGGCCGAGCGGGTCGACGCGGGGGTGGGCTTCGGCTACGCGGCCGTCACCGACCTGCGCGGGCTGCGCGGCGGGCTGGATGCGCCAGAGCTCTCGCTCAAGTGGCGGCTGCTCGACGTGACCTCTGCCCCCGGCCTCGCGGTCCGGCTGGCGTACACCCCGCTGCAGGCGCTGGCGGCGCAGGTGGTGGGCTCCTTCGAGACCGGGGACTGGCAGCTCAACGCGAACCTGGGCGCCTCACAGGTGCTGCCGCCCTCGAACGCGCAGGATTGGCTGACCTCCACCTCGCTCTCTGCCTCCACCCTGCTCCACCCGCGGCTTCGGGTGGGCGCCGAGGTCCTGGGTGAGTGGTCCCCCCTCGCGAGGTTGGGCCGCGACTCGCTCGTCACCTCCTTGCTCGCCGCCGCCCAGTGGGAGGCCGTGCAAAGCGGCGTTCTGAGCCTGGGTGTAGGCCCCACCTTCGCTGCCGGCGCGGCGCCCACCTGGCTGGGCACCGTCGGGTTCACGCTCGTCGTCGACTGAACGAAGAGAACGCCAAACAAAGGCCCCGTCATGACCGCCGCCCGCCCGCTGACCGAAGCCGAAGCCCCCTCCCCGCTGCGCCCCCGCATCCTGCTGGTGGGCGCGCCCAACGTCGGCAAGAGCGCGCTCTTCAATGCGCTCACCGGCCGCTACGTCGTCGTCTCCAACTACCCGGGCACCACGGTGGAGGTGTCCCGCGGCAAGGCGCAGATCGCCTCCGAGTCCTGGGACGTGCAGGACACCCCGGGCATGTACTCGCTGCTCCCCGTCAGTGAAGAGGAGCGCGTCAGCCAGAGGGTGGTGCTGGAGGCCACCGACGAGGTCATCGTCCAGGTGCTCGACGCCAAGACGCAGGAGCGCGGGCTGCCGCTCACCGCCCAGCTTCGGGCCATGGGGGTGCGCGTGGTGGTCGCCCTCAACATGATGGACGAGGCGGAGGCCCGCGGCTTGAGGGTGGACGCGCAGAAGCTCTCGGGGCGGCTGGGGGTGCCGGTGGTGCCCATCGTCGCGGTCAGCGGCCGGGGCGTGGACGCGCTGCGAGACGCGATTGCCGCCGCGCGGGCGAGCGAAGTCCCTTCCTGGACCCCGCCGCCCGTCCCGGCTGAGCTCGCCTTCGACCTGCAGGAGACCGCGGCGCTGCTCCACGGCCATTCGCCCGGCGTGGCGCAGGTGACCGCGAGCCTGCTCCTGCAGGGGGACGAGGTGCTCACGGCGCGGGTGAAGGAGCAGGCGCCCCTGGCCGTGGCGCGCGCGCAGAGGGCGCGGGAGGCCTTCACCGCGCGCGGCGAGGATCTCTCCTTCACCCTCGCGCGGCACCTGCACCAGCAGGCCTCCTCGTGGATCGCCGAGTCGGTGCAGTGGCCGGCGCAGAAGCGGCGCACGCTCGCGGACGGGGTGGGCAGGCTCCTGGCGAATCCGATCACCGGCGTGCCGGCGCTGCTCCTCGTCCTCTACCTGGGGCTGTACCAGTTCGTGGGGGTGTTCGGGTCCGGGTACCTCGTGGACCTGCTGGAGAGCGAGCTGTTCGGCGAGCACATCAACCCCTGGTTCAACGGGCTGATGAACGCGCTTCTGCCCGCGGAGCGCGGGTGGCAGTACTGGCTGCGCGAGCTGTTCGCCGGTGAGTACGGCCTGGTCACGCTCGGCGTCACCTACGCGGTGGCCATCATCCTGCCCATCGTCTCCTTGTTCTTCCTCTTCTTCTCCGCGCTGGAGGACTCCGGCTACTTCCCCAGGCTCGCGCTCCTGGTGGACCGGGTGTTCAAGCGCATCGGCCTCAACGGCCGCGCGGTGATCCCGGTGGTGCTCGGCTTCGCGTGCGACACCATGGCCACCCTGGTCACCCGGGTCCAGGAGACGAAGCGCGAGCGGACCCTCACCACCTTCCTGCTCGCGCTCGCGGTCCCCTGCTCGGCGCAGTACGGGGTGATGGCGGGCGTGCTCGCGGCCACGGCCTCAGGCGGGGTCGCCTTCGGGATGTCGTGGGCGTTCGTGGTGTGGGCCGCGGTGGTCGCAGGCGTGTTCCTCGTCGCAGGAAAGCTCGCGTCGAAGGTGCTGCCCGGAGATCCGCCGGACTTCTACATGGAGCTGCCGCCGATGCGGCTGCCGAAGCCCGGCAACGTGCTGGTGAAGACCTGGGCGCGGATGAAGTGGTACTTCCTCGAGATCCTCCCGCTCTTCGTCTTCGCCAGCTTCCTCATCTGGGTGGGGCGCATCACCGGCGGGTTCGGGTTCCTCGTCCGGTCTCTGGAGCCGGTGGTCACCGCGCTGGGCCTGCCCGCGCAGGCCTCCGAGATCTTCTTGTTCGGCTTCTTCCGCCGCGACTTCGGCGCCGCCGGCCTGCACGAGCTGGCGGAGACGGGCGCCCTGTCCACCGGGCAGATCCTCATCGCCGCGGTGACGATGACCCTGTTCATGCCCTGCATCGCGCAGGTGCTGGTGATGTTCAAGGAGCGGGGGACGCGCACCGCGCTGGCGACGATGTCCGCGGTGATCGCCATCGCCTTCGTGGTGGGGCTCGGGCTGCGGTTCGCCCTGCCGGTCTTCGGGGTGGCCTTGTGATCTGCTCGTACTGCGCGCTGGACTTCGAGCAGGACGCCGCCCAGCCGGCGTGCGTGAAGTGCCCCCTGTCCGCTGCGCCCAAAGGCTGCGGGCGGGTGCGCTGCCCGAGGTGCGGCTGGGAGGCCATCGCCGCTCCGCCGTCGAAGATCATCGAGACGTTCAAGCGCTTGTGGAGGAAGGCGTCATGAGAACCTGGGTCGAGACGGCGGAAGAGCTGGGCGTCCCCGCCGTGCGAGAGGCGAAGCCCCACCCGGAGGTCAGTGGGATGACGGACAGGACGACGCGGAGACTGTCGGAGGCGAAGGTGGGCGAGCGCTGCGTGGTGGTCCGCCTGGAGATGGGCCGGGTGGAGCGGGTGCGCAGGCTGGTGGCGCTGGGGGTGATGCCCGGCAGCGCGGTGGAGGTCCACCAGGCCTGGCCCGGCGTGGTCTTCAAGATGGGCTACAGCGAGTTCGCGGTGGACGCCGAGCTGGCGTCTTCGATCTTCGTGCAGCCGGAGTAGCGCACCGGACGGGCCCCTGGGCTCCCTCACACCCCGTAGCGCGCGAGCACCCACGCGGCGCCCGCGCAGCAGAGGACAGCGGCCGCGAAGTACGCAGCCGCCCGCCCCAGGGCGCCGCGCCCGAGCACCGACGCGTCGTGCCCCACCACCACCGGCGCTGGGCCTCTGCCCGCGCCGCGGATCTCGAAGCTGCCGGGCACGGGCCCCGGCCGCAACTCCCCCACCACCAGGCAGCTTTCGCCCAGGCGGCCGAGGCGCTCGTGGGAGGTGGCCTCCAAGGGCTCATCCCCTCCGGCGAGCGCGGTCTGCAGGCCCGTGGAGAGCCGGCCCATCAGCGTGCAGCGGCGAAGCTCCTCCGGCGCCGTCAGCTGCGCCGGGCTGAAGGACACCGCCGCCACCGTGCGCTCGCCCTTGAGCCACAGGGTGGTCCCGAAGCCGCGCTCGGTGGAGAGCAACGGCCCCTTGCGGCGCCCGTCCGCCGGCGCGCGCAATTCCGCCTCGTAGAAGGCGCAGACCACGCCGGAAGGAGAGGTCACCGCCTCGTCGCACGCGATCCGCCCGCGAAAGACGCCCGCGAGCGGCTTGCCGGTGACGCGCACCACCTTCGCCGCTTCGTCCAGGGCCTGGGGCGCCGCCGTCACCGACAGCTCCGCGCCTCGCCGCGTCCGGGCCGCACGCCAGGTGAGCGCCGCCGCGCCCAGCAACAACCCGAGCCCCAGCCCCTTGCCCAGGGTCTCCTGCCCCACCGGGCTTGTGGGCCCCACGCCGAAGCGCCCGAGCACCACCGCCACGGCCACCAACCCCACCGCGGCGAGGAGCACCGAGCGCGAGGTGAAGTGCGGCCGCGAACCTGCACGCCCCCACCCGAACGCCGCAACCGTCAGCCCCAACGCCGCCATCACCGCCACCGGCGTCAGCAGAACCCCGATGTCCATCTCCCACCTCCCCCGTCGACCCTCCTGGAAGGTGAGATTCGACGCGCAGGCGGGCAAGCCCGGGCGCACCTCCCCTGTCCGCTGCGGCACCCTCGCGCGAGCCCCCGGGTGACCACCTCCGAGCCGCTGGCCCGCCTCGGGGTCACGCCCCCCCGCGGACGCGTGGCGCCGGCGCACCGCTCGGCTGCCCTCCTGCCCTCCCCGCTTCACTGTCACCCTTCGCCTACATCCACTACGCTCCGCCGCCCGATGTCGCTGCGCCTGCTCCCCGCACTGTCCGCCCTGGCGCTGGTCTCCGCGGGCGCGTGCACCCGGACGGCGGAGCGCCCCTTGCCAGAGGGTGAAGCCCCCCTCTTCGGCAAGGCCACCCCCACCCACCCACCGGGGACGCTGTTCTTCAACAACGGCGCCGAGCCGCAGACTCTGGACCCGGGGCTCGTGTGGGACGCGTCCGGCAATGAGCTGGTCCGAGAGCTCTTCGAGGGGCTCACCCGCTACGACCCGAAGACCCTGGCGCCGGTGCCCGGGATGGCGGAGCGCTGGGAGGTCTCTGCAGACGGGCTCACCTGGACCTTCCACCTGCGCGACGCGGTCTGGTCCGACGGCCGCCCGGTGACGGCCACCGACTTCACCTACGCGTGGACGCGGGTCCTGGACCCCCTGACCGGCGCCCAGTACGCCAACATGTTGTGGGTCCTCAAGAACGCAGAGGCCTTCAGCCGCGGCAAGCTTCGGGATCCAGCGCAGCTCGGCGTCCGCGCGCGCGGGCCGAAGACGCTGGAGGTGACCCTCGCCTATCCGGCGCCCTGGTTTCTGGAGCTGACCGCGTACTCGCCCTTCTTCCCGCTGCGCCGGGACGTCGTCGAGCGCCACGGCGAGGCGTGGACCCGCCCCGAGCACATCGTCTCCAACGGGCCGTTCCGGCTCGCCCAGTGGCGGCTGCGCTACGAGATAGTCCTCGAGAAGAGCGAGACCTACTGGGACGCGCAGAGCGTGTCCTTGCGCCGCGTGGTGGCCATGGCCATCGACGACAGCCGGACCGCGCTGCGGCTGTACCAGACCGGGACCCTGGACTGGCTCGGCGCCAATGGCCGGGTGCCGCCGGAGAGCGAGCCCTTCGTCCGGGGCTACGCGGACTTCCGGACCGCGCTGCGGCTGGGGACCTATTTCCTCTGGCTGCAGACCTCGTCCCCGCCCCTGGACGACGTCCGGGTGCGCAAGGCCTTGAACCTCGCCATCGACAAAGAGGCCATTGCCCGGGACGTGCTCAAGGCCGGGCAGGTGGCCACCACGCACCTCGTCCCGGACCTGCTGCTCGAGGAGGTGACAGGCTACAGGTCCCCGCCGGGAGAGGGGTTCGACCCGGCGCGCGCCCGGGCGCTGCTCGCCCAGGCCGGCTATCCCGGCGGCGAAGGCTTCCCCGTCCTGCGCTACGGGTACAACACCGACGAGGCCCACCGGCAGGTGGCCGAGGCCATCCAGGCGATGTGGGGGGCGCACCTGGGCATCGAGGTGGCGCTGTCCAACACCGAGTACAAGGTCCACCTCGACCGGCTCGGCGCCGGCGACTTCGAGGTGGCGCGCGGCGGCTGGTGGGCGGACTACCAGGATCCCTCCAGCTTCCTGGAGCTGTTGCGGCCGGGCTCCTCGCAGAACCACGCCCGCTGGGAGAATGAAGCGTATGGCCGCGCGCTGGAGCGGGGGCTGCGCTCACCCGACCCAGCGGTCCGCAACGCCGCCTTCGCCGAAGCCGAAGCCCTGGTGAACGACGAGGTGCCGCTCATCCCGCTCTACATCTACAGCTACAGCGACTTCGTGAAGCCGTGGGTCGTGGGCATCTACCCGAACAGCCGTCACCTGCACCCCCTGCGGGCCGTGCGGGTGGACCCTGCGCGGACCGCAAAGGCGCCCTCGCCGTGATCCGCTACGCGCTGCGAAGGCTTCTGGGCCTCATCCCCGTGCTGTTCGCGATCCTCGCCATCGCCTTCGTGCTGATGCGCCTTTCGCCCGGCGGGCCGTTCGATCAGGACCGGGCGGTGCATCCGCTGGTGCAGGCGCAGCTCGAGTCGAAGTACGGGCTGGACCAGCCCCTGCCGGTGCAGTTCTTCGCGGTGGTGACGAGCTACCTGCGCGGAGATCTGGGGCCGTCCTACCGGTACCCCGGCCGGAGCGTGAACGAGTTCATCGCCGCAGGCTTCCCGGTCTCCCTGCAGCTGGGGCTGGTGGCGTTGGTCTTCACGCTGCTCTTCGGGCTGCTGGCCGGGATCGCCGGGGCGGTGTGGCAGAACAAGTGGCCGGATCACACCGCCATGGGCGCGGCGCTCGTCGGCATCTCGGTGCCCAACTTCATCCTCGGGCCGGTGCTGATCCTCATCTTCTCGGTGACCCTGGGGGTGCTCCCGGCGGCGCGCTGGGACGGGCTGTCCCACATGATCCTCCCCGGCGCCACCCTGGGGTTGGTCTTCGCCGCCTACGTCGCCAGGCTCACCCGCGGCGGCCTCCTGGAGGTCATCCGCCAGGACTTCGTCCGCACCGCGCGGGCCAAGGGGCTGCCGGAGCGGCTGGTGCTCTTCCGCCACACCCTTCGTGCGGGGCTCTTGCCCGTGGTCACCTTCCTGGGGCCGGCCATGGCCGGGCTCTTCACCGGGTCCCTGGTGGTGGAGAAGATCTTCAACATCCCCGGCATGGGCCCCTACTTCGTGGATGCGGCGCTGAACCGCGACTACACGCTGGCCCTGGGGGTGGTGCTGGTGGACGCCGCCTTCCTGCTTCTGGCCAACCTGATCGTGGACGTCGCGTACGCGGTGCTCGACCCGCGGGTGAAGTACGCATGAGCACCCCCGCGCTCGAAGTCGCCCGCCTCTCGGGGGAGGACGACGCCGCCGTCCGGGGCCAGAGCCTCTGGGGAGACGCGTGGCGAAGGCTCCGGAGGAACCGGGCCGCGGTGGTCTCCGGCTGGGTGCTCTTCGGCATCGTCCTCTTCTGCGTGGTGGGGCCGTGGCTCTCGCCGTGGGCGTACGACCAGCAGCAGCTCCAGGTGGGCGCGCAGGGGCCTTCGTGGACGCACCCCTTCGGCACCGACGTGCTGGGGCGGGACCTGATGGTCCGCTGCATGGTGGGCGGCCGGCTGTCCCTGCTCGTCGGGCTGTGCGCCACGCTGGTGTCCCTGGGCATTGGCGTGGGCGTGGGCGCGGTGAGCGGGTACTTCGGTGGGCGCACCGACGCGTTCCTGATGCGGGTGGTGGACGTGCTCTACACGCTGCCGTTCATCTTCTTCGCCATCCTGCTGCTCGCCATCTTCGGAAGGTCCATGCTGGCGGTGTTCGTGGCGCTGGGCGCGGTGAGCTGGCTGACGTGCGCGCGGATCGTCCGGGGGCAGGTGCTCTCCTTGCGCAACGCCGAGTTCGTCCAGGCCGCGCGCACCATGGGCGTGAGCCACGCCGGCATCATCCTGCGGCACCTCGTGCCCAACGCGCTGGGTCCCACCATCGTCTACGCCACGCTGACGGTGCCCGCGGTGATGCTGCAGGAGGCCTTCCTCTCCTTCCTGGGGCTGGGCGTGGCAGCGCCGGACGCGTCCTGGGGCCTCCTGGTGGCAGACGGCGCGGCGAACATGGGCTTTCTGCCGCACCAGCTCGTCTTCCCGGCGGTGCTCCTGTCGTCTACGCTTCTGTGCCTGAACTTCCTCGGAGACGGGCTGCGCGACGCGCTCGACCCGCGGATGAGGTTCGACTGATGGCGCCGCTGCTCGAGGTGCGAGACCTCCGGGTGCACTTCCCCACGCAGGATGGGCTGGTGCGCGCGGTGGACGGCGTGGACCTCACCCTGCAGAAGGGGCGCACCCTGGCGCTGGTGGGAGAGTCCGGCTCCGGCAAGAGCGTC
>CAZQVZ010000146.1:0-12990 GCA_964596895.1 uncultured Myxococcaceae bacterium
CGTTGTTCACCACCTCCACCCGCACCTTGCCCGGCGGCGCGTAGCCCAGGTCCTCCACCAGCGCGGCGCGGATCCTCTCCAGCGCGTCCAGGGCGTACGGCGCCAGCACCGCGTCCCGCCCCGGCGGGAAGGAGAAGATGAAGTGGGCGCTCTCCACCTGCTGGTGGCCCTTCACCACCGCCTGGGTGTCCTTCGCCAACCGCAGGTAGGAGCCCGGCTTGTCGGTGACGCCGGCGCCTTCGAGCAGGTCTACCGCCTCGTCGTAGCGCCCCTGCTCGAACGCCACCCGGCCGCGGTAGTACTTCATGGGCTCGGAGTCCGGCGGGATGACCCGCGCGAGCTGCTCGAGCTCCGCGGCGGCGCCCTCCACGTCCCATTCGCCCAGGAGCACGTCCACCCGGTGCACGTGGGCAGAGGTCTCGCTGCGCGCGTCTTTGGCGGAGGGGGACTCCTCCAGCTCCGGCAGCGGCGCGTACTGCGCGGACCCCAGCGCAGGGGCGCAGAGCGCGAAGAGCAGCGCCAGGCGGGGGAAGCGGGCGGGCCCGCTCATCGCACCAGCTCCTCGTAGTAGCGCTTCACCTGGTCCTTGTACTTCTCCGGCGCGCCTTCCTTCATGGCGTCCATGATGTCCTTGCGGAACTCCCGCGGCGCCTGGTGCTGATCCGCGTCGGGGATCTCCACGTCCTCGTTCATGTTCCCCTGGCCCTGCCCGCGCCGCTGCCGCCCCGAGGCCATGGGCAGAGGCAGCCCGCCGCCCTTCCCGCTGCCCTTCTGCTGCTGCATCTGCTGCTGGAACTGCTGGAGCCCCTCCAGCGCCGCCTGCTGCTCGCCGTGGCCGCGCGCCGGGTCTCGCCCCTGCATCTTGCGGGAGGCCTCGCCCATCCGCTCGCCGATGCCCTCCATCTGCTGGCGGGCCTCGCCGTCGAAGAGCGGCGCCATCTGCTGCAGTTCGTCCATCTTCTGGCCCAGCCCCTGCGCCCGCTGCTCGAGCTGCGACTGCTCCTTCGCGAGCTCCCGGAGCTTTTGCTGGTCTTCGCCGCTCATCATCTGGCCCGCGGGCGGGAAGAGCCCCTGCAGGGCCTGGTTCACGTCCCGGACGTCGCGCTCACTCTTCTTCAGCGACTCCGCCATCTTCTTCGATTCGGCGCGGGCATCCGGCGGGTTGCCCCACATCTCGTCGAGGGTGACCTGCTCTTCGCCGAACGCGGAGAGGTTCTCCGCCGCCCGCTCCGCCCGCGCCGCCGCCTCCGCCGCGAGGTCGAAGTCGCCCAGCTTCAGGGCCTGCTTCACGTTCTCCAATTCGCTCTGCAGCTGCCCGAGGTTCCGCTCGGCGCCCGAGTTGAGCCGGTTGGCGTCCAGCGCGCCGTAGTCCCCCTGCGCCTTCTCCACCTTCTTCACCAATTCGTCGCGCATCGCCTCGCCCTTCTGCGCGAGGCGGTCCCGCATCTTCTCGCGGTAGCGGTCGCGCAGGGCCTTCGTCTCCTCGGCGACCTCTCTCTGCGCCTGGGCGGTCTGCTCGAGCTCCTGGGTGAACGCCTCGAACTTCTGCACCAGCTCCGGGTTCTGCTCCTCGCCGAAGTTCTCGTTCGCGTCGTCCAGGCTCTGCATCATCTGGTCGAGCTGCATGGACAGCTCCTGCAGCTTCTTGAGGGCCTCTTCGGTCTTGCCCTCGCGCATGAGCTGCTCGATCTCATCCAGCGTGGAGCCCATGTCCTCCTGCTCCATCAGCTCCGCCATCGCTTCGGCGTTGAGGTGTTCGTCGCGGATGCCGCGCGCCAGCTCCATCATCCGCTGCTGCAGCTCGGCGATGCGCTCGCGCAGCTCGCCAATCTCCTGGAGCACGCTCTCCCGAAGCTCGGGGTCCTGCGTCTCCTGATACTCCTCGATGAGCGAAGCCAGCTCCCGCTTCTGCCCGTCGAGCTCCTGGGCCAGCTCCCGCAGCTCCTCCAGCTTCCGCCGGTCGATGAGCGCCTCGAGGTAGAGGATGTCCTTCTCCAGCTCCGACACCTCCGCGCGCACCGCGGTGGTGAAGCGGCGGGTGAACTCCGGCGCGCCCCCGCCGCCGGCCCGGGCCCCGTAGCGCAGGAAGGTGCGGCGCATGTCGCGCGTCTGGCGCACGTGCAGCCCGTAGGACTCGCCAATGGAGACCAGCGCCGCGGCCAGCTCCTCGGGCGCATCTTTGGAGGACGACAGCTCCGCGCCTTCGGTGGAGAGGTCCTGCGCCAAAGACTCCCCCGCGGTGTCCACCGGCTGCCCTGCCTGCACGGTCTCGGTCTTCAGGGGCTCTGCGAGGTCGCCGCCTTCGAGCCGGTCCGCGAGCTGGGTGATGAGCCGCTCCCACAGGGCCTCGGCGCGCCGCACCGCCTCCCGCCGGTGCTCTGCCGCGGAGTAGATGCGGACCACCTGCGTGCGCGAGACGCCCTTCTTGGCGCCGGCCACCGCGTCGTTGTCCCGCGCCTCCACGTGGTAGGTGATGCGGTCCCCCGGCTTCACGTTCTCCACCTGCCCGAGGTCCCAGGTCACGTTGCCGCGCATCCGCCGCCCGTCCTCCAGCGGCAGCTTGCGCCGGTGCTCCTTGCCGTTCTGCGTCCGGTAGACCAGTTCGAGCTGCGACAGGCCGTAGTCGTCCTGCGCTTCGTACCGGACGGTGAGCTTGTCGCCGGGGTCCACCTCCACCTCCGCGCCCGGCAGGGTCACCTCCACCTTCGGCGCGGTGTCCGGCTCCACGGTGATGCGGATGTCCTGCCCGCGGACCTCGCGCCGGCCGAGGCCACCGGCGTAGCGGAAGTGGTAGCTGCCCTCCGCCTCCACCACGAAGCGGCCGGAGAGGGTGCGCTCCTCTTCGACCTGCAGGGGCAGCGCGGTCCCGTTGACCACGACCTCGGCGCGCTTCACCGGCCGGTCCGAGCGCGTGGACAGCCGCACCTCGGTGCCCGGCGGCGCCGAGACCTCACCCATGGTGCCGGTGACCGTCCGCGGCTGAAGGCCCGTGTACGCCGGGTACCGGTAGGTCAGCTCCACATCCCCGGTGATGGGCTCGTGCCGGACGATGACCGTCTCCTTCGGCCCCGCCCCCAGCGCGCGCGCGAACCCCTGTGACCACTGCTTCGGCCACAGGGTCAGCAGCACCGCCGCCACCGCCAGCACCCCGAGCAGCACCCACCCTGCGCGCCGCGCCGGCCGCGCATCCAGGAGCGACGAGGCCGGCACCCGCGAGGCGCGCAGGTCCACGTCTTCGAGGAACGCGCCCGCCAGTTCGCGCGAGAAGCGCGCGTCCCCGTCCAGGTCCTCCGACAATTCCACCGCGGAGAGCGCGTCTTCGCCGAGGACGTCCGACGCTTCGCCCACCCGCCGCGCGGTGGCCTTGTCGTCTCCCAGGCGGGCGCGGGCGCGCCCGTAGCCGAAGAGCGCCAGGGCGCCCAGAAGCAGCGCTGCGCCGAGCACCCCGAGCACCAGCCCCCAGGGCTCGAAGCGGCCGGCGAAGCCCGCGGCCACGAGGAAGGCGACGAAGGCGGAGGCGCCCCAGAGCGCTCCTTCGGTCCAGAAGAGGCGCGCCTGCCGCCGGCGGAACGCCTCCAGCAGCCGGGCGAGCGCGCCCGCGGAGTGCACGCGCTGGGGCGGAGGCGGGGCCGGCGGTCCGCCGGGCTCCGGCAGCGGTGGGGGAGGCGACGCCCGGTCCGAGCCGGGCTCTACGGGAGGTTCGGTGACGTTCACGGCCCAGGTGAGCCCAACCGCGCGCCGGTCAGGCCATTCCCACGAGCCGCTTTATATAAGGAGCAGTCGCCGAAGCAGCCACTCAGCGCTTCTTCCGTCCACCATTCTTCGCGGCGGGGATGCGGCGCGGGCCGCCCAGGGAGAGGGCGACCGGCTCGACGCTCAGCTCCTCGGCGAGCGCGTTCAACAGCTCACGGGCGGCGGCCACCCGGGACTGGGGGATCTTCTCCAGCGCCCGCTGCACCGAGGCTTCCACCGTCCCCGTCGTCGGGACGTCCAGGGCGCGGCCGCGGGAGGTGAGGGTGAACAGCGCCCGCCGCGCATCCAGCGGATCCGAAGAGCGCGTCACCAGCTGCTTGTCCTCCAGCCGCTTGAGGACGCCGGTGAGCGTGCTCGGGTGGACGTGCAGGATGCGCGCGAGGTTCCCGGCGGAGATGCCGGGGAAACGCCCCACCAACCGGAGCACCATCCGCTGCAACCCGGTCACCCCGAGCTGAGACTCCATCCGCTTCGACGTGGTCTGCAGTCCGTGGTCGATGGACCAGAGCAGCCGCAGGAAATCCAGCACCTCGCCGAGCGGCGGGAGCTCAATCTCTCCGCGGGGTGCTGCGTGCTTGTCATTGGGCGTCATTGTGGGGGCTCCTCGTAGATCGCCCGTCAGGCGCTTGCAAGAGGACCGTAAAATACAACCCGGGATGTCTTGATTCGGGTCAGCCCCTCAGGACAAGGGCCGCTCGCGCACCGTGGTCAGCTCCCCGCCCTGGACCTGGAGGCTCCAGAAGTACGGCGGCGCGCCGGTGCGGCAGCCCAGGGTCCCCGACGGCGCGGAGAGGAACAGCGGCGCGAAGGCGGGGTGGTAGCGGTAGCCCAGGTGCCGGTGGCCGTTGAGCACCGCCGAGAAGCTGCGCGACACGAAGAAGTCGTAGACCTCCTTCGCGTTGCGAAGCCGCATCCCCAACTGCCAGGGCGCGCGGCCCACGTGGAGGATGGGCGGGTTCACCACGTGGTGGTGCAGCATGGCCACCTTCACCGGCAGGTCCGCGCCATCCACCAGCGAACCCAGCCGCTGCAGCGTCTGCGGGGTCACCTCTCCAGAGGCAGACAGCGGCGTCCACGCAGGGGTGCAGGAGTCCACCGCGGCCACCAGCACGCCTTCGCCGAGATCTCGCACCCACGCCGGCTCCTCCGAGAGCCCCACCCGCTGCGCGAAGGGAGACCAGAGGCCGCGCTTGGCCCGGACGTCCTTGCGCTCGTGCGGGGGCACCACCAGCGGCGGAGAGTCATACACGTCGTGGTTGCCGGGGATGGCCAGAAGCCGCCCCTTGTCGATGAACGGCGCGAACGCCGCCTCCACGAGGTCGTAGCCGATGCCGTCGTCGGTGACGTCGCCGGTGATGAGCAGCCAGTCCGGGTTCGCCTCGCGCAGCCGCCAGGCCGCCCGCAGAAAGCGCAGGTTGGTGTTGGTGGGGTCCTCCTCCAGCAGCGCCAGCACGCGGTTCAAGTCCGGCAGCTTGCGCGCCAACCGCGCGTGTTCGGTGAGGTGCCGCTCCTGGGCCACCGTCTCCAGCTCGCGCCGCAGCGCGCCTTCATCCGCGCGGCTGCCCTTGCGCCGGGCCTGCACGTACCCGTCGTCGTCCAGGAGCCGCAGCTCCAGCGCGTCCTCCGCGTCCCGGAGCCGCCACCGCCACTTCACCCGCCGCTGGATGACCCAGCCGTCCAACTCCACCAGACGGCTCCAGTCCTCATCCTGCAGCCCCTGGCGTGAGCGCAAGGTGGTGCGCAGGCTGGTGACGTGCTCTCCGTAGCGGGAGACATGCAGGTCAGAGACGTGCGCGAGGACGAGGCCGGACATGGGCCCCCCGAACGTAGGGAGCGCCCCTCCCGCCCACAACCGCTTTGAGGGCGGGATGTCACGCCTCGCGCGGAAGGTCCAGGGGGTTGATGCGGCCGGTGAGGACGTGGTCCTGCCAGCGCCCGCCGACGAAGAGGGAGCTACGCTGCAGGCCCTCCACGGTGAACCCCAGCCGCGAGAGCACCCGGGCGCTGCGCGTGTTGTCCGGCACGTAGCCTGCGTTGAGCCGGTGGAGCTTCAAGACGCAGAAGGCCCAGTCCACCACCGCGGAGGCGGCCTCGGTCATCAGCCCTTCGCCCTGCCGGCGCGCGTCCAGGTCGTAGCCGAGGAAGGCCGCCTGCAGCGGCCCGCGGATGATCTGCGAGAGCGTCACCGAGGCGACGACGGGCCCGTTTGGGGCCCCCCTGTCGACGGCGAAGAAGTGCACCCCGGTGTCGGAGTCCTTCTCACGCTGCGCCTGCAGCAGCCGCAGGGCCCAGAAGTCCTCCGTCGCGAAGTCCTCCGGGCGCGGCGGCGCCCACGGGGCGAGGTGCTCGGCGTTGTCCTGGTAGAAGCGGGCGACGCGGGGGGCGTCTTCGGGCCCGAGCGTGGTCACCCGAAGCCTCGGCGTCGTCAGCCGGACGTGGGCGCCGAGCTTCAGCGCCGGCGCGCTCACCGGGACCTCCATAGGCGGTAGCGCAGGCCGACGGTGGTGGTGATGCCCACCGCGCTGCCGGTGATGCGGCCTTCGGGTGAAAGGAAGTAGGTGGTGGGGAACGCCTCCACCCGCAAGGCTTCCATCAGGGCGTCGTCCCCGAGCAGCACGGGGTAGCGCGCCCCGTGCCTTTCTGCGAAGCGGCGGACCTCGGCCGCCGTCCGGTACGAGAGGGCGATGGAGAGGACGTGCGCGTCTTCCCCCACCGCGTCGTGCAGGCGGGAGAGGGTCCCCGTCTCGGTCTTGCAGACCCCGCACCACGGTGCCCACAGGTGGAGGACCACGGGCTTGCCGCGCAGGTCTTCGGACCGCCAGGTCTTGCCCTGCAGGTCCAGGAGCTCGAACGGTGGCGCGGGTTCACCCGAGGGCACCAGGTTCCGCGTCTGCCAGGCGAGCACCAGCCCCACGGCGACGAGGATGAGCAGCGCGTCTTCGGCGAAGCGCACGACGCGGCGGCGGCTGCGGAGCTCGCGGTAGCGCAGGTAGAGGCGGCGCATGAGGTGACATCCCTGCACGCGGACGTGCCGCGCCGCAACCGAACAAACGGCGACGGCGGCCCCGGGGACCTCCCGAGACCGCCGCCGCACCTCGTCATGTGTCTGCGCTGCGCCGCGCGTCAGCTTCGCGGCGGGGCGGAGTCAGCCGCGCGCGCCTGCGGCTTGCCCTTGCGCGCCTTCTTCGCCGGGCCCTGCACCGTGATGGTGGTGGGGCCCTGGACGGTGAGGTGCGGGCGCATCTTCTCCAGCTTCTTCTTGCCGATGCCCTTGACCTTCACCAGGTCCTCCACGCGCTTGAAGGGGGCCCTGGCGCGGTGGGCGATGATCGCCTGCGCCGCCTTCTTCCCCACGCCCGGGAGCGCCTCCAGCTCCTTGGCGCTGGCGGTGTTGAGGTTCACCACCCCGGTCACCACCTTCTTGCCCGCCTCCGCCGGAGCCGCCGCGAAGAGCCCCGCCATCACCGCCACCGCCGCCATCGTCTTCAACGTGTTCATGAGTGTCCCTCCACCTTTGCGTTTGCCAGATCTGCTTCCACTGCCTTCGGCGCCATGCCTTCGGGCACGAACACCGAATCCCTCTTGTCGACCACCTGCTCCCGCGCGTGCAGCGTCCCGTCGATGGGCAGCACGTCCAGGTACAGGTTGACCGAGCTGTCCTTGTTCACCCGACCTCTCCCCGCCCGCACCCAGATGGTTCCGCCGCCCTGGATTTTGCGGATGGAGAAGACGGTCAGTCTCGTCCCCACCTTCAGCCTGCTCTCTTTGTCTTCATGCTCCATCACCCACTCCCGTCCTTCCGGCCCCATCGCCGGCGGCAGAGCGCTAGAGCAGCGGCCGTGCCATGCGCGCTTCAGAGTGAGAGCGGGCGCGCGGGCCGTACACGCGCGGCAGATCCATCCCGCGAGGCGGACGAGCGCCGATGCACCACTTCCGATCTCAGCCCCTGAGAGTGGCGGTGAGGGCGCGGGAGCGTTGGCTCGAGAGGATCAGCCCTTCCCCCGGGTCGCGCTGTTCACAGGCGGCGGCGGGCCCCACCCTTGTCCTTGATGGGGGTGGCACGTGGCGCGTTCTGGTGGGGCTCTGGTCTGGAAGCGGGTGTTGGGGGCGGCGTTGGGGGACCTGGAGGCGTGCCTGTGTCTGCACCGGGTGCTGCCAGGCGCGCCGGACCCGAAGCGGGCGGCCTTCAATCACCCGCCGGACAGACTGGATGACCTGGTGGACCTGCTGCTGTCCTCGAGGCCGGGGGCGAAGGGGCGCTGGCTCACGCTCGCGTTCGATGACGGCTACGCGGACGCCGCGGACTGGGTGGCGCGCCGGGCGCCGTCCCTGCCGGAGGTGAACTTCCTCTTCTTCGTCTGCCCGGAGAAGACCGAGCTGCGCGCGGGGTTTCGCTGGGACGTGCCCCAGCTGGCGGACACCACCAAGGACGGGCCGCTCCCCGGCACGGAGGAGAACGCGCGGCCGGAGCTGCTCGAGGCGGCGACGCGGCCGCAGAATCGGCTGGCCACGCTGGCGGAGGTGCGCGCGCTGGCGCAGTTTCCGAACGTCACCCTCGGCAACCACACCAACCTCCACCTGCCCCTGACGCGGCTCTCGCACGCGCAGGCCGCGGCGGAGCTCTCTGGGTCTCGCGACGCCTTCGTGCGGCTCTTCGGCCCGCAGACCCAGTTCGCCTTCCCCTTCGGCACTCCGGGCCTCTCCTTCGACAAGCGGCACGTGGCGCTGCTGCGGGAGCTGGGGACGGAGCTCATCTGGAGCACCGAGCCGAGGCCCTTCGCTGTCGACGAGCGGGTGACCGGCGCGCTCCTGCCGCGGCTGGCGGTGGATGGACGGTGGAGTCTGTACGCGCAGGCCGCCTGGATTGCCCGGTGCGCCCTGGCGTTCCGCGGACGTGGGCCGCGCTTCCATTGCCCGCCCCTGCCTGCGAAGGCACCGGCAGCGGTCCCGCTGGTGACGCCCGCCGCTGGCGCTGCGCCCGCCGCTTCAGGGGACGTCCCCTCCTCGTCCGAACCGGCCGCCAACGCGGGAGACGCCGCCGCGAGCTGACGTCTCGGGACTCGAGGGCCGCAGGGCCTGGGCCCAAAGGCGCGCCCAGCCTTCAGCGGGAGGCCCACCGGCTCCGCAGCTTCCTCGACAGCGCCATCACGCCGGGGAAGGGGGCGAAGGCGGTGCGGACGAGCCTGCGCACGCCGCGGTCGACGAGCACCCGCGCGGGCGGGGTCCCCATCTCGCCCACCACGCGGTTGTGGGTCGCGTAGTAGAACTTGTAGTCCTCGTCGCCGATGAGGAAGTCGAACTCCTCGTCGCCCGCTTCGTGCCGCGCCTGCAGCAAGGCGTGCAGGAGCAGGCGGCCAGGCGAAAACGCCGAACGCTCGGGGTCATAGGTGGGGACCCACCAGTAGAAGCGCCGGTTCCACAGGCCACCCAGGTGTCCGGCCACCAGCGTGTCTCCCGCGCAGAGCGTGCTGCACACCGCGGCGCCAGACGCCATCATCGCCTCGAAGAAGCGGCGGCCCTGGCCGTTGGCGAACCGGTCCTGCAGGTTGCTGCGGCGGTACTGCGCGCTCTTCCAGTGAAGGAGCTGCTCGAAGCGCTGCGGGTCGCGGTCCTCCAGCCTGAAGACCACCGGCCCCACGTCTCGCTCGAGCTTGCGCCACTTCCGCCGCGAGTCGCTCCACAGGCCGCTGCGCCGCGCGGCGGCGTGGGCTTCGAAGTCCGCCCACCTGGGGAAGAGCCGCCAGTCGATGTAGGGGGAGGGCTGCCCGCCTTCGGCGCGGAAGGAGATGTCCGACACCGGATGGGTCTGCACCACCGTGCGCGGGACCCAGCGCAGGGCCCGCGCAGCTGCGCTGGCCTCTGGCGACTCGAGCGGCTGCAGGAAGTCGAAGAACGGCCCGTCACACAGCGGTTGGTGTTCGTTCAGGAGGAGGGTGCGGAGCCTGCGCCCCGCCACCTCGAAGTCCGCCACCTGGCGCTTGTGGGTCGGGAAGTACGCCGCGCCATAGGCCTCGAGGAACGGCTCGGACGAGAAGAGGTTCATGCGGGCAAGCTGCCCAATGCGACCCCATCTGCCAGCCGTCCTCGAGGACGAAGGGTTCGTCAGTCCACGCCGTTCGGGCTGGTGGCGATCTTGAAGTCGTCGAACCGCGCGTAGGTCGTGGTGGACGGCGCCCAGCTCGAGTCAGACCCGCCATAGAAGCCGGCATAGATGAAGCGGTCCGCGGTGTAGCCCGTGTTCTTGCGCCAACGGACGTTGGTCTTGAGGAGCTTGCGCTGGCCGTTCACCCAGACCTCGACCTCACCGTCCCGGGTAGACCCGGTGGTGTTCATCTTGATGCGCTGGCGCAGGGTGATCCACTGACCGATGGGCGCCCTCCAGCGGCTGCCGTCGGCGTTGGTGAGGTAGAAGTCCTCGCCCCACACGCCCGGGCGGTCGTGGTGGTAGGCGTAGACGGCGACGGTGCCGTTTTCGCGCCACATGAAGCGTGCGGAGAAGCCGTTGTCGTCGAAGTCCCCGCCGGTGGGCATGGTCCCGCCCGCGAGGCCCGGCAGCTTGCCGCCGCGCACGAACTGCCAGCCGTTCTCGAAGAACACCCGGAAGGACAGCCACACCTCATTGCCGCCGGCGGTGTTGGTGGGGAAGGTCACCACCGGAGAGCCGGAGCTCGAGGGGACGTAGCGCTGCCGCAGCGCGCGGCCCTGGCCGTCCTGCACCACCGCGAGGTCCTTGATCTGCGTGACGTAGGGGATGGTCCTGCCAAGCTCCGTCTCCAGCGCGTTCTTCGTCAGAGCCCCGAAGCCTGCGAGCGGCACCTGGTCGAACGTGGCGTGCAGGAGGTTCGGCGGCGTTGTGCCACCGACGGGCGGAGGCTGGGGGTCCGGATCCGGCGTCGGGTCTGGGTCGGGGGTCGGGTCTGGATCCGGCGTGGGATCGGGATCCGGCGTCGGGTCCGGATCAGGCTGCGGCTGCGGCTGCGGCTCCAGCGCCGGGATGTGCCGCTTGAAGTGGCGCACCGCACGGCCGTTGCCCTTCCCCTTGTCGGTGTCCTTGCGAGCGAGCGTGGCGGGGGCCTCACCTTCGCCCTCCATGCCCTCGGCGCCGTCGCCACAGGCCAGGGTCAGCGCCAGGGCAGCGCCGCCCATCCAGAGAGTCAGCGTGCGCCCATGGCGCCGCGCGTGCTTCGGGTACGTCTCGTTCTGCGTCTTCAGGTTCAACCTCCGTGTTGTGCAGAAGACGGGCAGAACACCTGCGCAGGTGACGCATTTCCCCCAGGGCCAGCGGCGGCACCTCCGGCGTGCTGCCCCAATGCGCCCCATTCCGGCGCGCAGCTTGCTCGTGAGACGTTCGGTCGCCCAGCGGCCGGGCAGGCGCTGGCGGCGCGGCGGGTTCGAGACGACCCGTTGCGAGACCTCCTGGCGGGCGGTACTGCGCCGCGCCGTGAAGGCCATTCCGAGGGAAGTGTGGCTGTACGTGGCGGTGGTGTGGGGCGCGGGCGCCTTGCTGGGCGGCGCGTTCTGGTTGTCGGGTCAGAAGGTCGGCTCGCCCACGGCGCTCGCCGTCTCCACGCTCTTCATGTTCATCCCCGCGGTGGCGGCGTGGGCCTTCCAAAGACGCGCAGGTGCGAAGGTTCGCGCGCTCGGCGTGACCCTGACGCCGAACCTCTTCTGGCTGGTGGCGTGGATAGGGCCCGTGGTCTTCACGCTCCTCGCCTGCGCGGTGGCGCTGCTCTTCCCCGGCGTCGCGGTCTCAGACGGCGCCGAGGGCCTCCTGGCGAAGCTCTCCGGGGTGCTGCCGCCGGAGGAGGTGGAGAAGGCGCGGACGGAGCTGGCGAAGCTGCCGGTGCATCCGGCGCTGCTGGTGATTCCGCAGGCGCTCGCGGCGGGGCTGACCATCAACGCGGTGGCGGGCTTCGGCGAGGAGCTGGGCTGGCGTGGCTTCCTCCACGAGCGCCTCTCACACCTCGGGTTCTGGCGGATGAACCTCTTCGTGGGGGTGGTGTGGGGCCTGTGGCACGCCCCCATCATCGTGCAGGGCCACAACTATCCGAGCCATCCCTGGGCGGGCGTCTTCGTGATGGTGGCGGCGTGCGTGCCCCTGTCGGTGCTCTTCGGCTGGGTGCGCGAGCGAACGCGCAGCGTGTTGGCGGCGGCCATCACCCACGGGTCCTTCAACGCGGCCGCGGGCATCTCCACGGTGCTCCTCGTGGGCGGCCACGAGTTGGCAGTGGGCGTGCTGGGAGCCGCGGGCATCATCACCGCGCTGCTGTGCGTCGCCGCCATCGCCGTGTTCGACCGGCGGTTTCTCTCCACGCGGGGAGCCGGGGCACCTGCGGCGGCAGCGGCCAACGCGCACCCGGCGGGCCCTTTCCGGAGGTGAAAATCTCGCCTGAGGCTCTGGGGGGCTCCCAGGGCCGCGCTGGCACCGGGGCGCATGGTTAGTACCTGCCAGCAGAATGCCCCCCAGGGCCCCAGGGTGGCCCCAGGCGGGGCGCTGGCTTCGGGCTTGGGCGCGACTTCCGTCTCCAGCTCCACGGCTACGCGTGCCGGGGCCGCCGTCAAAGTTACGTTTGACCGAGCAGTGACGTCCCTGGCTGCCGCGTGGCCGGTGCGCCGACGAAGAATCAAGCACTTGCGCGGGCCGGGAGAGGCCAAAGGGCGAAGCCGTGAGATCTGCTCGGTCAAACGTAACTTTGGTGGAGGGAGGCGCCCGGAACGCAGCGCCCGAGGAGGGCTCCCGCCACGCATCCCCCACGACGACGTCGGCGACGTCACGAGGAAGCTCTCTGCCGAGGTCCGCTCAGCGGAAGGTATCCCGCTGGGCGCGCAGCTTCGGGGCAAGCGACCAGCGTCATGGCGGGGCGGTGGACTTCACGCCTTGCTGCGGCTCGGCGCCGCGGCTCACGCCACACCGGCACGGGCTCTTGCCCGAAGGGCTCTGGGAGAAGGCGGGCAGGCGGAGGGCTCCCGCTGCCTTCAGCGGCGGGCGTGGAGGCGGTGCGGCGGCGGGTGCTTCAGCAGTGGTCGGCGGACTTCGAGTCACCGTGCGAACCGCCCACTGGCCGGGGCCCTACGGGCATACGGACTTTTCCCCATGCAGCCTGCGCACTCAAACCCCGTTGGGTGGGGGTTCGGTCGGATTCGCCCAAAGGCCCCCGAAGGTACCTTGCGCTCAACCTCGGAGTTGAAAGGAGCAGCGCCATGAAACGGTACAACGGTGGTGAGCAGGTCCCCGGT
>CAZQVZ010000147.1:0-12949 GCA_964596895.1 uncultured Myxococcaceae bacterium
GGGGGCTTGGGTGAGCCGTCCTGTGCTTCGAGCCGGAGCCTGCTGCGCGGCGCGCGCGCTCGCGCCACGTCGTAGTCCTCGAGGTCCATCACCGGCGCGCCGTCGCCTGCGCGGTGGCAGGTGGCGCAGTGCTGCGTGAGGAAGGGCTGGACGTCTGCGGCGAAGCTCACGGCGCCGCCCGTCAGGTGGCGCCACACCCCCAGCGCGTCCGCCACGAAGGCATCCCCGGAGGCATCCTGCGCCACCGCGTCCGCGGGCCCTTCAAGGTCCGAGAGCTTCACCGCGCCGCCGTCGCGGAGCTGCAGGAGCGCCCCGTCGGTGGCCACGAGCACGCCTTCTTCGGCTGCGAACACGGCGCGCGCCGGGAGGTGACCTGCGCCTTCGGCGGACAGCGTGTGACGCACGAACCTTCCGTCTCCTTGACGTTCGAGCAGGCCGGCGTCCGTCGCGAAGAACAGGGCGCCCCCGGGGCTCCGAGCCGCTCCGTGCACCGCCCCGAGGTCCCGGAGCAACAGCCGTAGGGTGCCCTTCTCCAGATCCAGCGCGTGCAGCGCGCCTGCCGCCGACAGCAGCGCCCGCTGTTCGTCGAGGGCGAAGACGCCGTCCACCTCCGCGCCCAGACCCACCACCCGGATGGGCCACAGCTGCCCTGCGGAAACGCGCCAGACGGCGTCCTGCGCCTCCGCCGGAAGCAGCCACAAGGTCTCAGCGCCCTCCGCGTCTCCGACGACGTCCCCCTGCGCCACGGGCCCCGGGAGGCTGCGGGAGAGCGGGGAGTAGTAGAGCAGGCCTTCGGCGTCATGGAAGAGCCCCGCCTGCGCGGCGACGAGCAGGCCGCCCGCGGGCCGCCCGAAGACGCCGTGCACGGCGCCCGTCGCCTCCGGTTCATCCGCCTCGCGCCGCAGCGGAAAGGGGACGAGCCGGTCCAGAAGCTCCGGATGGGACAGCCAGACGCCCTCTGCCGTGCCCACCGCGAGCCGGCCCTGCGCCGTCCCCAGCGCCGCGGACGCGGCGTCGGAGAGCAGGACGCGCTCGAAGGTGCCGAGGTCCAGAGGTCCGCCGGAGCGCTCCACCAGCGACAGCCCGCTCGCGGGGAAGGGATCCTGGACGATGACCTGGTCGCCTTCCCCCACGCAGCCGGCACAAAGCGACGCCGCCACGGACAGGACGGTGGCGGGCAGGAGGGTCGCGAAGGTGCGGCCGGCGGAGCGCATTGAACTCCTCAGACGTCTGAACAGCGATGGGAGCGTACAGCGAAACGGGGCCTGCTTGATCCAGGTCCACGCACGATCCCGCTGATGCCGGTGTGCACAGGGCCCACCTGCATACGTGGGCGCCGCCGGGGCTCGCTCTTTTTCACCCGGGCGGCACGGGGCTCACGGCGAAGGCGTCAGCTCGCCCGCCACGGGCGTCTGCATGAACCTCTGGACGGCCTCGGCGGTGCGATGCACGGCGAGCGCCTGCATCAGCTTCACCAGCGCGGCGGACGGCGTCATGTCCCCGCCGCTGATGGCCCCGTGCTTCAGGGCAAAGGCGCCGGACTCATACAGCCCGAGGTTCACGCCGTTCCGGTGCGCCTGGCTCACCAGCACCAGCGGGACGCCGCGCGCCCGGGCCTCCTCGAAGAACGGCGCCAGGGAGCGTTCACCCATCCTTGAAAAGGTGCCGGCGCCGTAGGCCTCCACCACCATCCCCTTCACGTGGGGCAGCAGCTGCAAGGGCAGCTTCGGATCCAGCCCGGGGAAGACCTTGAGCAGGAAGACCCGCGGCTCGAGCCGGTCCTCGAGCCGGAAGGCCCCCTTCGGCTTCAGGCCCGGCTCGAAGGTGGCGTCCACGCCGAGCGTGCCCAGCACGGGGAAGTTGGAGCTCTCGAAGGCGTCGTATTCGCTGACCTTCACCTTGCGCACGCGGTTGCCGCGGAACAGCCGCGAGTCGAAGCAGACGGTGACCTCCCTGGGCCCGCGCAGGGCGGCGGTCACCGCGTCCACCAGGTTCAGCCGCGCGTCGCTGCGGATCTCCCCCAGCGGCCTCTGCGACCCGGTGACGACCACCGCCTTGCGGAGCCCTCGGAGCATGAAGGACAGGGCGCTGGCGGTGAACGCGAGGGTGTCGGTGCCGTGGGTCACCACCGCGCCGTCGAACTCGGCCAGCCGTTCGTGCAGCCTTCGCGCGAGCCCCACCCAGGCCTCCGGCTGCATCTCCGCGCTGTCGATGTTGCAGAACAGCTCCAGCTCCAGGTCCGCCAGCTCGAACAGCTCCGGCGCCCGCTTCGCCAGCGTGCGGGTGAAGGACGCGGGCTTGAGGGCCTCGGGGCGGCTGCCGGCCATCCCGAGCGTGCCGCCCGTGTGCAGGAGGAGGATTCGAGGCATGGGCTTCCTTTACAGGGGGATACCTCGAAGCTACAACCGCCGCGCCGTGTCCGCCCCCCTCCCAAGAGGACCTCTCTTCGCGCTGGTCGTGGCGAGCGCGCTGGTGCTCGCCGGCGCCACCTGCGACCGCAATGGAAAGACCCCGGGGGCACCGGAGGCGACTTCGCCCGCCGCCTCGAAGCCCGCTCCGAAGCCCGCTCCGAAGCCTGCGCCGCCCGCCGCGGACGTGAAGGCGAACCCGCTGGACGTGCCGGGCATGGACCTCTCCTCGCTGGACCCGGCGGCGAAGGCCCAGCTCGCGCAGGTCTTCACCGACGAGTTCTGCTACTGCGGCTGCCCCCACACCCTGGGCGCCTGCCTGAGAGAGCACGGGGGCTGCCAGCACGCGAAGCGGATGGCGACGCTCGCGGCCACCCTGGCGTCCGAAGGCGCGCAGGCCACGGAGATCATCGTCCTGCTCTCGCGCTACTACGCCTCGTTCCGTGACCGGGCGAAGTTGCAGGTGGACCCGCGGATGTGCGCGGGCCCTTCGGACGCGAAGGTGACCCTGGTGGAGTTCTCGGACTACCAGTGCCCGTTCTGCGCCGCCGCCGCGCCCCTGCTCCAGGAGTTCGCGAAGGGGCACCCAGACGTGCGCCTGTGCCACCTGCCGTTCCCGCTGAACAGCCACCCGCTCTCGCTCCCTGCGGCGCAGGCGGCGCGGCTGGCGGCGGAGGAGGGCCGGTTCTGGGCGCTGCACCACGCCCTCTTCGAACACCAGCGCGAGCTGTCCCGCGACAAGCTCCTGGAACTGGGCGAGGCGGCGGGGCTGTCCCGCGCCGCGCTCACCCGCATCCTCGACGAAGGCACCTTCACCGAAGAGATCCGGAGGGTGCGGCAGATGGGGCTCAACGCCGGCGTGGACCAGACGCCCAGCGTCTACGTGAACGGCCGCAGGTTCGGGCTCGGGCTGGGGCAGGCCATGCTCCGCCACACGGTGGAGGACGAGCTGGAGTGGCAGGCGAACCAGGGCTGGGCGAAGGACTAGGGGGGCATGTGTCACGCTTCGTGGTTGGCCGCGACGGCCGCATTGAACCGGGTGACGAAGAGGCGCGCCGCGCGCTCGACGGACGCACGGGTGAGTTCGTCCTCCTGCCCACCGCGCCGGACCTGGTCTGGCTGACGCGCGCGGTGCCGCAGGGAGGCCCGGCGCCGTCGCCGCGGGTGGTGATGGCCGGGGACGCGTCCGGCTTTCCCCTCTCGGATTTGATCGCCTTTCTGTCGCAGTCGCGGTGGACGGGCGCGGTGCGCGTGCAGGCCGCCGGCGGGCAGCGCGCCATCATGCTCAAGGACGGGGAGATCCGCGGCGCCACCAGCGACAGCGAGGCGGACAAGCTCGGTGAGGTGATGGTCCGCCTGGGCTACGTCAACCGCGAGGTGCTCGCGCGCACGCTCGAGGAGCACCCGCCGTCCCGCCTGGGGCGCGCGCTGGTGGAGAAGGGCGTCCTGCAGGCGCACGACGTGTGGAAGTGCATCACCTACCAGGTGAGCGAGATCTTCCACGCGATGATGCTCAGCCGGGACGGCGTCTTCATGCTCGTGGACCAGGAGCTGGACGAAAAGAACCCGATGAACGTCCAGCTCTCCCTGCAGAGCCTCTTGATGGACTCCATCCGCAAGGTCGACGAGATGGCGCACTTCAGAAAGCGCATCCCGCACGGCCGGCTCTACGTCCACCTGCGCCAGCCCACGGATGGGCGGCTGGAGCCGGAGGAGGACGTGCTCCTCGCGCTGGTGAACGGGCAGCGCACGGTGGTGGAGCTCGGCGCGCACGCGCGGCTGGGCGAATTCGACGCCACCCGCATCGTCTACCGCCTCCTCGAGGGCGGCTACGCGCAGGTCTCGGACCGGCCGGCCGGTGGCGGCGAGGCGCCTCGCACCGCCACGCCCGCGCCCGTTCCGGCGGCTGGGTCTGCGGGGTCCGCGCCGCGGGTGGTGTCCCCTGCGCCCGTGGGGAAGACGCCCGAGCAGGTGGTGCAGATCTTCAACCAGATCTTTACGCAGATCAGGGCCGAGGTAGAGAAGCAGGACATGGCGCGCGAGCTCATCGCCGCCGCCAACGCGGCCCTGGGCGGCAAGGCGCTCAGCCAGTCACCGGTGCTCGAAGGCGTCCTCTTCGACCGCGAAGGGAACCTGCCCCAGGCCGCGCTCCTCTCCCGCTTCGAGGAGACGAAGGGCAGGCTGGGCGCGGAGCCGGTGGCGTCGCTGCGGCAGGCGCTCTCCGACGTGATGTTCTTCCTGCTCTTCCAGGCGGGGGAGCTGCTCGAGTCGCGGCAGGACGAGGCGCTGGCGCAGCGGGTCAAAGAGCTGCTCGCGCCCCTGGACGAGCTTTGATGGCGGCGCAGGTCCCGCTGCTCACGCGCGACATCCCCGGCTGCGGCGGGCTCTTCAAGGCGGTGCCCGAGGACTTCGTGGTGGAGGAGGTACCGGCGTACCTGCCCAGCGGCGAAGGGACGCACCTGTATCTGTGGGTGGAGAAGGTGGGCCGCGACACGCAGGAGGTGGCGCGGGCCCTGGCGCGCGCAGGTGGCATCCCCGAGCGGGAGGTGGGCTACGCGGGTCAGAAGGACCGCCAGGGCGTCACCCGCCAGCTCTTCAGCGTGCCCGCCGCCGCGGAAGGGAAGGTGGCGGCGTTCGAAATGCCCGGCGCGAAGGTCCTGTGGACGAAGCGGCACGGGAACAAGCTGCGGACCGGGCACCTGCGCGGGAACCGGTTCGGGATTCGCCTGCGGGACGTGAAGTCTGCCGAGCACGCGCGCGCGTCGTTCCACCGGCTGTGCGAAGCGGGGATGCCCAACGGCTTCGGCGCCCAGCGCTTCGGCCGCGCGGACGACAACGCCGAGCAGGGCCGGCGGCTGTTGAAGGGCGAGAGGCTGGACCGCGCACCATCGCCCTTTCAGCGGCGGCTGTACTTGAGCGCGTTCCAGTCGCTGCTCTTCAACCGCGCGCTGACTCAGCGGGTGGAGGAGGGGAGCCTGGGCGCGGCGCTTTTCGGCGACGTGATGGAGAAGGTGGAGAGCGGCGGCATGTTCGTCTGCGAGGCGCCCGAGGTGGACCAGCCGCGCGTGGACGCATGGGAGATCTCGCCCGCGGGGCCCATGTTCGGGCCGAAGATGGTGGCCGCATCAGGAGAGGTCGCTGCGCGCGAAGCCCAGCTGCTCACCGACGCTGGCGTGACGCCCGACGACTTCCGCCGCGGCAAGGGCGAGACCGAAGGCACCCGCCGTCCCTATCGGGTCCGGCTCGGCGAGCCGTCGTTCGAGATCGATGGCGCGGACGTGGTCCTGGGTTTCACGCTGCCGAAGGGCAGCTACGCCACCGTCGTGCTCGACGAGCTGCTCGGCGACTGACCTTCTTCAGCAGGCCGGGCGGCACCATGGTGAGGCTGCATGACAGCAAGGCGTGTGCCGGCCGCGCGGGCCGCGATGAGCCTCAAAACCCCGCGAGACACAACGCCAGCGCCTGGGCCTTCGGAACCAGGGTGTCGACCTCGATGTACTCGTCCACGGTGTGGAAGCCCTTCCCGCGCGGGCCCAGGCCGTCAATGGAGGGAATGCCCAGCGCGGATGACGTGCTCGCGTCCGAGCCGCCGCCCACCAGCGCGGCCTCTGACGCTTGCAGGCCACAGGCGCGCGCGCAGGCGGCGTAGCGCTCCATCAGCGCCGCGCTGGCCTCCGTCCGCTCCAGCGGCATCCGCGCCACGCCGCCCAGGAGCTCGACCGTGGTCCCGGGCACTGAGGCCGCGGCTTCCGAAGCCACCTGCCGCAGCCGCTCCACCAGCGCTTCGCCATCCTGTGAGGTGATGAAGCGCACGTCCGCCAGCGCCTCCGCCGCGTCCGGCACGGTGTTCTTCCCCTGGCCACCGGAGATCTTCCCCACGTTCACGGTGATCCCGCGCTCGTAGTCCGTCAAAGCCTGCGCCCGGTCGATGAAGCGGCAGAGCGCCCAGATGGCGTTGGCCCCTTCCTGGTGCGCGTTGCCCGCGTGGGCCGCCTTGCCGGTGGCCCGGACGGTGATGCCGCCTGTGCCCTTGCGCCGCGTGATGATCGCGTCGTTGGCGCGGCCGGACTCGAACACCAACGCCGCCTGCGAGCCCGCCACCGCCCGGCGGATGACGTCCGCGCCTTCGGGCGACCCCACCTCCTCGTCGCCCACCACCACGATCCGCAGAGGCGGCAGCGACGAAAGCCCGCGGGTCTCGGCCAGCGCCTTCAGGGCGAAGGCGATCACCACCAGCCCGCCCTTCATGTCCAGGACGCCCGGGCCGCGGCGCAGGGCGCCGTCCTCGCGGTAGCCCTCGAACTTGCCGGGTGGGAACACGGTGTCGTGATGGCCGATCATCGCCACCGGCGCCTTCGAAGCATCCCCTTCGCTCCGGAAGACGAGGTGGTCCGCGTACCGCTTCGACGGCACTGCTTCGCACGACATCCCATCCAGCTTGAACAGCTCGCGCAGCCCGGCGCCTACCGCGTCCCCGCCGGGCTTGTGGTCGGTGAAGGAGTTCTGCTCCACCAGCGGGCGGAGGGCCGCCTCCATCTGGGGAAGCCGCTCTCCGAGCCAGGTCACCGCAGGGTCACTCGCGCGCATGGCTGCGCGTCGTACCCTACTGCTCGACGATGTTGAACTCGGTGCGCCGGTTCTCTGCACGCCCGGCGGCAGTTCCGTTGGACGCGATGGGCCGCGCCTCACCGAAGCCCACGGCCTCCATCCTCCCCGGGTCCACGCCGCGCTTGATGAGCGCCGCCATCACCGCGTCCGCCCGCCGCTGCGACAGCCGCAGGTTCATGGCGTCCGCGCCCACCGAGTCGGTGTGGCCTTCGATGCGGACCTTCTTGATCTGCGGGTTGTCGGTCAGCGCCGCGGCCACGTCGTCCATGACCTGCTGCGAGTCCTTCCCGATGATCTGGTGGCTGCCGGTCTTGAACTTGATCTGCTGCGTGATCTCGATCCGGTCCTTCTTCACCACCACCGTCTTGTACTTCTTCGGGCAGCCCTGCTCGGCCTCGACGCCGAACTCGTCCGGGCACTTGTCGAGCCGGTCCACGATGCCGTCCCCGTCACGATCCGGATCCGGGCAGCCCTGCTGCTCGGCCACGCCGAACTGGTCGGGGCACTTGTCGTTGCGGTCGATGATGCCGTCTCCGTCGCGGTCTGCGTCCGGGCAGCCCGCGTTCTCCACGGGGCCAGGCACGTCCGGGCACTTGTCCGCAGCATCCACCACGCCGTCCCCGTCGCGGTCCTGCGTGGGGCAGCCGCCGTTCTCCACCGGGCCGGCTTCCATCGGGCACTTGTCCTGGTGGTCCGGCAGCCCGTCACCGTCCGTGTCCTTGATGGGGCAGCCCCCGGTCTCGATGGGGCCCGCTTCGTCCGGGCACCTGTCCACCTTGTCCACCAGCCCGTCGCCGTCGTTGTCGGTGTCGGGGCAGCCGTCTTCGTCCTGGAAGCCGTCCAGATCCTCCGGATCATCCGGGCAGCGGTCCTGGTGGTCCGGGATGCCGTCCCCGTCCCGGTCCTCCGCCGGGCAGCCCCTGTTGCTGGCGGGGCCGGGGACCATGGGGCAGCGGTCGTCGCCGTCGGGCACGCCGTCGCCGTCGTTGTCCGGATCCGGGCAGCCGTCCTCGTCCTCGAACCCGTCCCTGTCCTCAGGCTCGTCCGGGCACTGGTCGGTGTGGTCGGGGATGCCGTCGCCGTCGCGGTCCGTCTCCTCGATCTTGACGACGAGCGGCTTCTCCTCCGGCTGCTCCTTCACCAGGACCTGCTTCGGGCCGCAGTCCCGGCTGAGCAGCACCGCCTTCTTCGCCGCCGCGTCCGCCTGCTTCACGTGCTCGGAGGCGCGGAAGCTCGAACCCTGCGACAGCTCGCCCAGGGCGAAGTCGAGGTTCGCCTCCGCGGTGGCCAGCTCCTTCGGCGCGCAGCGGTAGGCGCCGCTTCGGCGCGCCCTTTCGATGTCGTTCTTGATGACGTCCGCGTCCGCGCGGATCTTGTTGCCGCTCACGCAGCCGGGGACCGCGGAGACGAGGAGCAGGCACAGGCCCGCGCGCAGCATCGTGTTCACCATGTCAGGGGCTCGCCGGTGCGGGTGCGAGGTCATTGTCCGCCGCGGCCAGCGCCTTCTCCCGCGCCTCCTTGGCGAAGCGCGCGGCCTTCCGGGCGAAGTCCACCGCCACGTCGAAGTCCGAATAGCCCACCTCTTCGCGGGCCTTGTGCAGGTACAGCTTTGCAGCCGTGAACTCGTAGGGAGCGAGCTTCTCTGCGCCCGCTGTCTTCGCGGACTCCAACGCCACGTCCGCGTCGAGCAGGAAGGCGGTGGATTGAATGGGCCCACAGGCGCCGAACACGCCAACGGCCGCGACGAGGACGAATAGGCGGATCATGCGTCTCCTTGGCGCGTCAGGCGTAGCAAGGCAATGCCCGCACCGTCAAGAATTCGACCCGTGGTTACGGGAGGTTGGCGCGGCTGTTATGGTCCGCGCCGCTTTGCGCTGGCTCCCCTTCGTCCTCCTCTGCGCGCTCGCCTTCAGCGGGCTCTTCTCCCAGACGGCCACGGCACAGGGCCGCGGAGGGTCCCGCCGGGCTGAAGCGCGGGTGGAGGTGGAGAAACTCCTCTCCGGCGCGCACCCGCACACGGTGCTCGCGCGGCTGAAGTTCCTCGGTGAAGAACGCTACGCGTACGGGCTTCTGGCGCAGGTCTGGCCCGAACTGGCCGCGCCCGGACCGCGGCGCAACGTGGCGGAGGTGGTGGCCGGGCTCGAGGTGCGGGCCGCAGAGGGGCTGCTGACGCAGTGGTGCGCGGACGAAGACGGCGTCTTGCGGATGCACGGCGCCGCCGGGCTGGGCCGGCTGGGCGCGCGGCAGCGGACGGTGCTCGAGCCCTTGCTGGCGGACCCTTCCTGGGCGGTGCGGCGCGAGGCTGCGAGGGCGCTCGGGCGGACGAAGGACAAGCGGGCGTCCCAGGCGCTGCTGACCGCGGCGAAGGCGGAAGGTGAGCCCGAGGCCCGGCACGCCATGTTGGCGGCGGTGGGCGAGGTGGGAGACCAAAAGGCGGCGAAGGCCCTGGCGGTGTTCCTCGACCATTCGTCGGAGAGCACCCGCTTCGCCGCGGCGCGCGGGCTGGTGCTCCTGCAGGCAGCCGAGGGCTTCGCGTTTGCCGGGAAGCTTCTGGCCTCCGAAGATCGTTTCGTCCGCCGCCAGGGCGTGGCGCTGTTCGAGGGCGTCCCGGCCAAGGTCGCGAAGAAGCAGCTTCAGCCCATGCTCCAGGATCCCGACAAGCGCGTGGCGGCCGCCGCGGCCCGCACCCTCTACCAGGGCGGTGACACCTCTCGGCTGGAGTGGCTGGTTCTGGGGTCGTACCTCGCCAACGCGGAGGACAAGGTCCACTTCGAGCGCGAATTGGAGACCCTGATGCTCACCGACGACAGACGGCGGGCAATCTTGAAGAAGGCAGGCGTGCCGTGACCGCTCTTCTGGCCGCGCTGCTCGCCGCGACGCCCGCGCCCCCGCCCACCTCCGGTTCGCAGGACCCGGCCCAGGACGCCGCCGCCACTGCCAGGTGGCTGCTCGCGCCTCCCGGTGCGCAGGAGATCCTGCGCGAGCGCCTCGTCGAGGTGAGCGGGCGCTTCATCGGCACGCCGTACGTGAACTCGCCGCTGGGAGAAGGAGAGGGCAAAGACCCCGACCCGACCCTGCGGTTCGACGCGGTGGACTGCCTCACCTACGTGGAGCAGGTGATGGCGCTCGCGCTGTCCCGTTCGCCCTCAGACATGCCCGCGCTGCTCTCCGACATCCGGTACGCGGAGGCGCCCTCCTACGAGACGCGCAACCACCTGATGGAGGCGCAGTGGCTGCCGAACAACGTGGCCAAGGGCTATCTGCGCCCCATCACGCAGGCCCTGGCAGGCGCGGACGCGCAGCGGGTCACCAAGGTCATCACCGCGGACAGCTGGGCGGCGCCGTCTTCGAAGCTCCTGGATCTGCCCGAGAGCCACCAGCCGCAAGGCACGTTCGAGTTGGACGTGGTGCCCCTGGACAAGGTGGTGGCGGTGGCGAAGGGGGCGCAGGCGGGGACGGTCGTCATCATCGTGCGCGAGGAGCGTGCGCGGAAGGTGACGCGCATCACCCACCTGGGCTTCCTCACCCACAGAAGAGGCCGCCCGGTGCTGCGCCACGCCGCGCGCAGCCACTACAAGCAGGTGGTGGACGAGGACTTCGAGACCTTCGTCCTGCGCAACTCGAAGTACGGCAAGTGGCCGGTGACCGGCTTCGCCTTCTATGAGGTCCGTGCCCCCGATGCAGAAGGGGACACGCCCACGGCCTCCGCCGCGGCCCCGTAGAGGCGCCTAGCCCGGCGGGTTTTCGTACTCCTCTTCGGCCGCGCGCGCGGCGCCGTCCGGGTCTGCTTCGAGATCCCTGCGCAGCGCGTCGATGAGCCCCGTCGCGCGGGCCAGGTGCTCCTCGGGGACGAGCAATTCCCACCAGGGCGCGGAGACGCCGCTGGTGATGCTGTCCACGGTGCCGGTGCGGCGGGGACGCGCGAAGACGGGGATCCCCTCCTGGTCCAGCGCCTGGGTGAAGCGTTCAGCGGAGAGCGGATCTTCGGCCACGCCGGCGCGGACGAACTTCCGGGTGTCGCGCTCCTCCTGGGTGATGAGGCCCCGCCTGTGCATCTCCTCCAGCGAGACCAGCTCCTGGGAGCCGTCATCTGCGCAGGTGGTGACACCGTCCTCGTACTCCGAGCCGCACTGCGTGCAGTACTTCATCCCCATCCTCCCGGCGGGTCGTGCCCGCCTGCTGTCCTGCGCGCCGGCCAGAAGCCCCGCGGCGCGTCAAGGGTGCCGCAACGGTCCGCTGCTGCGCACCCTTAGTATGTGGAGGATGCCCATGAAAGTGAATGTGAGGGGAGTTCACCTGGAGCTGTCGGATGCGCTGAAGTCCCATGTCCAGAGGCACCTGGTGGACCCCATCAGCCGCTTCTATGACGACGAGGCCGCCGAACTGGAGATCCACCTGAGGGACATCAACGGTCCCAAAGGAGGCAACGACAAGGAGTGCAGCGTGACCTTCCGCATCCCGCGCGGCCAGGCCATGCACGTCACCGAGGTCTCCGAGGACATCTACAAGTCCATCGATCTCGCCCGGGACAGACTCGAGAAGAGCGTGCGCCGCCAGGTGGAGAAGAACCAGGACCGCCGTTACGAGGAAGCGCCCACGGACCTGACGCCCATCCGGTAGCTCGGCCGCACGCCCGGGTGGGATCGTTGATGGGGTCCCACCCAGAAGCTATAAGCGAGCCCTCGTTTCAACTACTTGGGATGGCGATGGCTCGGGTCAAGTTTCTGGTTTTCGCGTTGGCGGCATTGGTCCTCTGGGCCGCACACCTCTACCTGTTGACGCCGGCCGTCACCGCCCGCGCCGTGGAGCTGGCGCAGGAGCGGACCGCGCTCGCGCCGCACGTGGTGACCCTGGAGGTACAGGCGCGGAAGCTCCAGCTCCAGCGGATGGCGCTGGACGTGGCCGGAACCGGTCCCGCGCTGGCGCTCCTGCAGCCGGGCCGCGGTGGCAAGGTGGAGGCGCCTACGCCGGAGCTGCTCGCGGACTTCCGCGCGCTGCTCGCGCAGGCGCTCCCGGAGGAGCTCCGGGCGGACGGGGTGTTGGCGCTCGTGAACGAAGCGGGCAGCGTCGCCGCCCGCGGTGAGGCCGCGCTCGAAGAGGGCGCCCTGGACCTGGCGGCGCTCGCGCAGGCGGGCTCAGAAGGCCTGGGCCAGGACGTGGGCGAAACGCCGTACTACTTCCATTCGCTGCCGGTGCTCGCGGGAGACAAGACCCTCGGCACCGTCGTCGTGGGCGGGCCGCTCCTCTCCGCGCAGATGCTGGAGCGCGCCGTGACGCAGACCGGGCTGTCGGCGCTGGCCTTCCTCAGGGACGGCAAGGTCCTTCACGCCGCGGGCGCGCAGGCGGCCAGGGTGGAGAAGGAGGCGGACAACCTCCGCGTGGGCAAGCCGGACATCATTGAACGCGGCGCGCTCTCGACGCTGGGGCCCTTGCAGCTGCCTTTCCTGGTGACCGACACCGACTACACCGGGGGACAGGCGCCCCTGTGGCTCGGCGTGCGGCAGCCGCTGCCCGGCACCGCCTTCGAGGTCGCCGCCATCGCTCCGTCGGGCGCGCTCTTCGCGGCGCTGGCGGACTACCAGCGGGTGGCGGTGTTCGCCTTTGGTGGGCTCTTCGGGCTCGCGCTGCTGTTCACCCTGATCATGGGCAGCGGCAAGAAGGCCTCGAAGTCTGCGGACGCGCCGCAGGCAGAGGCCGAGTCCCCGTCGAAGAAGACCGCCCCCGAGTCGAAGGACGCGCCGGCCGGCGCCTTGCCGGAGTTGCCGCCGGCGCCGGACGCCCTCCCCGACGACTTCCCCTTCGGAGCTCCCCCGGCCGCCCGCGCGGAGCCCGAGGCCCAGGCGAACGGCGAACCCGAGCGCGAGCCTGAACCTGCGCCCGAGCCGCCTCGCGCCCCGCCGCCGCCGCCGCCGCCGCCGGCCGCGCAGGCGCAT
>CAZQVZ010000148.1:0-5412 GCA_964596895.1 uncultured Myxococcaceae bacterium
CCAAGGAGCACGGCATCGACCTGCGCAAGGACCGGATGGCGCTGCAGCGCCTGAAAGACGCAGCGGAGAAGGCGAAGATCTAGCTGTCCTCCACGAAGTAGGCGCAGCTCAACCTGCCCTTCATCTCCACCCCGCCCGGCGGCGGCGCCGCGCTGCACCTGCAGCAGGTGCTCACCCGGGCGAAGCTGGAGGAGCTGACGGGGGACCTGGTGGAGCGGACCCTGAAGATCTGCGAGCAGGTCCTCTCGGAGGCGAAGGTCCGGCCGGTGGATCTCAAGGAGATCATCCTCGTCGGCGGGATGACCCGGATGCCGAAGGTGGTGGAGACCGTCCGCGCCTTCTTCAAGCGCGAGCCGTGCAAGGGCGTGCACCCCGACGAGGTCGTCGCGCTCGGCGCGGGGATCCAGGCCAACGCGCTGGTGGCGGACCAGGGCGAGGTCCTGCTGCTCGACGTCACCCCGCAGTCGTTGGGCGTGGCCATCGCCGGTGGGTACGTGCGCCGGCTCATCCCCAAGAACACCACCGTGCCCACGAGCGTGTCGGAGGTCTTCAACACCTCGAAGGACAACCAGACCACGGTGAAGATCATGGTCCTGCAGGGGGAGAGCGACGTCGCCCACGAGAACGAGCTGTTGGGCGAGTTCATCCTCACCGGCCTGCGCCAGGCGCCCCGGGGCGAGCTGGAGATTGACGTCACCTTCGACGTGAACGCAGAAGGCATCCTCTCGGTCTCCGCGCGGGACAAGGAGACCGGGCAGCGGCAGTCCATCACCGTCACCGCGACGGGCGGCCTCACCGAAGAGGAGCTCAAGCGGATCATGGACGAGCAGCGGGACTACATGCTGGAGGCCCGCGTCTCTGAAGAGGTGAAGGCCCGCAAGAGCGAGCTCGAGGGGACCCTGCGCGAGGTCAATGAGCTGCTGCCGCAGGTCCGGCAGATCACCTCCGGCTCCGACTTCGGGGTGGACGTGCTCGCCAAGGCAGAGAAGGGCGTGGCGGAAGCGAAGCGGGCGATGGAGCAGAACAACCTGTCGGCCATCGTCGACAGCCAGGATCAGATGGCCCGGACGCTGAACCTGTTCCGAGGCGTCATCCAACGCATGGGCGGCCGGGCATGAGCAGGGAGCGGGCAGGGCAGCTGGTGGAGGCGGGCCTGTGGCTGCAGATGAGCGGCGACGTGGACGGCGCGCGCCGCCTCTTTGAGCAGGCGCTGAAGCTGGACCCCCAGAACGACCGGGCGGCGCAGCTCGCGCGCGCCGCGGCGCCTTCACCCGGGGGCGCCCAGGCTGCGCCCTCCGGCCCGGCGCCGCAGCCGGTGTTCGACATGGATTGGGGCGCCGCCGCGGGGTTCTCCACGCCCGCCGTTCCCTCCGTCGGGCCTGCTGCAGCGGCGCCGGTTGCGCCGCCGGTGGTTGCTCCGGTCATTCCGAAGGTCGCGGCAGTGGCGCCTGAGCCGTACCAGGATCCCCCCGCCATCCCGCTGCCCGAGCCGGAGTCCTCACCGATGCTGGTGACCTTCGAGGACGACGAGGACGCCCGGGACGAACAGCGCACCAGCGCCTGGGACTCCCACTCCAACCCCGGCGTGCACATCAGCCAGATCCGCCCGGGGATGGGGGACGCCATGGACATGGTGGCGCCGCCGGCCGCCTCGGAGACCGCGTCCCCGCCGGAAGAGGAGGACCCCCTGCGCGAAGAGGTGCAGACGCTCCTTCAGGGCGCGAAGGACCTGCTGGAGCTGGATGACCACTCCGGCGCCATGGAGCTCATCCTCAAGGCCGGGCAGCTCGCGCCGCACGATCCCGAAGTGACGAAGATGCGGGAGCGCAGCGAAGGGGTGCTGCTCACCATGTACGAGTCCAAGCTCGGCGCCATGGAGGCGTGCCCCACCGTCCTGCTCAAGGACGACGAGATCATCTGGCTGAACCTCGATCACCGCGCCGGCTTCGTGCTCGCGCAAATAGACGGCCAGGTCCGGTTCGAGGACCTGTTCGAGGTGTGCGGGATGAGCCGGCTGGACACCGCCAGAATCCTCGCCCAGCTGCTCGAAGAGGGTGTGATCAGCGCCGGATGACGGCGGTCCAGGTGGCGCGCACCGCGATGCGGCCGTGCTGGTTCTTCGACTCGGTCACCATCTGGACGAAGTCCATGTTGGCCTTCTCGAAGATCTTCGTGAGCGTGCCGCTGGTCACCAGCACGTCGCCTGCGCGCACGGGCTCGAGGAACTCGAACTCCTGCTCGCCGTGGACGAGCTTCACCAGATCAATGCCCAGCCGCGGATCGGTCACCGCTTCGGTGAACGGCCGCATGGCGAAGTTGGCAGCGAAGGTCGGGAAGCCAATCACGGCGCCGTAGGGACCGGCCTTCGCGGCGTCTTCGTCCCACAAGAGAGGATTGAGCCCCTCCGGGGGGCGACCGCCGAAGGAGGAGGAGGGGACACCGCCGGCGACGGCGAACGCGAACTCGCGGAGCTTCTCCAGCCCCACCTCGTACTTGAACGGGCCGTACTCGCGGCCGACGTTGGATGGATCAATTGCCATGGACGGCCTCGAACGACGCGCCCTTGAGCACGTCTTCGCCCTTCTGGTTCCTGGCTGAAAGCTCACCCTGCACGACGCCGCCCTCCACGCCCGTCACCTTGCCCTCGAAGGTCACGGTGTCTCCCGGCGCCACCGGCCGGGAGAAGCGCACCCGGAACTTCCGCAGCTTCCCGGGGTCCCCGAGGAACTGAACGGTGGCCTCCACCGCCCACGCCATGGTGCACATCCCGTGGAGGATGACGCCGCCCAATCCCGCGGCCTCGCCCACCTTCGGGTCCAGGTGGATGGGGTTGAAGTCGCCTGAAGCCGCCGCGTAGTAGATGGGCGCGTACGGCTCGCACGTCCGCGTGTGGGTGAACGCGTCACCCGCCTTGAAGTTCCGGTCCATGAGTCCTCAGTCCTCTGCAGTGGGACGATCCAGCGGATCATCCACCTCTGACTTCTCCTCGCGCCGGCGCCGGTAGTAGTCCCGGACGTAGGACACGAGCTTGTCCAGATACGTGGAGAGCGGCGGGCACTGGATCCCCGTCCCCTCCAGAAGCGCCAGCGTGTTGTGGCTGTTGTAGATGGCCAGGTGGTTCACGTAGCTGATGGCGGCCCGCTGGGGTCTCGCCACCCTCTCCAGAAAAGGCAGCCTGAGCATCACGTCCGCCGCCTTCGCGGACAGGTTGAAGCGCGGCAGCTTTCGGTTGGCCCGCTCGGCGATGAGCTCGTACACCCGGCGCGCGCTCATGGGGTTCGGATCCACCAGGTGCAAGGTCTTGCCCACCGCGCGCGGATCCTTCGAGAGCGCCCAGGTGGCCTCCACCACGAAGTCCACCGGCACCACGTTCAGGGGCGCCACGCCGTTGCCGGGCAGGGGCAGCGGCACCGACAGGGGCGAGGTCACCAGGAGGATGCCGAGGTAGTAGGGGCCTTCGAACCGGTCTATCTCCCCGGTGCGCGAATCACCGACCACGCTGGACGGGCGGTAGATGGTGACCGGCAGGGTCTGCGCCGCCTTGCGGACGAGCTTCTCCGCCTGGAACTTCGTCTCCTCGTAGGCGTTGCGGAAGTGCTGCCCCAGGTCCAGCTCGTCCTCGGCGATGACGCCGACGCGATCTCCGGACACGTAGCAGGTGGAGAAGTGGTTCAGCCGGCGCAAGGACTGGCAGTCCCGCGCGAGCTCCAGCACGTTGCGCGTGCCGTCCACGTTCACCCGCCACGTCGTCTCCCGGGTGATCCCCAGGTAGTAGATGGCGGCGAGGTGGAAGATGTCCGTCACCTCTTCGCACACCCGGTTGTACTCCTCACCGGAGGGCCCGAGGTGCATGTCCACGATGTCGCCGGACAAAAGCTCGATCTTCGCGCCGCGCAGCCGGTCCGCGTACTTGCGCGCGTCCTTCATGAACTTGGGCTGGACCAGCAGGAAGATGTGCGCGTCCGGCTCCACCTTCGCGATGTGCTCGACGAGGCGCTTGCCGATGAACCCGGGGAACCCGGTGACGAAGTACCCGCTCACGGCCGGGAGCATAGGGCCTTACGCCCCAATGGCCTCCCAGATTCGCCTCACCTGCGCGCGCGTGGCCTCCAGGGACCCGGCGTTGTCCACCACCCAGGTGGCGTGCCGCACCTTGTCTTCCAGTGGGAGCTGCGCGTCCAGCCTGGCCTGGGCCTCCGCCTCCGACAGGCCGTTGCGCGCGCGGAGCCGCGCCTTCTGCACCGCCTGCGGCACCGCCACCACGATGAGCCCGTCCAACAGGGCCTGCAGGCCGTTCTCGACGATCAGCGGCGCGTCGTAGATGGCCACCTTCCCTCCCGCCTCGTGCAGCGCCTTCACCTGCCTCTGGACCTCGGCCTGGATGCGCGGGTGGAGCAGCGCGTTGAGGGCCGCCCGCTCGGCAGGGTCCCCGAAGATGCGCGCCCCGAGCTTCGCCCGGTCCAGGCGGCCGTCCTCCGCGAGCACGTGTCCAAAACGACGGGCCACCGCCTCGAGCCCCTCCGAGCCGGGCACCACCACCGCCCGCGCCACCTCGTCCGCGTCGATGACCTTCGCCCCCTCCTCCCTCAGCATGGCGGACACGGTGCTCTTGCCCGAGGCGATGCCGCCGGTCAGCCCGACCACGCGGATGCCTTCGGGCCAGGGGCGGTTCACAGGGGCGGTCATGCCCGGCAAGTGTAGCCTTGCCCGGGCCCATGGGCGCAGGTAGACACCCTCCATGCGCGCCGCCCTGGCAGCTTGTGCCCTGATGCTCTCCGCCGCCGCCTCCGCGCAGGAGTTCGTGGGCGCCGAGTCCTGCAAGGCCTGTCACCCCGAAGCCTACGACGCGTGGCGTGCCTCCAAGCACGCGCGGGCGCTGGAGTCGCTCTCGCCGCAGGCACAGAAGGACGCCCGCTGCGTCACCTGTCACGCGCCGGACCTGCGCGAGCGGGAGGTGGCGGCGGTCACCTGCGAGACCTGCCATGGCGCTGGCCAGCACTACTCGCCGGAGTACGTGATGAAGGACCCGGAGCTCTCCCGGCTGGTGGGCCTTCAGGATCCGTCGGAGCGGATGTGCCGCGCCTGCCATGACGCGTCGTCCCCGTCGCTGCAGCCTTTCGACTTCGCCGAGAAGCTCCGCCTCATCGACCACTGGAGCGCCGAGCGCGCGCGCCGCGGAAAGCCGCAGAAGACCCCGCCCGCGCCGGCGAAGAAGCCTGCACCGAAGAAGCAGGGCGCAGCGCCGAAGGTCCACGGCGACGTGAAGGCGGCCCTGGCGTCCGCAGCCGGCGGCCAGCTCCCGGACGTGACGCGGTGATCAGGGTCCTGGACGCGCGGTTCGTCATCACCGCCGTCGAAGAGAAGGGCTATCCGGAGGGCACGCTGCCGGAGGTGGCCTTCGTGGGCCGCTCC
>CAZQVZ010000148.1:5422-12934 GCA_964596895.1 uncultured Myxococcaceae bacterium
GGAAGCTGGTGCGCGTCTCCAACACGCCCGGCCGCACCCGCACGCTGAACTTCTTCGACGTGGACCTCGAGCGGGGCAAGAAGCGGCACACGGTGCGGCTCGCGGACCTGCCGGGCTACGGCTTCGCCAAGGTCAGCAAGTCCGAACGGGCGAGCTGGCAGAAGATGATCGAGACCTACCTGCAGAAGCGCCAGCAGCTGCAGGTGGTGGTCAGCATCATCGACGCCGAAGTGGGGCCCACCCCCGAAGATCATGAGGTCCTCGCGTGGCTGAGCGAGCGCTCGCCGCGCGTGCTCGTCGCGGCGACGAAGATGGACCGGCTCAACAAGGCCCGCCGCAAGCCGCGCATGCAGGCGCTGGCGCAGGACCTGGAGTTGCCTCTGGAAATGGTGGCGCCTTTCTCATCCGTCGAGAAACTCGGCGTCGACGAGATGTGGGAGACCCTGCTCGACGTGCTCCTGCGTTGACGCAGCCGTAGGCGCGCGCGGACACTGACGGCTCCTTCCGGGCCCGAGGTCTCCATGTCAGTGCGCGCACGTCTCACTCTCCTCATCGCCTTCGGCTTCGTCCTCGCCCAGGGCGCGGGCTGCTCCTGCCCCGGAAGCAGCACCACCCCCGAGAAGGACGGCGGCGCCCCGACCGGGGGCAAAGACGGGGGCGAGCCGGAAGACGGCGGCGTCACCGACGCAGGCGACGGGTCCACCACCACCGGGATTCCGCCCGGGGGCTTCGTGCTCGACGGCGGGGCGGGAGGCACGCCCACTGGCACCGGCGACGGGGTGACCGTGGATCCGGACGGACACCTGGTCCTCAACTCCGCCGAGGTGCAGCTGCACTTCGCCTGGATCGCCAACAACGCCGCCGGCACCGTCTCCAAGTTCGACACCCAGACCGCGAAGGAGGTGGGCCGCTACCACTCGGTCGTGCCCAGGGACGGGCTCGGGAACACGCTGGGCACGCTCGCCGGGAACCTCGCCAACAACCCCAGCCGCACCGCGGTGGATCTGTACGGCGACGTCTGGGTGGCCAACCGCGCCGAAGGCAACGGGGTGATGGGCTCGGTCACCAAGATCGCCAACACCGAAGAGGACTGCGTGGACCGGAACGGCGACGGCGTCATCCAGACCAGCCGCGACCTCAACGGCGACGGCGTCATCAGCACCCACCCCGCCGACGGCGAGATGATCTTCCCCGCCAACTGGGCGGACCCCTCCCAGTACGACGAGTGCATCCTCTTCTCCACCGAGGTGGGCGGCACCACCGGCGGGGTGAAGGCGCGGGCGCTGGCCATCAGCCTCGGCGTCGAAGGCTCGGCCGGCGCGGTGTGGGTGGGCGTCTGGAACCAGAAGGGCGTGGTGCGCCTGGATCCCGTCAACGGACAGATCACCCCGGTGAACGGCCAGCCGGGCGGGCCTTTGGCCATCACCTTCCCGAACTTCACCTCCGGCCCCTACGGCGCCGCGGTGGACGGGCTGCAGCGCCTGTGGGTGGTGGACGCGCTGCAGTCTCGGCTGGCGCTGGTAGACACCACCACCGGCACGCTGGTGAGCGACAACATCTTCTTCGAGGCCCAGACCGCCAGCTACGGCGTGACCGTGGACGGCAAGAACCGGGTGTGGCTGGCCGGGTGGCTGGGGCCGTACGTCAGCCGCTATGACCACGCCACCGGGCAGTGGACGAAGTTCGACTTCGGCGGACTGCAGAGCCCTTCGGGGACGGGCTTCGGGCGCGGGCGCGGCGTGGCCGTGGACGAAGGGGGCACGGTCTTCATGAGCGCCACCACCAACGCCACCGGCGCCGGCGCCGCGCAGCTCATCGCCTTCGACGCGGAGACCGGCGCCGTCCGGCCCTTCAACACGCCCGGCGGGCCGGCGAACTTCATCGACGCCACGGATGGGACCACCCACACCAGCATCGGGGTGGGCCTCGATTCGGACGGGAACGTCTGGGTGAACAACCACAGCGGCAACGCGATCCGCGTGCACCCCACCACGGGCGAGATCCTCAAGACCCCCAACCAGCCGGGCAACCTGTACACGTACTCGGACTTCACCGGGTACGCGCTGCGGAAGTTCACGGCGCCGCGGGGCACCTACCTTCAGATCTTCGAAGGCTGCGGCCCCACCACCCAGTGGCGGTTCGTGACGTGGGATGCCGCCGTGCCCGCGGGCACGAGCGTGCAGGTCTTCGTGAAGGTGGGCGCCACGCAGGCGGATCTCGACAACCCGGCCACCCCGCGCTACGGACCGTTCACCACGTCGCCGGCTGATCTCACGGCGGCGGGGGTTCCGTACGGAGCGCTTCTGCGGGTGGAGTTCGTGCTGCTCTCCAACGACGGCGAGACCTCTCCCGTCCTGAAGTCCTTCGACGTCAACTGGAAGTGCCAGATCGGCTAGGAGCAAGAGGCACGTGGGGCAGGGGAACGGACGGGACAAGAAGGCCGAGTTGGAGAAGGCGCGCAGGACGCTGGCGCGGCTCCCTGCCAGGCAGAAGCTGGACGCGCTGATCGACGCGGAGGACGCGAAGGCGCTGGTGCGCAGCCTGCCGGCGCCTGACCTCTATTACGCCATCGTCGAGGTGGGGCTGCAGGACGCCACCGAGATCGTCCAGCTCGCGTCGCCCTCCCAGTTCCGCAGCTTCGTGGATCTGGGCGCGTGGCGGCGGGACCGGCTCGACCCGCACGAGGTCCTCACCTGGCTCCGCGCCGCGCGCGCAGGCGCCGAACAGGAGGACTTCCTCAAGAAGCTCGACGCGGTGGACCTGGAGGTGGTGGAGCACCTGCTGCGCGCCTTCGTCACCGTGCATGACCTCGAAGAGAACCCGGACGTGAACCCGCCGGGGGTGACCATGGAGTCGCCGGAGGGGCGCTACCTCCTCGAACTGCACGTGGAGGGCGTGGAGCTCTCCGGCCTGCGGGCGCTCCTGCAGGACCTCTTCTCGCGCGGGCCCTTCGAGGCCACGCGGCTTCTGGAGGCGACCCGCTGGGAGCTGCCGTCCGAATTGGAGGAGGTGGCCTACCGCTTCCGCGCCGCGCGGCTCGAGGACCTGGGCTTCCCGTCGCTGCAGGAGGCGGTGTCGCTCTTCGCGTTCGTGGATCCGAACACCGTGAAGGGACCTGCGCCAGGGAAGAAGGCGGACGCGCAGTCGCTGGCAGCCCCTTCGGGCCGGGTGGACTGGGTGGAGGCCGCGCTCCGGGGCCTGGACGAGCTGGAGCGCGAAAACCTCGAAGATGAGCTGCGCAGCCTCTCCAACGCGGTGCTGATGGCGGAGGTGCAGGACCCAGGGGACCTGGACGCGGTGCGGCGGGTGGGCGGCATGGCGCGGGACTACCTGGCGTTGGGGCTCGAGCACCTGTGCGGCGCAGACCCCGGGTTGGCGACCGAGTGCGTGCGGGAGCTGCCCACCCAGAAGATCTTCGGGGTCGGCTTCTCCCTCACCCTCCAGCTCAAGTTCGCCGCGGACCGGCTGTGGAAGGAGCCGCTGTCTCACCTGGGCCAGACGTGGCTCACCCTCTCTGCCCTGCAGGAGGTGCTGGGCGCGCTGCGGCGGAAGCGGCCCTTGCGCGCGCTGCCGGTGGAGGGCGCGGACCCGGTGCCTTTCAGGTCCCGGCGGGAGCTGGACGAAGCGCACAAGCGGGTGGAGCGGGCGCGGGTGCAGGTGGCGCTGTTCCGGGGGCTGCTCGGCGGGGACGAAGCCACCGCGCGGGAGCGGCTGTCCCGCTTCGCGCATCCTTTGGAGGTGCTGGGCACCGAGCGGCTCCTGGCGGCAGCGGCTGCGCACGCGGTCCTCGACGGCGAGGCGAAGGTGGCGCCGGTCCCCCCCCAACGCCTTTCCGACCTGTTTGGCCGCCTGATCACCGGGACGCAGGCCGCGCCGAAGGTGAACCCCGAGGCGACCTTGAGGGTGCACGCGGCGTTTCGACAGGCGGCGGACGAAGCCGCGGCGGCGGAGGCGTGTCTGTTGGCGGACGCGCTGTTGCGCAGGCTCTGCGAAGAGTGGGGTCCGCTCTGGCTGGCGGAGGGAAAGGTTCCGGCCCAGGTGGGTGAGATCGTTCCCACCCAGGTGGCCCAGAGCCTGTAGCCCTTTCAGCCTCGGGGGGCGCTTGAGGCCAGTGAGCGGCGCAACCTGCTGAAACCACGGGCGGTGCGGCGAAGTCTGCGTGGCATGGCGGCTGCTATTTGCCGGGCCACATGGGCGTCGAGGAGAGAGCGGCGGCGGGGTCCCGCGATGGCATCGCCTTCGCGGCGCTCACCGTGTTCGCAGTGGTGATGTACACGATCCCGTCGATGTGGATCGAGGCGCTGGAGCCGTTGCGGCTCGCGTTCGTCTCGTCCGTGTTGGCGGCGTCATTGATGCTGCTTCGTCGGTTGGTGAAGCGCGAGCCGTTCTACTTCGATGGCATGCGCGGCATCGCGCTGGTGGGCTTCGGGCTGTTGGCGCTGGCGTCGATGAGCTGGTCCATCAACCCCGAGGAGACGCAGCCCCACGCCATCGAGATCCTGAAGCTGGTGGCGGTCTACCTGACCCTGGTGAACGTGGTCACCACCTGGCGGCGGCTGGCGATCTTCGCGGGGGCCATGGTGCTCTCGTCCATCGTCACCTCGTACCAGGTGATCGCCGCGTACAACCGCGGGGAGTACCTGGTGGAGGGGTACCGCGCCGGCTGGCTGGGGGTGTACGCAGACCCCAACCACATGGCGATGAACCTGGGGCTCATCGTCCCCCTGGCGGTGGCGTTCCTCGTGCGGCGGCAGACGCCCTGGCTGATGCGGGGGCTGTGCGTGCTCGCCGGTGGCCTGGCCGTGACCGCCATCGTCTACAGCCACTCGCGCGGCGGCTTCATTGGCCTGGTGGTGGCGATGGGCGTGTGGATCTTCCTCGAGCGCTCGCGCCGGATGAGCTCGCTCATCACTGCCGGGGTGCTGGCGATAGCGCTGGTCCTGTTCGCGCCGTCCACCTTCTGGCAGCGCAACGAGACGGTGACGGACTTCCACGAGGACGCGTCGGCCATGGGCCGCGTCTATGCGTGGGAGGTCGCGTCGAAGATGAGCACCGACAACCCGCTGGTGGGCGTGGGGCTGGGCGGCTTCCGCTACGCGTGGCCGCTGTATGCGCCGCCGGAGGCCACCACCGCGTACGTGGCGCACAACGTCTACCTGGACGTGGTGGGGGAGCTGGGCTTCGTGGGGCTCCTGCTGTTCCTGATCTTCACCGGCGGCGCGGCGGGTGGCGCGTTCTCCGCGAGCCGCAGCCGCACCAACGCCTGGCTCGCCAACGGCATCGCCGCGGCGGTGTGCGGCTACGTCGTCTGCAACCTGTTCTCTGGCTACACCGTGTCCGCGCACTTCTACGTGCTGTTCGCGCTCGCGGGCGCGGCGGACCGGATTCTGCGGAGGGAGGCGGCTTCGGCTTCAGCGTTGATTTCCACGCCGCGTCCGCCGCCACCGCTGTCGAACCCGTGGGAGGAGGCCCGGGCATGAGGAGGGAGGAGGAGGTCCGCCGCCAGCAGGAGATCCGGCTGGTCGAGTTCGTCCGGTCATTTCACATCGGCGGGACCGAGGGGCAGGTGCTGGAGCTTCTGCGGGGGCTGCCGTCCCGCTACGACATCCGGGTGGCGGTGACCCAGGACGCAGGGCCGCTTCTGGAGGACGTCTGGCGGATGGGGCACCTTCCGGCAGAGTTCTCCTTCCACGGGTCGGTGAAGAAGCCGAACACGCTCGTGCAGATCTCGAAGCTCGCGCGCTGGCTGCGGGAGCACCGGGTGCACGTGGTGCACGCGCACGACTTCTACACCACGCTCCTGGCGGGCCCGGCGGCGAAGCTGGCCGGCGTGGGCCTGGTGGTGGGGCGGCTGGACCTGGCGCACTTCCACACGCCCTTGCAGCGGAAGGCGCTGGTGGCGTGCACGAAGATGGCGGACCACGTCATCGCCAACGCGGCGGCCATCAAGACGATGTTGGTGGAGGAGGAGGGCCTCTCGGCCGAACGCATCAGCGTCATCCGCAACGGCATCGACCTCCCGAGGTTCGACCAGCGGATGGCGGAGCCGTTGCGCGCGCCCCTGCCAGACACGCACGGCGCGCCGGTGGTGGTGCACGTGGCCAACATGGCGCACCCGGTGAAGCGGCAGGAGGACCTCCTGGCCACGCTGGCGAAGCTGAAGGCGGCGGGGCGAACGCTGCACGCGTACCTGGTGGGCAGCGGGCCCCGGGTGCCCGAACTGCAGGCATTGGCGGTGGAGTTGGGCGTGGCGGACCGGGCGCACTTCCTGTCCCACCGCCTGGACGTGCCCGCCATCCTCGCGCGCGGGACCTTCGGCGTCCTCTGCTCGAGCGCCGAAGGGCTGTCCAACGCGGTCATCGAAGGCATGGCGGCGAGGCTCCCCATGGTGGTGACGCGGGTGGGCGGCAACCCGGATCTGATCGACGACGGGGTGAGCGGCCTGGTGGTGCCCCGGCATGAACCGGACGCGTTGGCGGCGGCGTTCACCCGGGTGCTGGAGGCGCCGGACGCAGCGCGGCGGATGGGCGAACGGGCGCGGGCGTACGTCGAGCGGGAGCTGACCTTCCAGACCCTGTGCGCGCGGCATGACGCGCTCTACCGGCAGGTGGCGCAGCTTCGGAGGGGTGAGAAGTCGAAGGGCGGGCGCGCGGTCCGCATGGCGCCGGCATGAGGCGTCTTTCGTAAGAGCGGGGGGGGGGGGACATGGCGAAGGTGGACTTGAAGGGCAAGGTGGCGCTCGTCACCGGTGCATCCAGCGGTGTGGGCTGGCAGGCGGCGGTGCGGTTGGCGGAGGAGGGGGTGAAGCTCCTCGTCGTCGCCCGGCGGGGAGAGGCGCTGGAGCTGCTGTGCCGGGAGCTGTGCGCGAAGGGCGCCGAAGCCCACCCCTTCGAATGCGACGTCACCGACGACGGGCGGGTGCTCGCCGCGGTGGAGGCCTGCCTCGAGCGGTACGGCCGCATCGACATCCTCGTGAACAACGCCGCGGTGCAGGCGTACGGCTACTTCGACCAGCTCCGGTGGGATGAGATCCAGCGCACCTTCGACGTGAACGCGTTCGGGTCCATGCGGTTCGCGCGCGCGGTGCTGCCGCACTTCCGGCGGCAGAAGTCGGGCCACATCATCAACGTCGCGTCGATGTTGAGCGTGGGGGCCGCGCCGCTGTTGTCCGCGTACACCGCGTCCAAGCACGCGCAGTTCGGTTGGTCCGAGGCGCTGCGGCTGGAGCTGTACGGGACGGGCATCGACGTGTCGGCCATCCTGGTGCCGTCGGTGGCCACGCCCATGTTCGCGCACGCCCCGTCGCACTTCGAGACCGCGCCGCAGCCGGTCCCGCCCACCTACCACCCGGACGTCGCCGCGAAGGCGGTGGTGAAGGTGGCGAAGAAGCCCAACAGCAAGGAGGTGCCGGTGATGTTGCAGGGCACGCTGATGCTCTGGGCGCAGCAGCTCTTCGGGCCTCTGACCGACAAGATCATGGGCCGCTTCGGCGCGAGGATGCAGATGCGCAAC
>CAZQVZ010000149.1:0-12910 GCA_964596895.1 uncultured Myxococcaceae bacterium
GCCGCGCGCGGATGACCTCGTAGCTGCCGCCCTCGAGGTGCTCCTGCCCGGCCCCGGCCGCGTCCTGCGCGTTCGGGGTCTCGGCCGCCATGGTGTGTCTCCCTGGCCCTTCGGGCTAGCGCTTGGTCTCGGGCTCGGCCGCGGCCTTGAGCTGGCTGGCGAGCGGGGTGCCGGACTGCTGCGCCATCTTCGCGAGCAGCGCGGTGAGGGCCACGTTCTGCGCGTCCTGCGGCAGCCCGGGCCGGGAGAGGATGTCCTTCAAGTCCTCCGGGAGGCTCTTCTCGCCGGAGAGGTAGTCCTTGAAGACCGTCTGCAGGGAGGACGACTGGTCCACCGCCGCGTCCATGGACTGGCCCAGGGACACCGCCTTCACGAAGCGGTCGAAGAACTGCCCGTCGCCCCCGACGATGTTGATCTTCGCGTTGCCCATGGCCTCGGCCATGACGCGGGCCTGCGCTTCGGCGATCTGCCGGCGGACGTCGATGGCCGCCATCTCCACGTCCCGCTCCTTCTGCAGCTTGAGCCGGAACTCCTCGTGCTCGCGGCCCACGCCGTCGAGCGCCTTCATGGCGGTGGCCTTCTCCGCCAGGCCGCGCGCCTCGGCCTCGAGCTTCTCCTGAATGGCGGACGCCTCTGCCTCGCCGCGCTTCTGGATGGCCACGGCCTCGGCCTCCTGCACCTTCACCAGCGCCAGGCCCTTCTGCTCGTCCACCCGCGCTTCGGCCAGCCCCTTCTTTTCGATGGCCAGCGCGTCCGCCTCCTTCACGCGGACCTCCGCCAGGCCCTCCGCCGCGGACTCGGCCTGGATGCCCTCTGCCAGCCGGATCTTCGCGCGCGCCGAGCGGTCCGCCGCCTCGAGGTCCGCTTCGGCGGTGGTCAGCTTCTTGCGGGCTTCGATCTTGGTGACCTCCTCGGAGGCCTCCGCCGCCTTGATCTCCTTGACCAGGTGCTCCTGGGCCTGGGCTTCGGCGTGGATGACCATCTGGTCCTTCTGCCGGGTGGCCTCCGCGCGCACGCGCAGGTCCTTGATCTTCTCCTCCTCCTCCGCCACCGACTTGTCGACGACGATGCGGGTCCGGACCACATCTGCGATCGCCTTGCGCTCCACCTCCAGCGCCTTCTCCTTGGCGATGCGGTTCAGCTCCACCTCACGCTCACGGACGATCGCCTCCAGCTGCTTGTCCTTGGCGACCTTCTCCGCCTCGATGCCGACGATGCGCTCGCGGTTCTTCTGGGCGACCTCGATCTGCCGCATCTTGTTCTGCTCGTTGATGAGGATCTCTTCTTCGGCCTTGATGCGCGCCAGCTGGGCGCGGGCGTGCTCCTCGGACTTCACCCGCTCAGTCTCGGCCATCTCGCGGGCGCGGACGGTCTCCACCTCACGCTTCTGCTTGGCCTCCGCGTCCGACTGCTGGCGCTCGAGCGCGAGCACCGCTTCGTTGGCCTCCACGTTCTGCTTGGTGATGGCCTTGCGCTCTTCCTGGCGGAAGTCGTTGGTGAGGATGTTCTGCGTCGCGGTGAGCTCGGTGATCTTCTTGATGCCCTGCGCGTCGAGGATGTTGTCCTTGTCCAGGAACTCGATCGGCGTCTGCTCGAGGAAGTCGATCGCCGCGTCCTCGAGCGTGTACCCGTTCAGGTCCTTGCCGATGACGTTGATGATCTGCTCCTTGAAGTGGTCGCGCTCGGCGTAGAGCGACTCGAAGTCGAGCCGCTTGCCCACCGTCTTCAGGGCCTCGGAGAACTTGGCCACGAAGAGCTGCTCCAGCGTCCGCTGATCCGAGGCGCGCGCGCAGCCGATCGCCTGCGCCACCTTCATCACGTCCTCCTGCGTCTTGTTCACCCGCACGAAGAAGGTGACCTTGATGTCCGCCCGGATGTTGTCCTGGCAGATGAGGCCCTCCTTTCCGCGCCGGTCGATCTCGATGGTCTTCAGCGAGATGTCCATCAGCTCCGCGCGCCAGACGATGGGGACCACCATCCCGCCGTTGAACGTCACCTTCACGTCCCGGATGCGGTTGATGATCAGGGCACGGCCCTGGTCGACCTTGCGGTAGAGCTTGACCACCATCAGCCCAACGCCGGTGATTCCGACCAACGCCGCGCCGGCCGCGCCGATGAAGGGTGTGTAGGGCGTGATGTCCATGTGTCCTCGTACCTCGGGTTGAAAGACGGCGGTGTTCGTATCAAGCGGGAGGCAGCGGATTCAATCTGCCGCCCGTGCAGCTCAGCGCTCCAGACGCTGCCTCAGGTGCGCCCGGGCGATGGCCTCTGCCGCCACGGGGTTCTCGAGCCTGTTCAGCTCCTCGGGGAGCAGCCAGTCGACCGGCTCGACCTCGTAGGAGTCCTTCGCCTCGTCGTAGTCGAGGATGAGCACCCGGTCCCCCTTCTTCAGGGTGTTCTCCTTGCCGCAGAAGATGGAGAGGAGGAGCCCGGCTTCGCCATCCGCGAGATCCGCCTGCCCCATCCGCCCGGTGTGGTCCACCTGCGTGGAGACCACGGTGGCCACCTTGCCCAGAAGCTGCCGCCGCGTGGGCGCCACCCGAATGGTGAACAACGGCCGCAGGGGCTTCACGGCCACGCCCGCGAGCAGCGCCGCGGTCAAGAGCGCCACCAGCGTCACCGCCACCGATGCGCCCGCGGTGCCGATGATCCCTGCCAGCCCTGAACCGAAGAGCGACGCGCCGGCCATGGACGCCGTCCAGGCGAAGAAGGTCAAGACCGTCAGCACCACCGACCCGGGCACGGTTCCAAAACCCAGGAGCGACAGCAGCCCGGACCTGGCGTTGAGCGCCTCGAGGGCGCCGGCCTTGGCCTCCAGCGCGCCGTCCACCGCCCCGGCCTTCGCTTCCATGGCGCCGTCCACCCCGAAGTCGAAGCCGACCGCGCCGACGATCACCAGGAGCCAGTAGCCCACGAAGACCATCATCGCGGTGCTGAAGATGGCCGTCGGAAAGCTGAAAGCGAGCTCGAGGAAGTGCTGCACGTGTGTAATTGACCACGCCGGACGCACGCGCGGCAATGCTTCAGCCTGCTCGGCTGGTTGCGCCTACAGCGGCACGACTCCGGGCGTCACCGGGTCCTCCCCGTCCTCCGAGGGGGCCGGCGGCGGCGGAGGGGCCGGCGGCTGTGGGAGTCGTGTCTGTGGCGTTGGCGGCGCCGGAGCCGCGGCGGGCGGCGGCGCAGGCCTGGGGGCGGGCTCGAGCGGCGCTGCGGTCTTGCCGCTCCGCAAGGCGAAGGCCAGGCCCACCTGGGGCAGGACGCGCGCGGACCGCAGGCGCGGCGAATGGAAGACGACCATCCCCACGTTGGGCGTCAGCTCCACCAGGCCCAGGTCGAAGGTCAGGTTGAGGGTGAGCGCGCCGGCGAGGGTCAGCATCTCGCCCTGCCCCAGTTCGGCGCCTGTGTGGGTGACATACGACGGGTAGAGGCTGAGCGCGACGGAGGGGTGGAAGGTGCGCATCGTGGTGAGCTGGGCCACGCCGGAGAGCATCCCGTTGAAGGAGCGCAGCCGCGTCTCACCCGAGATGGAGCTGCTGCCGGTGAACCTCGAGTGTCCCACCCGGGTGGCCACCGCGACCTTCCAGGAAGGCGTGTCCACGAGCTGGTAGCGAAGGCCCGCGTGCGCGCCGGTGGGCAGGGGGATGAGCAGCAGGTACAGCATCCCTTCGACGCCGAGCTCCAGATCCAGCGAGTCGGTCAACCCGAAGGAGAACTGGGCGACCCCGCTGATCGACGCCGAGACGGCGTCACCGTCCACACCTGGCAACGGGTTCTCGGTGCCTTCGCGGGCCACCCCCGCCAGGTTGACCGAAGGGAACTCCGCGTAGGCCGCGCCGCCGGCCTTCCCCTTCCCCAGGGTGGACGCGCTCTGCGGCGCGCCCGTGGTCAAGGGCAGGAAGCACCCGGAACAAAGCGCTGCGGCCATGGCCATCAACAAGAGGAGCGTGCGCATGGCCTTCGAGTATGGCCCAGCCCTACTCCGCGTCCATGAACGGGTAGCCCAACTTCGTGGGCGGCACGAACGTCTCCTTGATGGTGCGCGGGGACACCCACCGCATCAGGTTCCAGGCGCTGCCGGCCTTGTCGTTGGTGCCGGACCCGCGCCCGCCGCCGAACGGCTGCTGGCCGACGACGGCGCCGGTGGGCTTGTCGTTGATGTAGAAGTTGCCCGCCGCGTGGCGCAATTCGCGGGACATGTGCGCCACCGCGTGGCGGTCCCGTGCCCAGATGGCGCCGGTCAGGGCATACGCGGTGGACTGGTCCACCAGCTTCAGGGTCTCGTCGAGCTTCGCGTCGTCGTAGACGTAGACGGTCAGGACCGGCCCGAAGATCTCCTCGCACATCAGCTTGCCCTTCGGGTCGTGCGACTCGATCAGGGTGGGCTTGATGAACCAGCCCTCGCGCTTGTCGCCCTCCCCGCCCGCCAGGATCTTCACCGTCGGATCCTTCTTCGCGTGCGCCAGGTAGCCGGAGATCTTGTCGAAGGACTTCTCGTCGATCACCGCGGACATGAAGTTCCGGAAGTCGCGCACATCCCCCATCTTGATCTCGGAGATGAGTCCCACCACCCGGTCACGAAGCTCTGGCCACAGGGACTTCGGGATGTACGCCCGGCTCGCCGCGGAGCACTTCTGTCCCTGGTACTCGTACGCGCCGCGGGCCATGGCCACGGCCAGCGCGTCCAGGTCCGCCTTCGCGCTCGGGTGGGCGAAGATGAAGTCCTTGCCGCCGGTCTCGCCCACCAGCCTCGGGTACTGCCGGTAGCGGGAGATGTTCTCCCCCACCTGCTTCCACATCAGCTGGAACACGGACGTGGAGCCGGTGAAGTGCACCCCGCCCAGGTCCGGGTGCCCGATGCACGCGTTGGACACCTGCGCCGGATCTCCCTGCACGAAGTTGATGACCCCGTCCGGCAGCCCCGCCTCACGCAAAAGCTGCATCACGTACCAGTTGGAGAAGGTGGCGTTGTGCGCGGGCTTCCAGACCACCGTGTTGCCCATCAGCGCGGGCGCGGTGGGGAGGTTCCCGCCGATGGCGGTGAAGTTGAAAGGCGAGGCGGCGAAGACGAAGCCATCCAATGGCCGATAGTCCAGCTGGTTCCAGGTCAGCGCCGGCGAAATCGGCTGCTCCGACAGCAGCTTGTCGGCGAAGTGGACGTTGAAGCGCAGGAAGTCCACCAGCTCGCACGGGGTGTCGATCTCAGCCTGGAACGCGGTCTTCGACTGCCCGAGCATGGTCGCCGCGGCGTGCACGGCCCGGTGCCTCGTGGCGAGGAGGTCCGCCGCGCGCAGGAAGATGGCCGCCCGCTCGTGGAAGGGCATCTGCGACCAGGACTTCTTCGCCGCCAGCGCCGCGTCGATGGCCCTCCCCACGTGCGACGAGTCCCCGAGGTGGTAGGTCCCGAGCACATGCCCGTGGGCGTGCGGCATCCGGATCTCCGCGGCGCGCCCGGTGCGGATCTCCTCGCCGCCAATGAAGAGCGGGACCTCCACCCTCTGCCCTGCGAGCTTCACCAGCGCGTCCTTCAGCGCCGCGCGCTCCGGAGATCCGGGGGCGTAGTTGAAGATGGGCTCGTTGGCCGGCTGCGGGATGCGGAGGTTGGCGTCGCTCATGGGCGGCACCCTACAAGGCTCTCCCCGCCTATCGAAGCCCCAGCTTTCGGGCCCGCCGCGCAAGTGTCACCGGGTCCATCTGCAGCGCCTGTGCCGCCCGCCGCAGGACCCCGCCTGCCTGCCGCAGCGCCTCGTGCAGGATGGCCCGCTCCGCCACCGCCAGCCGTTCTGCATAGGTGTTCGGGCTCCCGGCCCCAGCGCCGCCCAGCCCGCTGGCCGCCACCGCCTGCGCCACCAGCGCGTCCGGCAACTCCCGAAGGGTCACCACCCCGCCTTGCGGCGTCAGCAGGACCGCGCGCTCCACCACGTTGCGCAACTCGCGGATGTTCCCGCGCCAGGGCAGCCGGCAGAACAGCGCCTCCACCTCCGGCGCGAACCCCTGCGCGGTCCTGTCGAAGGACGCGTTGGCCCCGCCCAGGAAATACCGCGCGAGCGGCAACACGTCCTCGGGGCGCTCGCGCAGCGGCGGCACCTCCACCACGAAGGTGTTGAGCCGGAAGTAGAGGTCCGCCCGGAAGCGCCCCTGCGAGACCTCCTCCTCCAGGCGCCGGTTGCTGGCGGCGACTATCCGCACGTCCACCTGCCGCACCGTCGCCCCTCCCACCGGCCGCACCTCGCCGGTCTCGATGACGCGCAAGAGCCGCGCCTGCAGCGCCGGGGTGGTGTTCTCGATCTCGTCGAGGAAGATGGTCCCCCCGTCCGCGAGCACGAAGAGCCCGGGGTGATCCGCCACCGCGCCGGTGAACGCGCCCTTCACGTGGCCGAACAGCTCGCTCTCCAGGAGGCTCTCGGTGAGCGCGCCGCAGTCCTGCGCCACGAACGCGCCGCCGGTGCGTCCGGAGAGCGCATGCACCCGTCGGGCGAGCACCTCCTTGCCGGCGCCGGTCTCCCCTTCGAGCAGCACCGGCACCCGGTGCGGCGCCACCACGCCCGCCAATTCCAGCACCCGCTGCATCTTCGGGCTGTCGAACCCGGGCGCGCCCCCCTCCGCCTGCGCGGGGTGACGGGCGGACGCCTGCCGCGCCCGCGCGCGCACCCGGTAGCGCTCGAGCTCCAGCTCCATGCCCCGCCCCTCGAGCCTCGCCCAGTGCGCGCGGCACGCGTCGTGGACCGCGAGCCGCAGGGTGTCCGGGTCCGTATCCACAGGCAGCGCGCAGTGCACCTGCCGGGCATTGAAGAGCGCGACCACCTCCCGTGGGTTCTGGTCCGCCCACAGGACCTGCGGCAACGCATGGGTTCCCGCCGCGCCGGGCCGCCCCACCACGCACGCGGCCACGTCTCCTCGCCGCGCCGCGTCCTCTGCGTCCTTCGGGCCCTCCGTCTCCAGCACCTCTACGTCCTCGCCCAGCGCGGCCGCGAGCGCGGCGCGCTGCGCGACTTCGAGCCCCGCCGCCACCACCCGGACCCGGTGCGCCGCGAGGTAGCGCACGAGCTTGAGCAGATCTGCACCTTCGAACTTGAGGAACTGCACCCCCAGCGCCGTGGGCGGCGCCGAGCCGGAGGGCGACAGCGCGTCGTGCCGCCACCGCACCAGGCCCTGCGCCCGGATCCGCGCGCGGCTGCCGGGGAGCGTCCACTCCAATTGACAGGTCTGCCCCTCCTTCGGGCCTTCTCCGGCGGCGGAGGGCCGGGCGATGAGGCCCATGCCGGTCTCGCTCAGGTTCACCGCCCAGCACCCCGCGAGCGCGGGCTCGAGGAGGACCTGCACGTGCAAAGGGCGGCGGAGGGCGCGGTGGACCCGGGCAGACGCCAGCCCCGCGGCACCCATCACCGATGAACTACCCATGCTTCACCCGTGAAGCACGCGGGGCGCCGAGCGGGCTCCGTCTTGATCCGTGTCCAAACGTTTGGATCACCCGGCATTCCGCGGTGCGCACGCGAAGCAGCGGGGTGCGGTGGGCGCCAATGATCTCCATCACCTGGATTGTGGCCCGGGTCGTGCTCCCGAAGAAGGGTCAAACGTGGGTTTCGTTCCCGCCAGACCTTTACAGAGGAGTTCATTTGGTTCGCGTGCGATTCCGGGGTGTCGGGTCTTTCGTTCCTCGCCGCGCGGTGGGCAACGAAAAGATCACCCGGGCGGTACCTGGCTGGTCGCCGGAGCGCATCGAGGAGAAGGTGGGCATCCGGGAGCGTCGGTTCCTGTGGGACTTCGACCCTGAGCGCGGCATCGCCCTCCCGCCGCCTCCGGACGCGGAGCTCTACCCGGCGAACAACGTGGAGATGTGCGAGGTGGCGCTGAAGGCGGCGCTGATCCAGGGCGAGGTGCTCCCGGCAGAGGTGGACGCGCTCTTCGTCGTCACCTGCACGCCGGACGAGCTCAACTTCAACCACGACGCGATGGCGCTGCACCAACGGCTGGGGCTGCGGACGGACGCCTTCGCCCTGGTGATCGACGATGGCTGCGGCGGGACGCCGTACGTGATCGATCTGGCGCGGAAGATGATCGAAGGCGGGCAGTTTCGCACCATCGCCATCGTCGCCAGCGCCTTCACCTCCGCCTTGCTCAACCGCGAGGAGTACACGTCCCGGGTGAAGGGCGACGGCGGCTGCAAGGAGCTGCACGCCTTCCTCTCCATGTACGTCTTCGGGGATGGCGCCAGCGCGGTGATCCTTCACGGCGAAGTGGGCACGGAGGATTCGCCGGGCATCGTGGCGTCGCTCTCGGGCAACGCGCACGAGCGGCTGGTGGTGCGGCGCGGCGGCGGGACGCTCCGGCTCGGCTACCAGGGACGGACGAACCCCGGAGACAATGCCTTCGTCATCGACGGGCTGAAGGTGGCCCGCTCCTATCCGCAGTACATGCGCACCTGCATCGACGGGGTGCTGGGCGACGACGCGGCCCTGCGCGCGCGGGTGCGCCGCTTCTACTTCCACCAGCCGAACCAGCGGCTGATGAACCGCTTCGTGGCGACCCTGGGGGTGGACCCTTCACGCATCCCCAGCCACGTCTCGCGCTACGGCAACACGTCTGCCGCCGGGATGCTGACGCTGCTCGCCGAGGACCTGGACGAAGGGCAGGTGGCGTACGGCGAGGGAGACCTCGTCCTCATCGCCGCGGTGGGCGCCAACGTCCACTACGGCGCGCAGTTGGTGCGGCTGTGATCGGTCATTCAACGACACCGGGAGGAAGTGAAGCAATGGGCCAGAGTGCGAGACGGGCGGTGCCGGCGGACGGGGCGGAGCTTGCGAGCGAAGACTTCAACCAGCGGATGGCGCTGGCGCGCGCGGACGACACCGCGAAGGGCATGTTCTTCAACGGCGTGACCCTGGCGGTGAGCCGCTTGTTGGGGGCGGAGGCGGCGCGGAGCGTGGTGGAGGCGTCCAGCGAGAAGAAGTTCGTCGACTTCTTCAACTACCCCATCACCTCCTTCCTGAAGATGAGCTTCACCGCCGCAGCGCTGCTGGAGGACGTGGCCGGCGGGCACGACGCCGCGTTCCGGAAGCTCGGGACGCAGGCCACCAACGACTTCCTTGGCACCGCGGTGGGCAAGACGCTCCTGATGCTTGCGGGGCGGGATCCGAAGCGACTGCTCTCCGCGGTGCCGGGGGCCTTCAAGACCTGCGTCAGCTACGGCGAACGGAAGATGGAGTTCGCAGGCGACACCCGCGGGACCATGACCATGCGCCGGGACTTCATGCCGTTCCCCTACCACGAGGGCGTCCTGGAGGCGGTGCTGCTCGCGCTCGGGGTGAAGGACGTGAAGGTGAAGGGCCGCGCGCTCGGGCCCCTGGACGCTGCCTACGACCTGTCGTGGACCCCTGCTGACCCTGGAGGTGGCAAGTGAGGAAGCTCGCTCGAGTGGCAACGGCGCTGTGCGCGGTGACCTGGGTGGTGCTGCCAGCTTCTGGCCTGGCGCAGTCAGCGCAGCAGGCGGAGCAGCGGGTGGTGATCTTCCGCAGCGTGGAGGACGCCCACGTCACCCCGGACCTGTCGGTGTGCCAGCAGGCGCCGTTCGGGTTCAACGTCCGGCTGACGGCGAGCATCTGGTCCATCCAGCCCAACTGGTTCAACGGGGAGGTCATCGACGATGACGTCCTCAAGATTGGCCACGCGCACGCCTGCGCGCAGATCACCACGGTGACGTTCCCGCCCGGGCTGGACCAGAACTTCTACGCGCGCTTCGACCTGCCGGAGGGGTCGTACACCGCGCTGGGCTCCTGCAAGCTGGTGACGAACGACGTGCCGCAGACCGGGCTGGTGCTCGCCGGCTGCTCGCTGGAGATCCTGAGCGGGCCCTCCGGGGTGCTGGGCGGGATGGCCACCTCGGCCAGCGTCTTCAACCCGTTCGCCCTGCCCGGCTTCGACACCGGCTCGCTGTGGACCCTCCACCTGTACGAAGCGCCGAAGCCGCCCTGGGCGCCGGGCTACAAGAAGCCCGGGAAGGGGAAGAAGCACGGCCATCGGGCGATGGAGTTCGTACAGGACGCGCGCACCCCGTCGCAGGTGCACAAGGCGAAGGGAGCGGTGGGCAGATGAGCGGCGCCGCGGAGCGGTTGCCCATCACCGTGCGCACGGTGGGCGAAGACGGGCAGGCGCGGGTCATCCAGCTGGGCCACGCGGTGAGGACGGCGGACGGCTTCGCCCTGCACCTCGAGGAGGTCAGCGTGGGCGGGGTGCCGGTGCTTCACGCGCAGGTCGCGTTGCAGACCGTGAAGCCGGGCCGGGCGGCGGCGGGCAAGCCCAGCCTGGAGGATCTGGAGGCCATGGCCGAGCGCGCCCGCCGGAACCTCGCCGACCCGCGCAAGGCGAGATGGCACGACGACGAGCGGGCGCTGCTTGGGGAGATCGAGTCCGAGTTGGAGCGGCTGCGCGCTGCCGCGGTGCGGCAAATCGGCTAGAGCTGCGCGGATTCCCCGGGTGGAGGTTGATTGGTGAACCCGCGCGCGGGACCCGCGGTGGGCACAGGCCCCTTCGGTCATAGCCGGGCGACCTGCGCCCGGATAGCGTCCGCGGCCGCATGCCTCGCCTGAAGACGCCCGCGCGCACCGTACAGATGGATCTCGAGGGGACCGCCATCACCGCGCGGGAGGGAGAGTCGCTCGCCACGGCGATGCTCGCCGCGGGCGAGACGGTCTTCTCGCGGTCCTTGAAGTACCACCGGCCGCGCGGGCCGTTCTGCATGAACGGCGGTTGTTCGCACTGCCTGATGCGCGTGGACGGCGTGCCCAACGTCTATACCTGCCGGACGCTGGTGAAGGCCGGGATGCGGGTGGAGCGGCAGAACGCGTTCCCCTCTGCGAAGCACGACGTCTTCGGCGCCCTGGACTGGTTCTTCCCCAAGGGCATCGACCACCACGAGATGTTCGCCGGCGTGCCGGTGGCGGAGAAGGTGATGGCGAGGGTGGCGCGCAACCTCGCCGGGCTGGGGCTTCTGCCGGACAAGCCCTCTGAGCCGCGGCCACCGTTGCAGACGCTGCGGGTGAAGGTGGTGGTGGCGGGGGCGGGGCCGGCGGGGCTGGGGGCGGCGCGGGAGCTCGCTTCGGCCGGCGTGGACTTCCTCGTGCTCGAGCGGGATCTCAGCCCCGGCGGGCGGCTGGTGGACGGCGTCCCTGGCGAGGACGACCCGCCGTTGGGTCCGCTCGCGTCCGCGGCGCACGGTCATTTGAAGCTGCGCACGCTCATCATCGGCATGTACCTGGATGCGGAGGGCCGCTACCTCGCGGCGGTGACCTTCCCGCCTTCTGGGCCGCAGTTGCTCAAGGTGTACGCGGACCGCTTCCTGCTCACCAACGGCGGGCACGCGTCCACCTGGCCGTTCGCCAACAACGACGTGCCCGGGGTGATGGCCGAGCGCGCCATCTCCCATTTGATCCGCCGGGATGACTTCGTGCCCGGGACGAAGTTCGCGTTGGTGGGGCTGCGGCCGCACATCACCGGGCTGGCGCGGCTTCTGGCCAGCGTGGGCGCGAAGGTGGTGGCGGAGGTGGCCGTGGACGAAGGGGATGAGCCGCTGACCGCGCACGGGCGCAAGCAGGTGAAGGGGCTCTCCTTCCAGCGCGGCGGCAAGAAGCAGAAGGTGGACTGCGACGCGGTGGCCATCTGCCTGCCGCCCTCCCCTGCCTTCGAGCTGGCGCGGCAGGGGGGCGCGAACGTGATCTTCGATCCGGTGCGGCACACCTTCATGGTGGAGGCGGATGGGGACGGGCGCACCGCGAGCCGGGACGTCTTCGTGGCAGGGGATTTGTTGGGCGAGGTCACCGCGGCGCAGGCGGTGGCGTCCGGCGCGCGGGCGGCGCAGGCCGTGGCGGCCGAGGTGGCGCCATGAAGCGCGGCGTCATCTGCACCTGTGAGGACGTGACCGCCACGGACGTGCACCACGCCATCGAGCGCGGGTACACCGACATCGAGTCCATCAAGCGCTACACCGGCTTCGGGACCGGGATGTGCCAGGGGAAGGTCTGCATGGGCGCGGTGGCGCGGATCCTCGCGGCGTCTGGCAAGCGGCCTGCGTCTGCGATCCAGGCCTTCACCGCGCGCACCCCGCTCTACCCCACCGAGCTGTCGGTGCTGGGGGCCATGACCATCGAGCCGGACGTCGCGCCGTATCCCGGCACGCCCCCCGGGCTGGACTCGCCCACGCCGGAGCTGAGATCTCCCGAGCCGCTGCCTGCGCGCGCGAAGATCGTGATCATCGGCGGTGGGGTGATGGGGCTGGCGCTCGCGCACAACCTCGGGCGGCGCGGCGTCACCGACGTGGTGGTCCTGGAGCGCGGCTACCTGCTCGCCGGCGCGTCCGGCCGCAATGGGGGCGGCGTGCGCATGCAGTGGGGCACCGCCACCAACGTGGGGCTGGCGAAGCGGTCCATCGAATTGATGAAGGGCTTCGCGCGGGAGATGGGCATCAACGTGTGGCTGCGCCAGGGCGGCTACCTGTTCCTCGCGCAGTCGCAGAAGGTCGCCAGGCAGCTCGAGGCGTCCGCGAAGCTGCACAACCAGCACGGGGTGCGCACGCAGCTGCTCACGCCGGCCGGGGCCCAGGACATCGTCCCGGAGCTGTCGTTGAAGGACACGCAGGTGTGCGCGTGGAACCCGGATGACGGGGTGATCTTCCCGTGGCCGTTTCTGTGGGGCTACGCGCAGAGCTGCCAGAAGCGCGGCATCCGGGTGGAGACGTACACCGACGTCGTGGGGTTCGACGTGGACGAGACCTCCGGGCTCATCCGCAAGGTGAAGACCGACCGCGGCGACATCGCCTGCGACACGGTGGTGCTGGCCGCCGGCGCCTGGAGCCCGGAGGTGGCGGCGAAGCTGGGCGTGAAGCTGCCGAACGAGCCCCACCGCCATGAGATCTGCAGCA
>CAZQVZ010000150.1:0-12793 GCA_964596895.1 uncultured Myxococcaceae bacterium
GTCTTCTGTGGCTCCATCCCCAACGGGTGCGGGGGATCGCTCAACTGCGGTTCCTGTAACGACCAGGACTCCTGCACCGCGGACGCATGCGTGGGAGGGGTCTGCCAGCACTCGCCCGCGGCCAACGGAACGAGCTGTGAAGGGGGCAGCGGCAAGTGCTTCGGAGGCTCGTGCCGCTATGCCTTTCACTACTGCATCAACAAGAACACGAGCGACCCATGGTCGGGCTACGCCTACCACGGCCCCGGGCATTCCGGGACCCACGCAAGCGTCTGCACCTGCAGCGGGAATTCCTTCGAGGCGGGTTACTCGAACGGCGCGATGTTCGTGAACCTGGTGTCCACGTCGTGCCAGTACGCCTGCGATACATCCGGCGGGCACCGCTTCTGCTACTGACGAGTTGCAGCCCGTTACGACACTTCGAGAAGAGGGAGGGTGTAGACGGCGACGAAGAACCGCTGCTTCAGCGCAGCAGGTGTCCGAGGCTGCTCTTGCCGGCGCTGTTGGCGCCGAAAATGACCGTGAGCGGCGCAAGCCGGACGTCGCGGGTGTCCTTCCAGGCCTTGAAGTCCTTGATGCGGAGCTTCGTGAGCATGACAGATGGTCCTCCGTCGGGCTGGCGGGCGTCGGGGCGTCGGGGCGTCGGGAGGTTGCCCTCCGCAGACGCAACGGACAACCAGGGTCTAACCTCTCCTGCTCAGATCCCCGAGCAGCTCCTCCACCAGGTGCTCTTCCAGAACGCCATGGCCGCGGCTGGCCATGGCACGGCTCAAGCCCTCGTCCCAGCTCGCTTCCACGGCCCTTCCGACCAGCGGGATACGACGTTCCGCCGCGCTCCCTGCCGCGCGCTCATAGTCGTCCCGGGCCATCCTCCAGGGAGCGGCCCCCGGCACCCGCTCCAGCAGCAGATTCAGGATTCCAATTCCTGCCCAGTCGAAGTCCGCTCGAACCTGGACCTGGGCGCCCGCCGCCGCGACCTCCTGCAGCAGGCGGAGGGCGGCGGTGCTTGGGTGTCCTTCGATGCAGATCAGCGGAGCGCACGCGCCGCCCAGCCGGTCCGCGGCTGCCTGGACGATGCTGGGGTTCTCGCAGGCGAACACGACCGATCCCAAGGCGAGCCGCACCGGCTGGGAGGCGAGCTCGCGCAGGGTGATCCGCCGGGGCTCACCGTCCGCCGACGACTCCCGCAAGTGGCGCGCGAGCCGCCCTTCACCTTCCGGCCACAGCCCGAGCGTCAGCACGTCCGAGGACAGGGTGTCGCACGCGACCCCCATCTGAGACCAGAGCAGCCTGCGCTCCGCGGCGCCGTCCGGAACGGCTTCGCGGCCGCTGAGGAGCGCCGCCGCTCGCAACACCAGCGTCGCCTCGGGCCTGCCGGGGTCCAGCGCATGCGCGTCGCCCAGGAGCTCGGCGGCGAACACCGGCAGCGTGCTCTCCCGGGCGGGAAGCCGCGCAATCACGGCCAGCGTCCTGTCGATCAACTCCCGCTCGGTCAGCCCGCTCAAGGACGCGAGCCTTCCGACCAGACCGGCCGCCCGGAGCTCATCTGCCCACCGCTGTAGCGCGGGGCGCGCCTTCACCACCTCGTGCTCCCGCACCCAGGACCAGAACGCCTCCCGCTCCGACTGCGCCAGGGCCCGGTTGGCGCGCAGATCCTGCAGGGGCCCCGTCAGAAGCTCGATCACCTGCACCAGTCCCGCCGCAGCAGCGCTCTGCCGGAGCACCGCATCCAACTTCGAGAGGTCGATTCGCAAGGGGACTTCAGCCGGCGGGAGCTCCCGCCAGCCATGGAGGTCGGCGATGGCTCGCCGCTCTTCACCCGTCGCCTCCCTGAGCGTGATGGCCCGCGCTCCCTCCACGCCCCGGGCCTCGAGCGCGCGGCGGGCCTCCTCGAACAGGCGGCGCAGCCCCGGGCTTCGCAGCGCCCTGGGCAACGGCGACCCCTGCGCGCTCACGCCTCCACCCGCGTGGCCTCCTGGCCATTCCAGATGAACCAGTCGGAGAAGACGCCGCGCATGCCCTTCTCCCGCGCCAGGTGGTACGTCGAGAGCCCGTCGAGCTGCGGGTAGAACCCCCACTCCTCGAACGAGGTCATCACGAAGTCGAGATCGAACTCGGACAGAAGGCCCATGAGCTGTCCGCGCGTCTCCCGGTCGATGCCGGCGAACGCCTCGTCCAGCAGGATGAGCCTGGGGGCGGTGGGCCGGGCGGAGTCGTAGAAGGCGGCGGCCGCGGCGAAGAGCGGCAGGTGCAACATCACCGCCTTTTGCCCCCCAGACCCTGCGGCGTGCACCTTCTTCGTCAGGCGCTTCCACGCGCCCTCCGCGTTCCGGAACTCGATGAGGAACACGTGCCAGGCCCGGTAGTCGAGCACGCTCAAGAGCTGCTCCTGCAGCGTCCTGGCCTCCGACCTCGCCCGCGCCTGCTCCAGCCGCTCGCGCAGGAAGCCGAGCAGCGCCTCCCGATCCAGATCCGAGAGCAGGGCCCCGTTCTTCAACAGGAGCCCCACCGCGTCCTTCGTCCCCGGCGCGGCCTGCTCCGACACCTCCCACTTCAAGTGCATCTGCATCCCGGAGGAGGTGGGGTGCTCCTTGAGCTGGCGGTTCATCCGGTTTACCAGCCCATTCGCCGCCCGGAGCCGCTCGCGCAGGTGCTCGTGCGCCTCGCCGGTGAGGAACGACTCGAAGAGCTTCCGCTCCTCCTCACCCAGGAGCCGGTCACGCGCGGCCACGTCCTCCTCGAGCCTCGCGGAGAGCTCGAGCAGGGAGAGCGTCTGGGCGTTGAAGGTGGCGCGGTACAGCGTCAGTCCGTGAACCTGCTCGGGCAGGATCCGGATCTCCGGCCGGAGGGAGCGCAAGAGCTCCTGGTGCCGCTCGTTGACCTTGTTCAGCGCCTTGTCCAGCGCCTCCTGGCGCGCGTCCAGCTTCGACGTGGCCTCATCCACCTTCCGCGCCGTGAGCAGCGCGTCGGTGAAGGACCACTCCTGCCAGGGCGCCTCCGGCGTGACGCCCGCATAGTCGAGCACGCCCAAGCGGGCGCTCTCCCGGAAGGAGCCCTCCGCCTCCTTTCGCACGCCGTCGAATCGAGCCACCTCTTCGTCCGCGCTCTGCAGCTCCGTGGACTTGCTCCCGACCTCCTGGTCCAGCTCGGACTGCCGGACACGCCCGGCGGAGAGCTCGCGGCGCGCGGCCTCCTGCCGCTCTTCGGCGGCGCGGATCGCCCCGAGCACCTCGTCCCGGGTGCTGCCGACCACGTCCCGCAACGCCTGGGCATGTGCCTCCGCCTGACCTGCCTCGTCCTCCCGTGCCCGCGCGTCTTGCTGTGCGCGCTCGGCGGACTGGGCCGCCTCGCGGGCCTCCTCCTGCCGCTGCGCCAGGTCCGCACGTGCCTCGTCGGTCCGGACGCCCTGGCTGATCAGCTCGCGCGCGGTGAGCTCGTACCTCCCGGTGAGCGTTTGCAGGTCGCCGAGCCGCTGGACCCACCCCAGCAGCCCACCCTCTGCGGCGGCCCGGTCGCGGGCAGCCTCAGCGTCCCGGCCGGCCCTCTCGAGCGTTTCGACCCGCAAGGCTGCCTCGCGAACACCCGCGCGAGCTCGACTCACCTCCTGCGCGCGCGCGCGCGTGTTCGCCGCGCACTGGAGCGCCTCCGCGGTGTCGGGGAAGGCCGCCAGCTCACGGTCCACCGTCGCCCGCTGCCGGCGCGCCTCCTCCAGGGTCACCGCGAGCCGCTCCACCTCGGCTTGCTGCTGCGCGAGTCGTGCCTCGAGCTCCGCCAGGCGCTTCAGCCGCGCCTGCTCACGCGCCCCGGCCCCGATGAAGGCCACGTGCTGCTTTTCGTTCCGGCCGTGCAACGGGCCCAGCGCAAACCTGCCGTCCCGGGAGATCCATGCCTCCGTCGCGCCTTCGCCGCCCACCTCCACGAGCTCGACCGCCTCGAGGATGGGCTCGAGGTCCGCGGAGCCGGGGACGAGGACGTCACGCAGCGTCCGGCGCGCGCACGCTCTGGGGAGGGCCCGGAGGAGGGCGTCCAAAGGTGAGTCTTCCTCGAGGACGGCCCCTCCGGGCAGCACCCAGGCGTCGAGGAGCCCCGAGGCCTCCAGCGCGGCTTCGATGGCCGCGCGCTCCGAATCTTCTACGTCCTCCCGGAAGTCGCACAGCAGGTAGAGCGGGGCACCGGGACGGTCCGGCGGACGAGGCCTGCGCCAATGCGGCGCAGCCGGCACGACATGGCGCTGCCCGGCCACCTCGTCGCGTGTCCGCTTCAACGCAGCAGCAGCCTCCGACGACAGATGGTGGGCGAGCGCCGCTTCGCCGACCCGCTCGTCCAGCCTGGCGCGGACGGCCATCGCCTGCTGCTCGGCGGTTGCCTTCGAGTGCTCGGCGCCTGTTTCGAGCAGCGCGTCCACCTCCGGCGCCAGCACCTCGCAGGAGGCGGCCCACGCCTGGAGCCGCTCCTCGAAGGCCTCGCGCGCACGCCGCTCGTCCGCCTCCGCGTCCCGCAGCGCCTCCAGCGCGACTTCCCCACGCTCCTCGGCGGACGCCAGCCGCTCCTTCGCCAGGGCCACCGCCCGGTGCGCCTCTTCCACTGCCCGGACCAGCGGTTGCAAGGTGGCGATCTGCTCGCGGCGCAACCGCAGGGCAACTTCGAGCCCACTTCGCGCGGCAGGGGCCTTCCCCTGATCCAGCGCCGCGCACAGGGCCCCGTGCGACGCCTCCAGCGCGCAGTCGACCGCGAACGCCTGCGCGCGGCTTTGGACCCCCAAGAGCGCGTGCACGGCCCCATCCAGCGTCCGTGCCGCCTGCGTTTCCCGCGCGGTGGCGGCGGCGTGGCGCGCGGCTTCTGCCCTGACCCGAGCGCCAGCCGCCCCGGACGCTTCCTGCGCCCGCCTCGCTGCTCGCTCCGCCTGGTCCAAAGCCTCGACCGCGCGGTACGCGTCCGAGCTGCGCAGGGTCCGCAGCCGCTCCTCCAGCTCCTGCCCTTCGTCCTCGAGCGCCCGGACCTGCTTCTGGCACGCCTCGCGGGAGCTGACGGCGAGCTGCAAGGTCGCTTCCACCTCCCGCTTCCGGGCCCGGGCCGCGTGGAATGTGCTCTCCGCCCGCGTGAGTTCCAAAGAGCGTCCTCGCGCGAAGGCCGCGGCGTAGCGCCGGTACACCTCCAGGAAGGTGCGGACGCCCTCCGCCGTCGCCTGGTACTCCTCGCGCTCCACGCGGTGGCGGTCGAGCCGCTCGAACCCCTCTGCCAAAGCGCCGATGACCGACGGATCCAGGGGCGGGAGGCTGGCGGTGAGGATGCCCGAGAGCTCCGCCGGGTCGAGCTGCTTGGAGAGCTGCGGCCTTCGAAGCTGGAGGAGGGCATCCACCAGCGCGCCGTACTGCTCCAGGGAGAGCCCGAAGAGCTGATCGTTCAGGGCTCGCCGGTAGTCCGCCGGACGGTCGTAGACGGCGCCGGCCCCGCCAATGGCCTGCTCCAGGGCTGCCCGCGTCAACGGCTGCCGGCGCTCGTCGAGCGGATGCAGGTCCGCGTCGACGCGCTGGGCGGTGAGGAAGTACCAGTCGTCCACCTGGGGCCCGGTCCGGCGCGCCTTGAGCCCGGCGCCGAGCGTGAGGAACTGCTCCGTCCCGTCCTCACACCGCCCCAGCTCGAGCCACACGTAGCCGATGGCGATGGTGACGTCCGGGTTGCCTTCGTTCAGCAGGTTCCAGCGCATCGCCCGGGCGGTGGAGCCGAAGGGGTCCAGCCGCTGGGGCGAGAGGCTGGCGTCGAGCAGGAACGGCAGCAGCACTTCGAGCGCCTTGGTCTTGCCGGACTCGTTCTGCCCGCGCAGGAGCAGCCGGCCGCGCTGGAAGACGAAGCGCTGGTCGTCGTACTCCCAGACGTTCTGGATGCCCGCGCGGAGCATCTGCCAGCGGGCGCTGGTCGGACGGGGGAGCTTGTCGAAAAGAGGGTGGGTCATGATCGTTCACCGCTGCGGGCGCGGCCTTTGGCGGGAGGGGGTGCCGGGGCGGAAGCGGGCGATGGCAGGCCGGACACGCCAACCGCCTTCGGCACGCGAGACGAGCCCGAACCGCTCCAGCAGGTCCAGTGACTCGTCAGCGAGCCGCGCGCACCCTTCGTCGTCGGCCGGGTACTGCTTGCTCCAATGGCACCGCTCTCCGAAGTCGTGGTGCAACCGCTGGGTGAGGCGGAGCACCTCGTCGCGCGAGACGAGGCGGGTGTCGCGGCCCCGTCCGCGGGCGAGCTGCTCGGCCAGCAGGATGGCCGCGTGCTTCACGGTGGAGCCGCCATCCGGGAACGAGGTGTCCGCGGTGATGCCGGAGGGATCGATCGCCGCAAGGCCTTCGGCCCGGCGCTCCATGCTGAAGCCGGCGTCCTCGGTGAGCAGCCGCATCAGCCAGGCCCGGCTGAACGCGACCCAGTCAGCGGTCTGGGGCGCGAGATCCTCGAGGTAGACGACCGGATCGTCGATGAGCCTGCGGATCACATGGTGGCGGTGCTGGCGCCTGAGCCCTTCTTCGGTCTCTGGTCGCCCCTCGTCCAGCATCCGCTCGGGAGTGCCGGCGAGGGCAGGGGGGATGGGCGCGGAGACCAGGTGCGCCAGCAGCCGCTCGTGCACGTCGAAGAGCGCATCCCCCTCCTGGGTCTGGGCGTATCGCTGGGTGTCTCCGTCGCGCACCGAGAGGACGCCGAGCTCGGTCAACAGCCGCAAGACGTCCACGAACGCCCGCCGCTCGCTCGCGGCCGTTGGATCGAAGGTGGCGACCTCTTCGTCTTCGGCCGACAGCTCCTGCACCCGCGAGGCGAGGCTCCCCAGGGTCGTCTGCTGCGCGACCTCGTCGAAGGCCGCCAGCGTCAGGCAAAGCAGGACGTAGCGCCGGCGGTCGAAGTCACCGCGGCCCCCGGGCTGCGCGGCGCGGGTGGGATCCGGGCAGGCGGGGACCTTGTGTAGACGCGCGAACCCCGCGGCAGGCTCGACCGACAGCTTCCATCCCGCATGCTCGGCGAACCAGCCCACCAGCCACTCGCGGTGGCGGAGGATCACCGCGAAGGTTTCGGGCGCCTGCGCGGCCAGGACGATGGGCGTGGCGAGGCACTGGCGCAACGCGCGCGCCCGCTCCCCCCTCCGCTCGGTCTCGAGCACCGAGTGCAGCGCGCTCAAGGGGCGCCTCCGCCAACGGCCGCGCCGCGCCTGCCCGAGGCGTCCTCGAGCTCGATGCGGTAGTCGAGGCAGTGCAGCCGCCCTCCGGGAGTGTCCACGAAGACGTACCGCTGCGCGCCCTCCGCAGGCAGCCGCAGGACCATCCGGAACCGGCCGTCGGAGGTCGTCGCGGCCCGGGTCCCGTCCGGCTGCCGGGGGGCGGTGAGCGCCACGTCGAAGAGCGAGAGCAGGGTGTCGAACTCGGAGGCGTTCAACGCCGCAAGCGTCGAGACCGCGAGCTGGCCGCGCCCGGAGAAGCGCCGCAACGCCTCTTCCACCTGGGCCTGCTCCCGGCGTCGCTTCTGGGCGATCCACTGGCGGGTGAGCCCGTGATCCGGCGCCGCAGCGGGCCTCCCAGTGGTGGGGACGGCGCCGTGGGTGCGCAGGCGGACCGGAACCTCGACCGGAGGTGCGTCCCACCACGACACTCCGGGTGAGACCAGCTCTGCGTCCTGCTCCTCGAGATCGAAGTGGCGGGCAGGGGAGAGCCCGAAGGCGGAGCGCCAGAGCACGTGCGCCGCCCGGTCGTCGGGGCAGTGGGAGAACCAACGCGCCAGGGTCCGGAAGTCCGCCGCGCGATCCACCGGCCGGGTGCGGCGCTCGTTGAGCCTCGCCAGGGTGCGCGTGAGCGAGAGCACCGCGTCTCGGGCCACCTCCGCCAGGCGCTCCACCGTCGGCGCCGTGCCGAGCGCGGCGACGCCCTGAAACCAGGTGCGAATACCCAACCACCGCGCGTCCTGCAGGGCCCGCCATTGCGCGGCAGGATCCCCATCGCCCAGGGAGGGAGGGAGGTCGCCGGAGCGCGAGGCGAGCTCGAAGAGCCGGGCCGCCCCCTGCTCTTCGACAGCCTCGATCGCAGCGCGGATCTCGTCCGCCAGCCGCCGAAGCTGTTCGATGAAGCGCGAGATGTAGATGAGCAGCGCCTGCTTGTAGAGGATGAAGCGCTGCTCGTGCGCGGGGCCGCTCTCGGTCCGGTCGAGCTCGCTGATGAAGCGGTTCGCCTCTTCGGTGAGGGTCTCGAAGGCTGAATGCAGGTCGTGGATGAGACGAAAGAGCGCGTCGGGTTCTGGCGAAGGCGCGGCCGCGGACCCGGCCAGCTCCACGAGCGTGTCGCGGATCTTCACGAGCATGGTCGACTGCAGCGAGCCTGACCGCGCGACCGTCGCCTCCACCTCGAGGACCGCCCGGTGGGCTGCTTCGCCCGCGGAGGTGAGGTGGTAGAGGAAGCGCTTCTTGTAGAAGTCCTCGAGCCGCGAGACCGCCCCGGAATCCTGCGCGACCGCAAGGTTCCCCCAGGTGACGAGCTGCGCCAGGTGACGGTCGAGCGCCTCCTCGCCGTCGAGCTCGTAGTGGAGATGGGACGCGGCGAGCTGCTCCAGGACCTCAGCCGCACGCAGCTCGATGGTGTAGCGGTGCCTCGCGTCGAAGAACACCTGGATGAGCGACCGGTACGTGGGCGCGTTCGGCTCGGTCACGTACTTGAACGCAGAGACCTGGTTGAGCGCCCGACGAAGCATGTGAACTTCCTACGTTGGTGCCCTGACAGTCGCCAAGGGGGCGCGAACGCTGGCCTTGGACCAATCTTCGCCCCCGCCTGAAATCAGGACAACCCGTCCTTCCTTCAGCCACCGCTCTCCGCGAACTGCCTCATTTCCGGTCAACTGGAGCACGCCCGCCCGCCCCATTTCCGGTCAGTCGTCCCCAGCTGCGCGCGCCGCCCCAATCCTTCCGAGCCCTTGGCCCGGGGCACAACCGGTGCACAAGGCGGCGCTCCCAACCCGTTCCCCGGAGCAACCGCATGTCGGTGAAGCAGTGGATGAAGGCACCTCTCGCTGCGCTGGTCGTGACCACCCTCGGCTGTGGCGTGGACGGGGAGCTCGAGGTCGGCGAGCCGGGCGCGCACTTCGACGAATCCCAGGCGGAGCTGGCCTACCCCGGCGCCTCCGGTGAGCTCGCGGTGGGCGCTTTCATGATGGGCGACTCCCTGGAGTGGCTCCCGTACGAAGTCATCGACGGACAGCGCGTCTTCGAAGGCGACATCCTCCTGCCCGAGCCCATCCCGGCGGACGAGCTCGCCCAACTCCACGCGGAAGCAGACCTGGGCACGCTCGAGCAGGCGCTGGCCACCCGCTCCAACTCCTACCGCTGGCCGTTGGGCGTCATGTACTACACGGTCGCCTCCGACGCGCCCAACAAGACCCGCATCACCGCGGCCATCAAGCACTGGAACGACAAGACCCGCGTCATCCTCCAGCCGCGCACCACCCAGAAGGACTACGTCACCTTCCGCAGCGGCTCGGGCTGTTCGGCCACCGTCGGCCGCGTGGGCGGGCAGCAGTTCATCAACCTCGCGTCCTCATGCTCCACCGGGAACATCATCCACGAGATCGGCCACGCGCTCGGGCTGTGGCACACGCAGGCCCGCACCGACCGCGGCACCTACGTCACCATCCACACCTCCAACATCCAGGCGGGCAAGGAGCACAACTTCCAGACCTACGCCCAGCGCGGCTACAGCGGGCGGAACATCGGCACCTACCAGACCAACTCGATGATGCACTACGGGTCCTTCTCCTTCTGCAAGGACCCCACGAAGCCCACCATCAGCCGGAAGAACGGCACCACCTTCTCCGCCCAGCGCACGGCGCTGACCTCGGCGGACATCTCGTCGGTGCACACCTACTACGGGCTCTAGGGCCGAAGGCGGGCGCTCACCACCCGAGCGCCCGCCCCAGCACCTTCGACACGAACCCATCGACATCCCCGGTGGCCGCCATCTTGCGGATGAGCGCCTCCACCTCGGCGACCCTGCCCTGGTGCGCCGCCGCCTCCAGCGTCGCGCGGTACGCGTCCATCACGTCCGCGCCGGTGAGCTCGTAGCCGTAGCCCTGCATCATCCAGTGCAGGGAGAGCAGCCCCGCTCGCACCGCGAAGTCGGAGCGCTTCTGGGCGTAGTCCCGCGCCGCCCTCGCCAGCGTCTTCGGATCACACGCAGACCGCTCCGCCAACGCCAGCGCTTCGTCGTACAGCCCTGCAGCCTTCGCCGCGGCGAACCACTTTCCTTCCGCCCCCGGCGTCGTCTTCACCAGGTCCGCGAGGATCTCCGCCTGGGGCTTGTGCGGGTACCTCTTCGCCACGCTCCGAAAGGTGGAGAGGAACGTCCCGCCCATGCTCTGGCGCACGCCGTAGCGCGCGTACGCCTCTTCGTGGAGCCCCGACGAGAGCAGCAGCGCCTCGCACACCGCGTCCACTGAGGCGTCATTCGTCCACGGGCTCCGGCACGACTCCGCGTAGCGCAGCGCCTCTGCCTTCTTCCCCTGCGCAGCCAGGGCTCGAACCGCGTACGCCTTGTACGGCCAGTAGCGCTCGTGCTGCACGAGGTCGATGAGCTCCTCGTAGCGCTCGGCGAAGAAGAGCGCGCTCAGGCACGCCTCCGCTCCATGGAAGTGCCCCCGCAGCGCCTTGTCGGGGCTGAACGCCACCCGCGTGATGCCCAGCAGCCGGTCCGCCCACGCAGACGCCCGCTCCTTCGTCACGCACAAGGCCCCCCAATGCTCGGTGAGGGCCTCGATGTACGGGATTTGATCGGCCGCGTGCGCCTCGAACAGCCGCTCCAGCCACGCATCCCGCGTCGGGTCCTCCGCCGGGGCCTTCGCGATGATCGCCGCCAATTCGTCGATGGCCCCGTTCACCGCGCTGCCGATGGCCCCGGACGAGCTGTCCACGTGCTCCAGCGCCGGCGACAGACGCTCGAGCAGCACCACCGCCCCCTCCGCCGCGAGCACGGGCTCCTTCTTCGCGACCTTCTTGATCTCGGTGACGGCCTCCCGGACCCGCGTCACCGCCGGCTGCGACCGCCACCCGAACGCGTGCCGGCGGAAGCGGGCTTTGAAGGCCCATTTGTGGTTCGGCGCCATACGGCGGCCGACCGTAGACCACCCAATGCTCTTCCGGGAGCGGCGCGCGCGCCCGGAGTCCCCAATGCTATCCCCCCTCCATGACCCACCCAGACCGCTGGCCCGAGCTCGCCTGGCAGCCGTGGCGTGAGACCCACGCCACCCTCCACCTGTGGACGCAGATCCTCGGCAAGTACCGGCTCGCGCGCGAGCCGTGGGTCAACCACTCCTGGCACGCCACGCTCTACGTGACGCCGCGCGGCCTCACCACGGGCCCGGTGCCGGATGGGGGCAGGCTCGTCGCCCTCAGCCTCGACCTGTGCGACCACCAGCTCGTCGTCGAGGCCGCGGGCTGTGCGCGCCAGTCCTTCGCGCTCGGGCCCATGAGCGTCGCCGAGTTCCACGACCGGACCCACAAGGCGCTCCTCGCGGCCGGCGCCACCCCGACCCTGCACGGCATCCCCAACGAAGTGCCCGACCCGGTGCCGTTCGCCGAAGACACGGCGTCTCGCCCTTATGACCGTGACGCGGTGGTCCGCTACCACCGCGCGCTCTCTTCGGCGTGGACGGTGCTCTCGCTCTTCCGCACCGGGTTCGTCGGCAAGGTCTCGCCCGTGCATCTCTTCTGGGGGGCGCTCGACCTCGCGGTGACGCGCTTCTCCGGCCGCCGCGCGCCACTGCATCCAGGCGGCGTCCCCCACCTGCCGGACGACGTCACCCGCGAGGCCTACAGCCACCAGGTCTCCTCCGCGGGCTTCTGGCCCGGCGGCGCCGGCGTGGACGAGCCGATGTTCTATTCGTACGCCTATCCCGCCCCGGAAGGCTTCTCCGAGGCGCGCGTGGCGCCGGACGCGGCCAGGTTCGACCCGAAGCTCGGTGAGTTCCTCCTGCCGTACGAGGCCGTCCGCACAGCCCGCGACCCCGAGGCGGCGTTGCTCGCCTTCCTCGAGAGCACCTACGCCGCGGTCGCGGACCTGGGGCAATGGGACCGCGGCGCGCTGGAGTGCGCGCGCGGGGAGCCCTTGCGGCCGCGGCGGGTCTGAGCGCTCAGTCCAGCGACGAATCCGTCTGCATCACCACCTCCTCCGGCGCGCCGTGCACGGCGGGCACGGTGGCCAGCCGGCCGGCCTGGAAGTCTCGGATGGCGTCGCGGATCTCCTCTTCGGTGTTCATGACGAAGGGCCCCATCCACGCCACCGGCTCCTGGATGGGCCGGCCGCCGAGCAGCAGCATTTCCAGGTTGGGTGAGCGGGACTCTTGCCGTGGTGCGGCCGCGACCCGAAGCCGCTCGCCTTCTCCGAAGACCACGAGCTGTCCCATCCGCACGGGCCTTTGCTCCGCGCCCACTGTCCCTTCTCCGCAGAGCACGTAGACGAGCGCGTTGAGGTGGGACGGCCACGGGAGCACGGCCTGCGCGCCCGGCTGCACGCTGGCGTGCACCATCCGGATGGGCGTGTGGGTGGCGCCGGGGCCCTGATGATCGCCGAGCTCTCCGGCGATGAGCCGCAAGAGCGCGCCCGCATCCTCGGACGCGAGCAGCGCCACCTGCTCGCGGTTCAGGTCCTGGTAGCGCGGCGGCAGCCACTTCTCCTTCGCCGGCAGGTTCACCCAGAGCTGCAGCCCGTGGAACAACCCGCCCGCCTTCACCACGTACTCCGGCGGCGTCTCGATGTGCAGGATGCCGCGGCCCGCCGTCATCCAC
>CAZQVZ010000151.1:0-12769 GCA_964596895.1 uncultured Myxococcaceae bacterium
CACGGCGGGCAGGGCGCGCCGTCCATGCTGCAGGCGCTGGTGGAGGAGATGCTCTCCGGCTCCAACGTGGCCTTCAGCATGTATCCGGGGCTGGCGTACGGCGCGGCGGAGCTCATCGCCACCTGCGGCACGCCGGAGCAGGTGAAGCTCTACGCGGAGCGGATGTTCGACGGACGGTGGGCAGGCACCATGTGCCTCACCGAGCCGCACGCGGGCTCCGACGTGGGCGCCTCGAAGTCCACCGCGAAGAAGAACGCGGATGGGACCTGGAGCATCAAGGGGGCGAAGATCTTCATCTCCGGCGGTGACCAGGACATCACCGAGAACATCGTCCACCTGGTGCTCGCGCGGATCGAAGGCGCGCCGGCGGGCACCAAGGGGCTGTCGCTCTTCATCATCCCCAAGTTCCGCGTGAAGGCGGACGGGACCCTGGGCGAGCGCAACGACGTGGAGGTGGCGGCCATCTAGCACAAGCTCGGCATCAACGGCTCCTCCACCTGTCAGCTGAACTTCGGCGACAACGACGCGTGTGTGGGTGAGCTGGTGGGCGGGGTGGAGAACGGCGGCATGGCGCAGATGTTCCGGATGATGAACGGCGCGCGCATCGCCGTGGGCGTGCAGGGCCTGTCGGTGGCCGCCACCGCGTACCTCAACGCGCTGGAGTACGCGAAGGACCGCAAGCAGGGCGCCAACTTCAAGCAGTGGAAGGACCCCACCGCGCCGCGCGCGCCCATCATCGAGCACGGGGACGTCCGCCGGATGCTGATGGACATGAAGGCGCACGTGGAGGGCATCCGCGCGCTGATCCTCAAGCTCGCGTACCACACCGACATGGCCGTGCAGATTGGCGGCCGTGACGACGAGCAGGCCGCCTACCACAAGGGCCAGGTGGAGCTTCTGACGCCGCTGGTGAAGGCCTTCTCGTCCGACCAGTCGTTCCGGATCTGCGAGACCGCCATCCAGACCTACGGCGGCGCGGGCTACTTGAAGGACTGGCCCATCGAGCAGTACCTGCGCGACTCGAAGATCTTCTCCATCTACGAGGGCACCAACCACATCCAGGCCATGGACCTCGTGGGCCGGAAGATGAGCCAGAACGGCGGCGCCAACTTCCAGGCGTTCATGGGGGACGTGGGCGCGTTCGTGGAGGCGAACAAGTCGCACCCGGACTTCGGCGCGGACGTGGAGCGGCTCGGTCAGGCGCAGGAGGCGGTGCTCACCGGGGCGATGACGCTCTTGGGCTGGTCGCAGTCGGACAAGCTGCACCTGGTGCCGCTCAGCGCGAACCGCTTCCTCGAGATGATGAGCCAGCTCGCGGTGGGCTGGCTCCTGCTGGACGCGGGGGTGATCGCCGCGGGCAAGCAGAAGGACGTTGCGGCCTCGCACCCGGACCACGCGTTCTTCGAGGGCAAGAAGGCTTCTGCGAAGTGGTTCGCGCGCAACGTGCTGCCGAAGATCGAGGCGAGCGCGAAGATGATGGGCCTCGAGGACGACTCCGCCATGGAGATCCCCGACGCCGCGTTCGCCACGGAGTAGCGCTCCGGCGTTTCGTGTCTTCGAGCGCCGTCAGGGACCTCCGGGCGCCCTGGCGGCGCTCGTGCGTTCGGGGTGTGGGCGAATCAGAAGCGGCAGGAGGCGGCGGGCTCGCCGCTGCCGCGCAAGCGGACGAGAGACGGGCGCTGCGAGCCGGTGGTGAAGCGCACATCCACGCTGTGGGCGCTGTTCCACGCAGGGCCCAGGGTCACCTTTCCATGTGGGGTGCGCTCCGGCTCATGGGGCGAGGTCCAGGCGCGCCCTTCACAGGGCCCCTGGACGAGCGACTGGGTCTCGATGGCGAAGCCGCTGGGGAGCGTCAGGTTGGGGGTGTCCGGCCCTTGCGTGGCCCCGTTCTCCACCAGCACCAGCGTGGCGCACAGCCCGCCTGCCTCGCCGCGGAAGCCGAGCCGGTTGAGCCCGCCGATGTACTGGCACACCTCGAGGGTCTCGGGGGTGGCCACGTCTTCGTCCAGGACCCCGGGCTCGGGCGGTTCGAAGCAGGCGGAGGCGAGGAGCGTCAGCGCCAGCGACAGCTTCAGGGCGGTGAGGTGTGAGGGGAGCAGGTGCGACATGCGCCCGGACACTACCTCCACCCGGGCGCGGGCGTCGTGGCGGCTCGCAGCCAGGGCCCGCCACGGGCCTCCTGGGAGCCCACAGGGGCATTTTCTGGACCCCTACCAAAGCAAGCCTGACGGCCTCGCGTGGCGCCACGGGCCACCTGGGGCCCCAGGCGCGATCCGGACCTCGAAAAAGGCCTCCGCGCGGCGACTTGGGGCTACTCCGGCTCCGCGCGCACGCCGATGGCCAGCTGCCCGAGCCCGGCGCGCCTGGCGGCCTCCATCACCTCCACCACCTTGCCGTGGGAGACCCCTTCGTCCGCCTGGACGATGACCAGCGTGTCCTGGGCCTCCGCCTTCACCCGCTCGAACTCCGCGGAGAGCTCCTCCTTCGTGACCACCACGCCGGCGAGCACCACCCGGCCGTCCGCCAGCACCGCCACCGGCAGGTCCTTGCGCGCGGAGACCACGTCCGCGGCGCCGCCCGACGGCAGGTTCACCTCGAAGCCGGCCTTCTCGCCGCCTGCGCCATCTGCCTGCCGGACGATCACGGTGCTGGTCACCATGAAGATGATGAGCAGCACCAGGAAGATGTCGGTGAGCGGGGTGATGTTGATCTCGGCGAAGACCCCGTCCCCCTGCTCTTCGCCGTCGCTGCCGGGGACCTTGCCGAGCGCCATGCCTCAGCTCCCCTGCGCAGGCGCGGCGCTGCCAGCCGGTGCCACAGACGCGCCAGGCGCGGCGGCCGGCGCGCTGGGCGGCGTCACCGGACTTGCGGCGAGCCGCTCGCGCAGGAGCTCCACGAACTCCTCGGCCACGAGCTTCAGCTCCACCGACAGCCGCCCCAGCCACGACTGCAGCCAGTTGTAGAGGATGACCGCCTCCACGGCGACGAGGATGCCGGCCGCGGTGACGATCAGCGCTTCGGAGATGCCGGTCATCACCGCCGCGGTGCCACCGGAGCCGCCGGTCTCCACGTCCAGCCCCATGTCCCGGAAGGCCTTCATGATGCCGGCCACGGTCCCGAAGAGGCCCACGAACGGCGCGGTGGCGCCGATGGTCCCCAGGACCCAGAGGTTCCGCCGCAGCTTCAGCATCACCTGCTGGCGCTCGCGGTCCACCGCGGACTCCACCCCGCCTGCGCCGGAGCGGTCCGCGCGTTCGATCCCGGCGAGGAAGATGTCCGCCACCGGCGAGTCGCTGCGCTCGGCGGCAGTTCGGGCGGCTGCCAGATCTCCGCGGAGCAGGTGCTTGCCCACCGTGTCGCCCAGGGAGCGGGCGGTGCCGGAGAGGCCCACCAGCGAGAGGAGCCGCTCGATGGCGACCCCGATGGCGATCACCGAGAAGGCGATGATCAGCCACATCGTCACGCCGCCGAGGCGGATGTAATGGAGGAGCTCGTCGACGCCCATGTGCCTTCGAGCCTATGCGCGGGGTGCGCAACGCGCCACGCACTCTTCACCGTCCGCCCGCCCGCCTGTTCGCTGCTACTGTCTGGGGCCGATGACGAAGCACGCATGGCTCCTGGCAATCGCCGTGGCGGGGGTGCTCTCAGGCTGCCCCAAACGGCTCGACTTCGGGCCCGAGGGGGAGATCGAAAACCCCGAGGCCCTGCTGCGCCTCATCGCCGAGGCCGAGGCGAAGGTGGTGGCGGTGGTGGGGGAGACGCGGGTGAGGGTGGACACGCCCGAGGTGAAGGGCGCGTTCTCCATGTTCGCCGCCGTGTCCCGGCCGGCGCTCATCCACCTCGAGCCCCTGGACTTCTTCGGGCGGCCGCAGGCGGTGCTCGTGGTCCAGGGCGAGCAGTTCGGGCTCTACCAGGCGGAGGACAACCGCTACTACACGGGCCCTGCCTCACCGCAGAACGTGTCGCGGTTTCTGCCCATCGCCCTGTCGGCGCAGGAGCTGACGCTGGTCCTGCTCGGGGCCACGCCGCGCATCCAGCACCAGCGCGCGGACTTGCGCTCGGACGAAGGCTGCGCCTGTTACGTGCTCACGCTGCACCAGGGGGAGGTGAGCCAGGAGCTACAGGTGCACCCCAACAAGTACCGGGTGCAAAGAAGCCGCATCCGCGGCACCCGCGCCTACGACCTCGAGTTCGGGGAGCTCACGCTGGACGAGCGGGCGTTCCCCCGCCGCGCCATCCTCACCGCGCCCACCGCGAACGTGCGCGTGGACCTGCGCTTCACCGACGTGCAGCTCAACGAAGCGCCGGACCTGACGATGTTCGAGTTGTCGCCCATCGAAGGCGCGGAGGTGGTGGAGGTCTCGCCGGAGGGAATCCCGCAGGGTGGGGCGCCGCCGCCTACCGGGCCCAGGCTCGGGCCTGCGCCCGCGCCGGAGGAAGAGGAAGAAGGGGAGGTGCAGGAGGCGCCCTCACCCTGACCCTCTCCCAGAGGGAGAGGGGAGCTGCGCGCTCAGGGCTGGGCGGTGAGGGTGGAGCCGCCCGCCTCTTCGGTGGAGGCGACGGTGTCCGGCGGGGGCGGCAGCATCCTCGGCGGGACGATGGGCTCGGGCGGCACCGGGCAGCGGTTGCACGGCCCGCGCAGGGGGATTCGGAGCACCACCCCCACGCGCAGGAAGTCCGAGCGCATCCGGTTGGCCTGCTTGATCTCCCGGACGGACGACCCGTAGCGCACCGCAATCGCGCTCAGCGTGTCGCCGCGGCGGATGCGGTGGAAGGTGAGATTCTGCTCCGGCCGCTGGGCCAGCAGCGGCGCCACCCGCAGCCCCAGCTCCTGCGCCCGCGGGTTGTAGAAGCGGACGTGGAAGTGGTCCCGGTGGCGGCGCGCGTGCCGGATGATCGCCGTGGGCCCGAAGAGCGAGTCCAACCACGCCTTGTCCTCGCCGGCCGCGAGCGCGTGCTCGTAGAGGACCTTCTGCACCCGCTTGTCCACGAGGATGAGCTGCACGTCGGTGAGCGTGATGAGCGCCTTCACCAGCGCCCAGTTCTTCGCCACGTCGATGTAGTTCTCGCGGTCGCGGACGCGCACCGGATCCACGGTGGGGTAGTAGAAGCCGAAGTCCACGTCGCGGCCGTTCTGGTGGCTGCGGTGCGGCCGGAGCCAACCGCCCTCCGGGCCGCTGATCTGGTTGACCCGCAGGGGCGGGGCTTCGGGGAACTGGGCCTTCACCGCGCGGATGGCGGTGAGGATGTAGTCCACGGTCTCCTTCGTCGCGAAGGCCGCGTGCGGCGAGACCACCAGCCAGGCCGGGTCCTCGGAGTCATCCTTCGGAACCTGGACGGGGTTCACCAGCCGCCCTGCGTGCGCGAAGCCCACCGACAAGGAGCCGAGCGCGGCGAGATCGTTCCGCCACAGCTCGGCGAGCTCTTCGTCGGTGAGGTCGTGCGTGTAGCGGGGGAAGGTGTTCCCGTCGGACAGCGGGGCCTCCGCGGACTCGGTCTCGTCCGCGCCCTCTTCGACCTCCGAGTCTTCCGCGCCGTCCGCAGCCGCGAGCGACGTCCCTCCGGCTGACTCGGCCTCCTCCGCCGATTCCTCGCTGGCAGCGACGACCTGCGCAAAGAGCGCCCCACCCTGGGCGACGACGACCTCCGGGGCGGCGTTCGCTTCCGCTGAAGGTTCCGCCTGCGGCGAGGCGACGACGGGCACCTCGGCTGGGCGCGACGCGTTGACGGCCGCGCAGCCGGTGACGAGTGGAAGGGAGGGCAGCAGGAGCAGGAAGAGGCGACGAAGCGACATCGGGCGCGGAGGATACATCGCCTCGGAGATCCTCCGAATGATCGTCACCCGAGCGGCCGGGCATGTTCACTGCCGATCGAAATGTGGCTGATTTGCCGCGCCGTACAGCGGGGATAGGGTCTGGGGCGTGAGGAGTCGCTTCTGGGTTCAGCTGGTCGCCGTGGGCGCGCTCGTGGCGGCGCTGCCCTCTGGCTGCCAGTGCGAGCGAAAGCGCACCCCCGCCCAGGACGCCGGCGCCAAGGACACAGGTCCCAGCGAGGCGTGGCTTCGCGGGGAGCTGCCACCGTCCGCGCAGCAGGGCACCCCGCGCGAAGGCGGCACCCTGGTCGTCCGCCTCCCGGCGGAGCCGCCCATGCTCAACCGGCTCCATGACGCAGGTCAGGATGGCTGGATGACGCGCACCACCTTCGGGCAGGTGGTGGAGACGCTGCTGCGGCTCGGGCGGGACGAAGACGGCGCCTACCGGCTGGAGCCCCTCCTGGCGGAACGCTGGGAGCAGAGCGAAGACGGGCTTCGCACCACGTTCCATCTACGGCCGGGCGTGAGGTTCCACGACGGGCAGCCCTTCACCGCGCAGGATGCGGCCGCCGTGCTCCTTGCGGTCCGAGACGAACGAAACCCCGCCACCGCGATGCGCGGCCTCATCTCCGACCTGGAGCGGTGGGAGACCCCGGACCCGCACACCCTGGTGCTCCACTGGCGCGTCCCCTCACCGTCGGGCGTGCGCAACGCGGCCCTGTCCTTCCCGATGATCCCCGCCCGCGCGCTCGAAGGGGACTTCGACGAGCTGGCCATCAACCGCGCCCCGGTGGGCACAGGCCCCTTCCGCTTCGAGCGCTGGGAGACTGGCCGCTCCATCCGCTTCGTCCGGCACGACGGCTACTGGGGCCGGCGCGCGTACCTGGACCGGGTGGAACTGCGGTTGGTGAAGGACCACACCGTGGCCACGCAGATGTTCGAGCGCGGCGACTTCGACCTGATGACCTTCATCCTGCCCACCGTGTGGCGCGGCCTCGAGGCGCCGTCCGAAAGGAACGCCTGGGCGCACGAGGGCTACCACCGCATCCGCTACACCGAGAACGCCTACAACTGGATCGGCTGGAACCAGCAGCGCGCGCCCTTCGACGACGTCCGGGTCCGCCGGGCGATGACGCACCTCCTGCCGCACGAGGCGGTCTTCGAGAGCGTGCTCCTCGGGCTCGAGCCCTCCACCACCTGCCCGTTCTTCTCCGAGGGGCCGTACTGCGACGAGGCGCTGGAGGCCCCAAAGTCGCCGCAGCGGCTCTCGCATGATCCGAAGCGGGCCCGCGCGCTGCTCGAAGCGGCGGGCTTCTCCGACTCGGACGAGGACGGCCTGCTCGACCGCGACGGGAAGCCCTTCCGCTTCACCTTCCTCATCTGGGCCCACTCGGTGATGCTGGGGAAGCTCGCGCCGCTGTACCAGGAGGAGCTGCGGCGGGTGGGCGTGGCCGTGGACATCGAGCGGGTGGAGTGGGCGGTCTTCACCGAGCGGCTGCGCCGCAACGACTTCGACGTGGTCTCGCTCGGCTGGACCACCATGGACGTGGAGAACGACCTCTTCCCCACCTTCCACAGCTCGCAGGTGCAGGGCGGCGGCAACTACGTGGGCTACGAGAACCCGGCGCTCGACGCGCTCCTGGTCGAGTTCCGCCGCACCTTCGACCCCGAGAAGAAGTCCGCGCTCGGCCGCCGCATCCACAAGATGATCTACGAGGATCAGGTCTACACCTTCCTCGGCGTGCGCTCGGCGCTGGACGCGGCGAAGACGAAGGTGAGGGGGCTGCGGCCATCGTTGGGCTGGTACCGGCTCGCGGACGTGTGGCTGGAGCCGTGAGCTACCTCCTGCGCCGCCTGCTCTTGATGATCCCCACCTTCTTCGGGATCACCCTCGTCACCTTCGCGGTGATGCAGCTGGCGCCCGGAGACCCGCTGGCGTTGGGCGTGGACGCGCAGGAGCTGGGGGCGGGCACGCAGCAGGCGTACGAGGCGCGGCGCGCGGCGAAGGGGCTCGACCAGCCGCTGGTGGTCCAGTACGCGCGCTGGGTGGGGCGCACCCTCACCTTCGACTTCGGCCGGTCGTTCCAGGATGGGCGAGAGGTCACGGCCAAGCTCGCCGAGGCGCTGCCCAAGACGCTGCTCTTGTCCTTGACCTCGCTCTTCTTCGCCTACCTCATCTCCATCCCCCTGGGGGCGTGGGCGGCGGCGCGCCACGGCACGCGCACCGAGCGCGCGGTCACCGTGGGGCTCTTCGTCCTCTACTCGCTGCCCACCTTCTGGGTGGCGATCATGCTGCTGCTCTTCTTCGCCGGCGGCCGCGGCGTGGACCTCTTCCCCATCCAGGGGCTCTCGTCGCCGGACGCTGAAGCCCTGGGCCCGGTGCGGCGCGGGCTGGACGTGCTGTGGCACATGGTCCTGCCGGTGACCGTCCTGACCTACGGCGCCTTCGCGGTGCTCAGCCGGTATCTGAAGACCTCCATGATGGAGGTGGTGCGGCAGGACTTCATCCGCACCGCGCGCGCGAAGGGGGTGCCCGAGCGGGCCGTCCTCTTCCGCCACGCGCTGCGCAACAGCCTGCTGCCCATCATCACCCTGTTCGGTCTGATGCTGCCGCACCTGCTCGGCGGCAGCGTCATCGTCGAGCGGATCTTCGGGATCCACGGCATGGGCCTGCTCGCCTTCGAGGCCATCTTGCACCGGGACCATCCGGTGGTGATGGGGGTGACCACGCTGGCGGCGCTGGTCACGCTCCTGTCCATGTTGCTCGCAGACCTCCTCTATGCGGCGGCGGATCCGCGGGTGAACCTGGAGGCGACGCGGTGAGCCGCACCGTGCGCGCGCTGTGGCGAAGGCCGCTGTCGGCGCTGGCGCTCTCGTGCGTGGCGCTCATGTGCCTGGTGGCGCTGGGCGCGGATCTCCTCGCCTCCGACCTGCCCCTTCTGGCCCGGGTGGACGGCAGGCTGCGGGTCCTGCCGCAGGTCCTGGGTTCCGTGGGCGGCGGCGGGGGCGCGTTCGCGCACGAAGATCTGGCGTCCCTTCGGGAGCGGGTGGCGACGCAGGCGGACGGCTGGCTCCTCCCACCCCCCATCCCGTATGGCCCCCAGCGGACGGACGTGGTCCACGCGCTCGCGCCGCCGTCCGCGGAGCACCCCTTCGGCACCGACGAGTTGGGACGGGACGTGCTCGCGCGGATGGTGCATGGGGCGCGGGCGTCGCTGTCGGTGGGGTTCGTGGCGGTGGCGCTCTATGTGCTTCTGGGCACGCTCCTGGGCGCTTTGGCCGGCTACTACGGCGGCAAGGTGGACGCGGTCATCTCGCGGTTGACCGAAGTGATGATGAGCTTCCCCACCTTCTTCCTGGTGCTGGCGGTGCTGGGGCTGATGCGGGTGACGTCGCTCCTGCCGGTGATGGTGGTGCTGGGGCTCACCCGGTGGACGGACGTCTCCCGCCTGGTGCGCGCGGAGGTGCTGCGGCTTCGGGAGTTGGACTTCGTGGAGGCCTCCCGCGCGCTGGGGGCTTCTCCCACCCGCATCGTCCTGCGGCACCTGCTGCCCAACGCGATGGGCCCGGTGCTGGTGGCGGCGACGTTCGGGGTGGCGGGGGCCATCTTGCTGGAGAGCGCGCTCAGCTTCCTCGGCTTCGGCGTCCCGCCGCCGGCCGCGTCCTGGGGGGAGTTGCTCACCCAGGCCCACCGCTACGTGACGCACCCCGGCGCCTGGTGGCTCACCTTGTTCCCGGGCCTGGCGCTCTTCGTCACCGTCACCGCCTTCAACCTCCTGGGCGAGGCCCTGCGCGATGAGTGGGACCCCCGTGTGGCGGCGGAGCGCTCCGGCGTCTAACATCCGGGGGGATGGCCACCATCAAGTTGGGCGAGCTCCTGGTCAAGGCCAACGTGCTCTCGGAGAGCCAGCTCAAGACGGCGCTGGCGGAGCAGAACAAGTGGGGAGGCCGGCTGGGAGAGATCCTGGTGCGGATGAACCTGCTCACCGAAGACATCCTGGTGAAGGCGCTCTCGAAGCAGCTCGGGATGCAGGCGCTGAACCTGGACGCCATCCAGGGCATCCCGCCGCACGTGAAGGCGAAGGTCCCGGCGGAGCTGGCGCGGGAGCTGTCCATCGTCCCGGTGCAGCTGCGCGACGACGGCAAGACCCTGGTCATCGCCATGGCGGAGCCGCAGGACGTGGGGGCCATGGACGGCGTGCGCGCGCGCAGCGGCTGCCGGGTGGTGCCCCAGCTCGCAGGCTCCACCTCCATCGCCCGCGCCATCGCCCGGTTCTACGAAGGCGAGGCGGACCTGTCCGACTTCGAGGGCTCCTTCAAGGTCGTGGACTCGCAGGGCCGCACGGTGGTGAAGAGCCTCACCGAGCTCGAGCGCCAGGCCGCCGAGGCGAAGGCCGCCCAGGCCCCGGCCCCCCCGCGGCGTCCCGGGCCGCCGGTGCTCTCGCAGCAGCCCACCTCGCCGCCGGTGGCGCCTCCTGCGTCCGGCGGCGGCGGGGACCCGGTGGAGCTCCTGCGCGCGGTGGAGGAGGTGCAGCGCAAGGAGGTGGCGGCGCTCAAGGCCATGGTGGAGCTGCTCGTCGAGCGCGGCGTCTTCTCGCGCGAGGAGTACCTCGCCCGGGTGAAGCGGTAGCCGGACGCCATGCGCAAGAAGCTAGGCGAGCTCCTGGTAGAGGCCGGCGCGACGACGCCGGAGGAGATCCGGAACGCGCTCGGCAACCAGCGCGCGTGGGGCGCAGGACAGAAGCTCGGGCAGGTGCTCGTGCACATGGGCCAGGCGACCCAGGCGCAGGTGGCGCGGGCGCTGGCGGTGCAGTTCGACCTCCCCTACGTGGAGCTGCCGGAGATCCCGGACACGGTGTCGCGCCTGGTGCCGCTGGACTTCCAGGCCGAGCACGGCATCGTCCCGTTCTTCCTCGAGCGCGAAGGGAAGGTGGAGCGGCTCCACGTGGCGGTGTCGGACCCGGCCGCGCTGGGCATGGTGGATGAGCTCCGCTTCCAGCTCGGCAAGCCGGTCCGGCTGTTCATCGCCGCGAAGGATGATCTGGAGGCCGTGGTCGCGGCGCTCCGTGGAGAGAGCGAAGACCCGCTGGACGCCATCGAGGTCTCCGACGACGGCGAGGAGCTGGAGCTCGAAACCCAGCCCGCCCACAGCGTCCCCGGGGGCTGGTTCGCCACCGCGCCCGGAGAGCCCGCAGTCCCACCGCCAGCGCCAGCGCCGGCGGGGCAGGCCACCGCGCCCTCCACGACCGAGCCCGCCCCGCCGAAGCCGCAGATCACCTCGTCGGTGCCCACGCCGCCGCCGCTCCCCCTGGAGTGGGACCTGCCGCCGGCGTCAACCGAGGGGGAGGGCGGGACAAGGCAGGTCTCGGCGAGCCCGCTGGATGATCTGCTCGGAGGGCTCGCGCCCGCCGCGGCGCCCATGGGGGATCCGCGGACGCCGCCTGGGACGAAGCCCGTGCAGGTGGTGCACTTTCCCCCGCAGCCCAGGCCGCCTACGCCCGTCGTCGCCGACGTCGAGGTGGACGTGGAGGAGCCTTTGCCTGGCGAGTCGCCGAAGCTGGAGTTCTCGGACGCGGACCTGCAGATCCTCGAGGACCTCGAGCGCATGGCCACGGGCGAAGCGCCGGAGTTGCAGTCGGAGAAGGTGAAGCCGGCGCAGATGGTGGCGGCGCTCATCCGCCTGCTCATCCGCAAGGGCGTGGTGGTCGAAGCGGAGTTCCTCGAGGAGCTTGGGCGCAAGTAGGGTGGGCAGCCGCGGTGCGCTTCCTCTGAAATGGGACGGCCGCCTCGGGGTTTTCCGTTAACGTCGCTCCCTCTCCCATGGCCGAACCGCTCCTCGACATCCGGGCCCTGCAGACCCGCTTCACCTCCGAGGAGGGGAGCTTCAACGCGGTGGACGGGGTGTCCTTCTCCATCCCGCCTGCCCGGACGCTGGGCGTGGTGGGGGAGTCCGGCTGCGGCAAGAGCGTCACCGCGCTGTCGGTGATGCGGCTGGTGGCAGATCCGCCCGGGCGCATCGTGGGCGGGGAGATCCGCTACCGCGGCCGGAACCTCCTGGAGCTGTCCGAAGAGCAGATGCGGCACATCCGCGGCAACCGCATCTCGATGATCTTCCAGGAGCCGATGACGTCGTTGAACCCGGTCTTCACCGTGGGCGAGCAGATCGCCGAGGCGATAAGGCTGCACCAGGGGCTGGACCGGAAGGCGGCGCGCGAGCGGGCGGTGCAGATGCTCCAGAAGGTGGGCATCCCCGCGCCCGAAGAGCGCGTGGACAACTACCCGCACCAGATGTCCGGCGGCATGCGGCAGCGCGTGATGATTGCCATGGCGCTCTCCTGCAACCCGGACCTGCTCATCGCCGACGAGCCGACGACGGCCCTGGACGTCACCATCCAGGCGCAGATCCTGGACCTCATCCGCGCGCTGCAACAGGAGCGGCAGATGGCGGTGATGCTCATCACCCACGATCTCGGCGTGGTGGCCGAGACCTGCGACGACGTGGTGGTGATGTACGCGGGGCGCGTGGTGGAGCGCGCGGACGTGCGCAGCATCTTCAGGAGGCCCGCGCACCCGTACACCGCCGGGCTGTTGCGCTCGGTCCCCACGTTTGACGACGTCGCCCACGTGCACGAGGAGGGCGGCCGGCAGAAGCTGCGCACCATCCCGGGCATGGTGCCGAGCCTCAAGAACCTGCCTGGGGGCTGCCGCTTCCGGGACCGCTGTGACCGCGCCCTCGAGGTCTGCGCCCGCATCGATCCGCCGCTGGAGCTCAAGCGAGAGGGGCAGGAGGCCGCGTGCCACAACCCGGTGCCCCTTCCGGCCACGGAGGCGGCATGAGCGGGCCGCTTCTGGAGGTGAAGGATCTGCGCACGCACTTCCCCGTCCGCGGCGGCGTCTGGGGCAAGGTGCGCGCGCACGTGAAGGCCGTGGACGGCGTCACCTTCGACGTCCACCGCG
>CAZQVZ010000152.1:0-12736 GCA_964596895.1 uncultured Myxococcaceae bacterium
GCGAGATGCTCCGGACGTTCGAACTGGAGGAGGCTTCGTCCCGGCAGGTGCGCACATTCTCCTGCTTCAGGCGGCGGCGCATCGACATCGCGGCGAGCCTGGTGACGCGGCCGGAGCTCCTCTTCCTCGACGAACCGACGACCGGGCTGGACCCCCGAAGCCGCACGCAGGTGTGGGAGCTCGTCCGGCGCATCGCGTCTGAAGGGACCACGGTGCTGCTCACCACCCAGTACCTCGAAGAGGCGGACCGGCTCGCGGAGCGGCTGGCGGTCATCGATCACGGCCGGGTCATCGCCGAAGGGACCAGCCGCGAGCTCAAGGCCTCGGTCGGCGGCAACACCCTGCACTGCCACCTGCTCGACGCCGCCCAGCGTGAGGTGGCCCTTCGCGCGGTGGAGACGGTGCTCCCGGGTTCGGTCCTCCCCCAGACCGACCTCACGGCGCTGGCGGTGAAGGTGCCGGATGCCCCACGCGCGGTGGACGTCCTGCAGGCGCTGACGGCCGCGAAGGTCGGGTACCGGGACTTCTCCCTGGGCTCCCCCAGCCTCGACGACGTCTTCTTCGCGCTCACCCGGGAAACGCCAGGAGCCCGGCCATGAACGACTCCTCGCTCCAGCGGCGCCCTCCCTCCGTGTCCGCGCTCTCGTCCACGGTCACCCTGGCCTGGCGGGCGATGCTGAAGATCAAGCACGTCCCGTTTCAGCTCTTCGACGTGACCATCACGCCCATCATGTTCACGCTGCTGTTCACGTACATGTTCGGCGGCGCGCTGGCTGGATCTCCGCGCGAGTACATCCAGTACCTCCTGCCGGGCATCCTCGTGCAGACCGTGCTCTTCATCACCGTGTACACGGGGCTCGGCCTCAACACCGACATCCAGAAGGGCCTGTACGACCGGTTCCGCTCGCTCCCCATCTGGCAGCCGTCCCCGCTGTTGGGCGCGCTGGTGGCGGACCTCTTCCGGTACTCGGTGGCCGCGGCGATGATCGTGGTCCTCGGCGTCATCCTCGGCTTCCGGCCGGAAGGGGGCGTGGCCGGCGTCTTCCTCGCCTACCTGCTGGTGCTGCTCTTCTCCTTCGCGCTCACCTGGCCGTGGATCATCTTCGGGATGGTGGTGAAGACGCCCGAGTCGGTGATGACCGCGAGCTTCGTGGTCCTCTTCCCGCTCACCTTCGCCAGCAACATCTTCGTCTCGCTGGAGACCATGCCGCCATGGCTCCAGACCGTCGTCGGGCACAACCCGGTGACGCACCTGGCGGACGCCTCGCGCGCCCTGATGCACGGTCAGCGCGCGGGAGAGGACGTGCTGTGGGTGGTGGGGGCCTCCGTCGTCATCACCGCGGTCACGGCGCCCATCGCGCTGCACATGTACCACCGGGAGCGGTGACCGCCGGTCAGTCTTCCTCGTCGCGAGGCTGCAGAAACCGGGCGAGCACCTTCTTCGTGTCGCCCCCGGCGAGCTGCACGGTGACGAGCGGGTTGTCGCCCGGCCGCACCGCGGTCACCACGCCGGCGCCGAACTGGAGATGCTCCACCCGCGACCCCACCTCGAAGGTGGGCGGTCTCGCAGACGCGCCTTCCCGGGCGCGCCCCTCAATGCCCTCCGCCGCGTCGAGCCACGCCTCGAGGCGGTGCCGGAAACGGGACGGCATGGGTGGGTCCAGCTCCTCCAGCGCAGAGCGGAGCTCCCGCTTCGTCTCCAGGAGCTCCAGGGCGTCCAGCCTGGCAGTGCGCTCGCGCTGCGGCAGGGCCATGGCCGCAAGCCAGGCGTCGAGGATTCGGCGGGGGATGTAGCCAGAGTCCTCCTTCAGCGGGGGCGCGCCCTCCGCCAGCCGCTGGGCGAAGGCCGCCATCGTCCGGGGCGCGCGGCGGTGGAGCGACGAGAGCAGCTCGGAGAACAGGCCCTCCTTCCACAACAGGCCCAGGCCTTCGTCCTCTTCAAGGCCGAGCGTGCCGTCACCCCACTGGCGCACCCAGGCATCGAAGGATGGGTCTTCCGAAGGGTCGCGGGCGGGGCTCACGCCTGCGGACTCTAGCGAAGCGCCGCCCCGATGGAGGGGGGGCTACCTGCGCTTTTTCGCCGGCCGCTTCGCCGCGCGCTGGGGCGTCATCGTGTAGGGGAAGCGCACGTGAACCTTGAAGAACGCCTGGCCCACGTGCCAGATGGACTCGTTCAAGGGACCCAGGCCGAAGGAGCCCAGCTGCTGAGGGACGTAGAACCCCGACGCCCAGCCGAAGCTCACCCCGAACGACCGGGTCATCATCCACTCCACCTCCGCCATCAGGTCCGCGCCCGGCCGAAGGAAGTGGGTGTTGGGGACCACGTCCGAGTGCACGAAGGCGTAGGTGAGCAAGAGCCCGGCCGACAGCCGCAGCTTCAGGGCCCCGGTGCCGACGGGCTGGCTCAGGCCGAGCGGCCGCCAGGTGACGCCGTAGATGCCGGTGTTCCGCAGCTTCGGAGAGATGAAGAAGGCGTCCGGGATGAAGATGGAGGGCGAAATCCGCACCTCGTTCACGTTCTTCGCGTAGCGCCGGTACTGCGCGGGGATGGACCGCTGGTTCTTGCGGATCCACTCCTTGTCGATGACCGCGTCGACGTTGATCTTCAGCCCGAAGTGCACCGGCTGGTCGCGGAAGAGCTCGCCGGTGAAGACGTAGGCGGCAGGGCCAATGCCCACGTCCACCGGCACCGTCACCCCGCGCTGGGCGTGCGCGGGGAGGGCGCCGCAGAAGAAGAGGACGGCCGCGGCAGCGATGAGTGCAGGGCGCATGGCCCCCGACTATAGGCGCAGGTGAGCTAGTCCCGCGCCTCGAGCAGGTCCACCCGGGCCCCGCCGCCCTCGTAAAGGCGGTGAAGGAAGTCCGAGAGCGCCACCATGCTGAACAGCCCGGTGAGCACTCTCGTCGCCCGCGGCGCCACCACCAGCCCGGCGATGATCCCGCCAGCGATCCAGGGCCCGCTGCAGTACGCGCACGTCAAGAGGTCACCCACCGCGCGGCGAATGGGGCCGCCGCGGGACTTCTCGGTCACCTCGCCGCCGCTCTTCGCCTGCTTGAACTCGGTGAAGGGCGCGCGCAGCGGCGCGGTCACCCAGTCCCGCGTGGCGATGCGCGTCAGCTTGTGGGTGGCGATGCCGCCCAGCAGCAGGTCCGCGGGCTCGAAGCGCCGCGGCGCGTGTTTGCCCTTCCGGCCGAGCCCCAGCGCCAACCCCGCGAAGCCTGCGCCATAGGCGCCCAGCAGCACCGCGTACCCCGGCAGCGGCATCTGCTCTCCGCCGTTGTAGCCCTTCCACAGATCGCTCACGGCCATGGGGTTCCCTCCCTGTGGAGCAACCTGCGCAACGAGGCCCGCCGGCGCAATGCGGGGCCGCACGGCAGGCTGCCGCCCAGGCCCGCCGTCAGGCTTCGCGTTCGCGCCTGCCCCAGACCTGCGGCCGCCTCTTGCGCGTTCCGTTCACCTCCAGCGCGCGCAGCTCCATCACCTTCGCCACGTCCGCCTGCCGCAGCATCCCCACCACCAGCCCGTTCTCCACCACCGGCAGCTCCGAGAGGCGCTTCGCGTAGAGCTTGCGCAGCGCGGCCCACGCGTCTTCGTCCACCGTCACCGGCTCCACCTTCACCGCCAGGTCGCGCGCGGTCTTCTCCAGCCGCTGCGAAGGATGAACCCCGCGAAGCTGCGCGAGCGTCACCACCCCCTCCACGCCGCCCATGCCGTCGCCCACCGGCAGGGTGGTGCGGCGCTCGAACTTCATGCGCCGGCCGATCTCCTCGGCGTTCGCATGCGGAGAGAGCGGCGTCAGGGAGCCGGACATCAGGTCCCTCACCGTGAGCCCCTTGAGCGCGTCCTCCACGACGACCTGGCGGCGTTCGCCCTCTGCGCCCATGAAGACGAACAGCGCGATGATCAGCAGGAAGAAGTTGCCGCTGAAGACGCCCAGAAGCCCAAAGAGGATCGCGAACCCCTTGCCGAGCGTCCCGGCGACGTGGGTCGCGCGCACGCGTCCGAGCCTCCCGGTGAGAAGCGACCGGGTGATGCGGCCGCCGTCCATGGGGAACGCGGGCAGCAGGTTGAAGATGCCGAGGAAGATGTTGAGCTGCCCCAGGTAGAACACCGCGAAGCGCAGGGAGAACGACTCCAGCCCGGCGAGCAGCGCCCACAGCCCCAGGCACGCAGCGCCGATGCCCAGGCTCACCGCAGGGCCGGCGGCCGCCATGATCGCCTCGTGCTTCGGGGTGGAGGGCGCCTTCTCCAGCCTTGAGACCCCGCCAATCATCATCAGGATGATGTCCTTCACCTCGCCGCCCTTCTTCACGGCGTACAGCGCGTGCGCCAATTCATGCAGGAGCACCGACGCGAAGAGCGCGAGCGCCAGCCCCAGCCCCCACAGGAGCGGCTGCCCCAACGCCTCCGGCGGGACGTCCGCTGCCTTCGCGGCCATCCCGAGCACGTTCGAGAACGCCCACGCCAGAAACGGCAGGATGAAGAGGAAGGTGATGTGGATGCGGACCGGGATGCCCCGGACGCTGCCGATCTTGAACGCGGTCATGCGATGCCCCCGGGCGGAAGGTGCACACGCGCGCGAGCAGGTGCTGCGTCACCTCGCTCAGAAGGAGGGCGGGCGGGGGACCGGGCCCGTGTCCGCCTGCAAGCCCCGGACGGCTACTGCCGGGGGCCGCCGCCGTTGGGCCGGGTCACGTAGGAGACCTCTGGCCCAGACTTCGGACGCTGCTGCTGTCCACGCCCCGTCCGCTGGCCACCGCGGCCACCACCGCCGCCGCCACCACCACCACCGCCACCACCGCCCGCCCCTCCGCCATCACCGCCGCTCCGGTTGGGACCGCCCGGCGCCTGGCCACGGCGCTCCTGAGGGGGACGCTGGCCTTCACGCGCCGGGCCTTGCCTCGGAGCGCCCGGCACCTGACCGCCCCGTCCGCTGTTGTCCCCGCGCGGCGGGCGCGCACCGTCCCTGTTTCCCTGTCCCGGCGGTTGCGCCCCGCGCGGCGGCCGCTGGCCCTGCCCCGGTTGTCCCCGGCCACCTTGCGCTCGCTGCTGGCCGTTTGGATGCGCGGCCTGTGCCGGCGGGCGCCCAGCGTTCGGGTTCGGGTTCGGGTTCGGGTTCGCACCGCCCGGTGCGCGCTGCGCGTTCGCGGGCCCACCCGGCCTGCCCGGGTGGTGACCATGGCCACGCGGCCCCTGAGGCCCGCCCTGTGCTGGAGCGGCTGCGGCGCGCGGCGGCGGGCGGCTGCCCCCGGGACCCCGACCCTGCTGCGGCCCTCCGCGCCCACCCGGACCGCGCCGTCCGCGGCCCTGCGGCAGCTCCTGCTTCTTCGGAGGTTTGGGCCGGTCTCCGCCGCCCTGCCGGAGCACCTGCGCCTCCAGCGCGCGCAGCTCGGCTTCGAGCGGATCCAGCTCCGGACCGGCGGCGGCCTTCGGCGCTTTGAGTGCCTGCGCCTGCGCCGAGGCCCGCGGCTGTTGCGGCGGCGGCGGCGCCCGTCCCGACGGCGGAGGCGGCGTCCAGTCCGCGGTGAGCTCGCGCTTCACGTACGCGTTCCAGATGTGGTTCGTGTCGCTGCCGAAGACGCGCAGCCCCGGATCGAACCCGGCGAGGAAGTCCCGCACGTTGTCGAGGTCCCGCCGGAAGTAGCGCTCGGCGTTGTTGTTCCGCGCCGCGGCGATGGTCTGCGGGAAGTCGATGATCACCGGCACGTTGTCGGCGATGAGGATGTTGTACGCCGAGAAGTCCCCGTGGATGAGGTCCGCGGCGAGCATGGCCACCGCCTGCTGGCGCAGATCCAGGTACCAGGCGCGGGCCTCCTCGGGCGTGCGCGGCGGCGCCTCCACCATGCGCTGCGCGACCTGCCCCTGGGCATCCACCACCAGCTCCATCAGCAGGATGCCTTCGTAGAACATCACCGGCGTGGGGACTCGGACGCCCAGCGCGTGGAGCTTGAAGAGCGTGTCGGCCTCGGCGGCCTTCCACGCCTCTTCGGACGCGGCCTGGCCGAAGCGGCTGCCCTTCGCCATGGCGCGGCGGGTGCGCGAGTTCCGGACGTCTCGCCCTTCGCGGTAGCCCGCGTTGTTGGCGAAGTTCCGCTGGTGGCGCTCCTTGTAGATCTTCGCGGCTACGACCCGGCCCTGGTGTTCCACCAGCCAGACCTCGGCCTCCTTGCCGGACTTGAGCTGTCCGAGCACGGCCTCGATCACACCCTCTGCAAGAAGCGGTTCCAGCGCGTCGGACATTGCGGCGGCCGAGCAAGTATCACGCCCACGCCCCGGGCGCACGGCGCGTGTGGCCTTCCGGTCCCGCACGCCTGGCCTCCGCGCGAGGGGGCAGGCCCGCTACAGTGCCCCCGTGCTCACCGGCCTCGTCGCAATCCTGCTGGCCCAGCCGCTCGTCCTGGAGGGGGAGGTCCCAGAGGGCGGCGGTGACTTCTTCCACCTGGCGTTCACGGTCCCCGAAGGGACGCGGGAGCTCGAGGTGCGCCACTCGGACCTCTCCTCCGCCAACATCCTGGATTGGGGGCTCATCGGCCCGGATGGCTTCCGCGGCTGGGGCGGCGGCAACCCGGAGCCCATCGTGGTCGGGGAGGGGGCGGCCTCACGCAGCTACACGCCCGGTCCGCTGACGCCCGGCACCTGGCAGGTCCTGGTGGGGAAGGCGCAGATCCAGGAGCGCCCGGCGCGGTACCGGGTGGAGATTGAGCTGCGGCAGACGCCCACGCTCGCGCCGCAGCCGGAGCGCAGGCCCTATGTCCACGCCGCCCCGCTGGAGGCTTCGCGCCGCTGGTACGCGGGCGACTTCCACGTCCACACGCTCGAGAGCGGTGACGCGAGGCCCACCTTCGACGACGTCGCCACGCTGGCGCGCGCGCGCGGGCTCGACTTCGTGGCGCTGTCTGACCACAACACGCAGTCCCATCTGGATTTCATGGTGGACGCGCAGTCCCGCCACCCGGCGCTGCTCCTGGTCCCCAGCGTGGAGTTCACCACCTACCGCGGGCACGCCAACGCCTTCGGCGCCACGCGGTACGTGGACCACCGGCTCGGCTTCGAGGGCCGCACGCTCGCGGACGCGCTCGCCGAGTACCAGGCGCAGGGCGCGCTCTTCACGCTCAATCACCCCACGCTGGACATCGGCTCGGGGTGCATCGGCTGCGCGTGGGACTTGCCCATCCCCGCGGACGGCGTGGCGGCGGTGGAGATTGGCGTGGGCGGCTGGGACGGCACCGGCGCGCTCTTCAGCGAGGCCGCCGTCGCCTTCTGGGACCGGCTCTCGGACAAGGGCCTGCACCTTTCGGCCGTCGGTGGCAGCGACGACCACCGCGCCGGGGTGAACCGCAACCAGACCCAGAGCCCCATCTCCGAACCGACGACCCTGGTGCTCGCGGACGAGCTCTCGGTACCCGCGCTGGTGGACGCGGTCCGCGCGGGCCGGACGGTGGTGAAGCTGCGCGGGCCGGACGACCCGATGGTGGTGCTCGAGGCAGAAGGGCAGGTGCAGCTCGATACCCGCGTGGCCGCGCAGAGCCGCTTCACCGCGACCGTGACCGGTGGCGTGGGAGAGGCGCTCCGGTGGGTCCAGGACGGGCAGGTGCTGCAGACGGTGGAGGTGGACGCAGATCCCTTCGTGCACGCGCGGGTGTTCAACGCGCCTGAACGGGGCGAGACCCGGGTCCGCGCCGAGGTCGTCGTCGACAGGCGGCCGCGTACGATCACCAGCCACATCTTCCTCGCGCGCACCTATCCGCCGGAGCCGGCAGACGAAGTCCTCCGTGGACGCCCGCTGCCGTCTTCGTGCAGCGCCACCGGCCTGGGCGCCGCGGCAGCCGTCTCGGCAGTCGGCCTGTTGTTCATGGCGCGGCGGCGGCGGACACACCCCATGCAACCACACGCCAGACGCTGAGCTGCGCCGGCGGGCGCTCCTGGAGGCCATTTTGAAGGTCGAAATCGCGCCTGGGGCCGCAGGAGGCCCGTAGGGCCACGACGCACCCGGGGCAGTAGGTAAATAAGGGGGCAGAAAACGGCCGCCGTGGGCCTCTGGAGGCTTCGTGGTGGGCCGCGGCGCCTACGACTGGCGGGGCCCTCAGTACCGCCCGCGCAGCCCGAGCATCGGCAGCGGGAACGCCGGCACCGGTGAACCTGCGCGCTCCCGCGTCAGCGTCCGTTCGCCGCGCGCCTCCGCCTCCAGCGACGCCGCCTCTTCACGGTAGCTGTAGCCCGTGACCTCCCGGCTGAACGTGAGGTTCTGCACGTCGAGCGACGCGGTCAGGGCCAGGGGGCCGGCTCGGAAGTCGTATGCCACGCGCGCATCCAGCCGGAAGTACGGCGGCAGCGTGGCCTGGTCGTCCCGGTCCGCGTCTCTCCAGACGGGCCCCGGCCTCAGGCGATCCTGGCCTTCGCGCCGCGTGGCGCTGCCGAGCCCTCCCGCCTCCAGCGCCCCGGTGTGAAAGCGCGCCGCCGCGCTGACGGTCCAGGGGCCCAACCGCCGGCCGGCGAACGCCGTGGAGGTGAACGTCCGGTCCCAGGGCGTGCGGAGCAACTCGGAGCGCTCCTCCACCGGCTCGCCGAAGTCATTGCGCCCGGCGAAGCGAACGTGCCGCTGCCCCTGCTGGACGCCGGCGGAGAGCCACCCGAACCAGCCGCCCGGGCCCTGCCGCCGCAAGAGCGTCTCCGCGCCCCACGCGTGCCCGCGGCCTTCGCGCCGGGCCGTCACGTCGTCCGCCTCGCCGCGCACGGTCTGCAGGAAGTCCCCGTCCAGGGGGCTCAGCTCCAACGTCCGCGTCAACACGTCCACAAACGCGTCGAAGCGCAGGGTCCACGGGCTCCCGCCGGGCGCCAGCACCAGCGCGCCTTCGGTGCGCCACGCCTCCTGCAACCCGAAGCGCAGCCCCGCCAGCTCCGCGCCCGGCAGCGGCACCAGCCACGTCGGCGCCTGGTGCACCAGCGCCACGCCGCCGCTCATGGAGACGCCGGCCACCACGGACTGGTCCACGCGCAGCCCTGGACTGACGGTGAAGCGCGGGGCGTCGCCGTCCAGTTGCCAGAGGTCCGCGCGCGCGCCCACGTTCAATTGCGTGGCATCCCAGAGCCACAGGCGCCCCTGCGCATGCACGCCGCCCATGACCGCGCTGGCGATGGGGTGCGAGACGCCGGCTTCGATGGGCGGATCATCCCCCGGCCCGCCTTCGACGATGGGCGCGTCCGCGTACCAGCGCTGCGTGAGCCGCGCCCACCGGCGCTCCACGTCGAAGCCCACCTGCACGTCGCCCCACGGCCGCGCCAGGGACGTCCACTTGCCGCGCAGCCCGCCCAATCGCTCGACCACCCGCGCGCGCTGGTGCGCCACCGCGCCGCCCAGCTCTGCGGCGCCCTGGTCATGGCCGTACGTCGCCGCGACCTCGGCGGTGCCCTCCGACAAGGGCGTGGTCAGGCGCAGGTCCACGCGGTGGAAGGAGAGCTGGGCGCCGAGCAGGTCCGTCTCGGACGCCTGCCCGAAGGCGTCGAGCGCGCCCACCGCCAGAAGCCGCACGCTCGTCGCCTCGAAGGCGTGCTCTGCGCGCCCGTAGTAGTCGGACAGGCCCGCGCCCAGCAGCGCCGGGGACCAGTGCGTGCTCGCCCCGACGGAGACCTGGGTGTCCCCACCCGCCCAGTGCGCCAGCGCGCCTGCACGCAGCAGGTCCAGGCTCACCTCGGCGCCGAGGCCTTCGCGCCAGGGCGCCTGCGGCGTCAGCGCCACCGTCCCGCCGAGCCTGCGCCCATGCTCCACGCCGGGCGCGCCGCGCTGGACGGTGAGCCCGGAGAGGCTCGCGTCCTGCAGCACCGGCGGTCCCGCGAACAGGTGCAGCGCCCAGGGCAGCCGCAGCCCGTCCAGGTAGAACCCGACGGTCGCCGGCTGCAGGCCGCGCACGTTGGAGAGCGCCACCGGCGAGAGCAGGGGAGACGTGCCCGGCAAGAGCGGCAGCGTCGAGAGCTCGCCGCCCACGACGGACGGCACCGCCTCCAGCTCCCGGTCCTCGAACGACAGCTCCGTCCCCGGCAGCGCCTGCAGGCACAAAGGCAGGAGGGCGGAGACGAGCCCCAGCACCTACTTGTCCAGCGCCTCGGCGAGCTGCGCCTTCACCTTCGGCATGAAGCCCAGGGTCAAGAGCTCCCCGGTGTCCACCATGGGCCTTCGGACCGCGTTGGGGTTGGCGACCAAAAATTCGATCACCTGCGCGTCGGTCATCCCTTCGGCGTCCTTCTTGTTGTTGGGCTTCACGAGCTCGTGGGCGCCGCCGGCGCGCTTCGCCAGCGCGCGCAGCTCCGCCGCGGTGAGCGGCTGCTTGATCAGATCCCGCACCTCGAAAGGCAACTTTCTCTGCGCGAGAAACTCCCGCGCTGACTTGCATCCCGTTCAGGTGGGCTTGACGTAGAGCGTGATGGACATGGCCCCGAACCTTAGCGCCGCGCGCGGGTGGGGCCTACTGCCGGCTACTGGGGCCTAAGCCTTCCCGCCGAAGTCCACAGTGTCCGGCAGTTCGTTCACGTCCTTGTCCCCCTGGTGGGGGAAGTGGACCTCCAGCTCATGGCCGATGGTGTGGATGCCGTCCACCAGGCCGCCGGTGAAGTCTCCCTGCTTGAACTTCGCCGACAGCGCCTGGGCCACCTTCTCCCAGAAGGGCTGCCCCACCTTCTGGTGGATGCCTTCGTCCCCCATCACCACGAACCGCTTGCGCGACGGGCACAGGAAGATGAGCACCCCGTTGCGCCCGGCGGTGTTCGTCATCCCCAGCCGCTCGAACGCGAGCCGGGCCTCCTTCTCCATGCCGCCCCAGAACAGGGGCGCCACCGAGACGCGGATCTCCCCGGAGGTGCGCGTCTCCGCCTCCTTCAGCGCCGCCTCGATGCGCGGCACGTCCAGCTTCCGAATCAGCGCTCTTCTTCCGAGGATCCCGAGCATCGAATTACCCCCTCACCAGCCACCGCTGGCGCCACCACCACCGGACCGTCCGCCGCCGCCACCGAACCCACCACCGCCCCCGAAGCCGCCCCCTCCCCCGAAGCCGCCGCCGCCGCCTCGCCCCGCGGTGAGCAGCAGCAGCAGGGCCAGCCTGGGGTTGGTGATGAAGAGGATGAGGAAGAGGACCCCAAAGATGGCGCAGACGATGTTCTGCCCGAGGCCTCCGCCCGGGCTGCGGCTGCCGGAGTACTGCCTGGCAGGCTGCGGCGGCGGAGGCGCGTTCTGCTCTCCGCCCAGCCGCGCCAACACCGAGCCCACGGTGGCCACCACCGCCCCGTCCGGGTCTCCGGCGCGCAAGCGCGGCACCGCCTGCTCCTGGATGATCCGGTTGGCGAGCAGGTCCGGCAGGTCTCCCTCCAGCCCGTACCCGACCTCGATGCGCATCTTCCGGTCTTCAGAGAAGAAGAAGATGCCGACGCCGTTGTCCTTCCCCTTCTGGCCGATGCCCCAGGCCTCGAAGGTGCGGACCGCCCACTCCTCCAGGGGCACATCCCCGGTGGTGCGGCCAATCCACAGCACCACCTGCCGCCCGGTGTCGCGGTTGTACTGCTCGAGCCGCCGGTCCAGCTGCTGGCGGGTGGACGGGCTGATGAACCCGGCGTCGTCGGTGGCGTAGCGGGAAGGGGAGGGCGGCGGACGGAAGGACTGCGCCAGCGCCGCCGCGCACCACAGAAGCGCGAGGGCGGCGCCAAGCCTGGCCGCGCGCCGCATCGGCTAGAACTTCACCTTCGGCGCTTCCTGCGCGCCTTCCTGGGCCTTGAAGTACGGCTTCTCGTTGAAGCGCGACCCGAAGAAGCCGGCGACCATCACGGTGGGGAACCGGAACCGCTCGGTGTTGAAGGCCTGCGCGGCTTCGTTGAAGCGCATCCGCTCCACGGTGATGCGGTTCTCCGTCCCCTCGAGCTGCGCCTGCAGGTCCCGGAACGCCTGCGTCGCCTGCAGCTCCGGGTACTTCTCCACCGTCACCATCAGCCGCGACAGGGCCGAAGACAGGTTCTGCTGCGCGGCCTGGAAGCGCTGAAAGGCCTCCGGGTCGTTGACCACCTCCGGGCCCACGTTGACCGTGGTCTTGCCGGCCTCGGCTCGGGCCTGGGCCACCGCCGAGAAGGTCTCCTGCTCGAAGGAGGCGGCGCCCTTCACCGTCTCCACCAGGTTGGGCACCAGGTCCAGCCGCCGCTGGTAGACGTTCTCCACCTGCCCCCACTGGGCGCGGACCGCCTGCTCCATGCCGTTCAGCTTGTTGTACGACCCGACCATCGACAGCGCGCCCACCACCAGCACGCCGATGATCGCCAGCCCGATCCACTTGCCCATGTCTTGAACGCCTCCTGACGACCCTACGCTTAACGCAGCCGGCGATTGCCGCCAGTCCCCCGCGTCAGATCTTCACGTCAGTTATCAGGATGGGCGGGACCCGGACGTAGGTGATGGAGGCGCTGCGGCCCATGTAGCCGCGCGCCATGTCGATGGCGTCTGCCAGCGTGTCCGACCGCTCCCAGCCCATCAGCTCCGGCACGTGGTTGTTCTCCGCGCCCGCGACGATGACCCGGCTGGTGTGCTGGCGGCCGTTCTCGCCCCAGTACCACATGTAGAAGGGGTGGACGCCGTGGTAGGCGTTGCCCTTGCGGTACAGGTGCACGTAGCTGGGGTTCTCGGCGAACTCCTTCTCGTACTTGTGTGAGAGCTTCACCGCGTCCCGCGTCTCGGGCAGCAGCCGGTTGAAGAACTCGATGTAG
>CAZQVZ010000153.1:0-12658 GCA_964596895.1 uncultured Myxococcaceae bacterium
CCATCGGTCAGCGCAAGACGCCGGGCCGCGTGTACCCGAACAAGAAGCTCCCCGGTCACTACGGCGTCGAGCAGGTCACCACCCAGAACCTCGAGGTGGTGGACGTGGACGTGGAGAAGGGGCTGGTGCTGGTGAAGGGCGCCGTCCCCGGCCACAACGACGCGCTGGTGTACCTCAAGCCGTCGGTGAAGGTTGCCATGCGCGCTGCGCACAAGGCGGCCTAGGCCTCTTCGAGCTTTCGGTCGCGCCCTCTTCGGCCGCGGCGGGTGACGGCGCCCTCCGCGGCCGTCGGCGTTGCGGGCGGGCCTCGCGCTCTGGCGAGCGCCTGCCCCCCTGCCTTGACACCGAGCGTCCATTAGAAGATTTTCCCCGCCTTTTCGGGAGGGGTCCTGGTGCTCGTGCGTCTCGTCAAGGTGACCTGCGTGGCCGCGCTCGCGGCGGCGCTCAGTGCCTGCGGCTCTTCGAATGGGCGGGCCGCGCAGATGGGCGAACCCTGCAACCCCGCCACCGCGCCGGGCGGCGAGAGCGCCGAGTGCGTCACCAACCTCTGCGTGGCGCTCGACACCGCCAGCGGCTTTTGCACCGCGCCGTGCAACGACGTCTCCGAGTGCCCCGAAGACTACGCCTGCGAGGCCGCGGGCAAGTACGGGCGGATCTGCAAGAAGCTCACGGGCTGCGAGCACGACGGGGAGTGCCCCGCCGGCCACACCTGCAACACCGAAACCGGCAACTGCTACCTCCAGGTGCAAAGGACCCTGTGCTCGCCCTGCCAGGACGCGCTGCAGTGCCCCCAGGGCGGCGCGTGCTTCACCACCGTGGGCACCGGGGAGCAGTTCTGCACCACCGCCTGCGGCGCCGGTGATGCGTGCCCCACCGGCTTCGAGTGCCAGGTGATCCCCGCCGGGCCGGACGGATCCAACGCCAGGCAGTGCGTGCCGAAGACCCTGACCTGCAGCGCCGGGCGGCCGGTGTGCGCGCCGTGCCGCGGGGACGCCGAATGCGGCGGCTTCTTCGATCTGTGCGTGCGCAACGTGGTCTCCGGGGAGACCTTCTGCGGAAGCGACTGCCACCCGGACCGGGCAGGGGATTGCCCCACGGGGTTCGCCTGCGTGGACATTGGCCAGGGGACGGACCCCAACGAAGCGGGGCCCTTCCAGTGCGTGCCCAACGCCAACACCTGCGAGGGCTTCTGCAGCGCCGAAGACGAAGCGGGGCAGATCCGCGAGTGTGGACTCGGGCAGACCTGTGACACCGGGCAGAGCCGCTGCGAGGCCGCCACCGACGGGCGGATGTGCGCGCCCTGCTCGAGCAACGACGACTGCCGCAGCGGCGGCCACCCGGAGAACCGGTGCCTGCTCAATGACTGCGCGGACTGCCCGTTCAAGGGCGAGTCCTTCTGCTCCACGCCGTGCCTGGACGACAACGCCTGCGTGCGCAACTTCGGGCCCGGCTTCGTGTGCCGCCCGGTGGAGAACGGCCACGGCGGCACCGACACCTACTGCATGCCCCAGCGCGGCTCGTGCCAGGCGGGCCTGGGCCGCGTGGGGGATGACTGCAGCGTGAACGGGGCAGGGGACTGCGTGGCCGGGGTCTGCGTGGTGGCCGGCCTCACCGAAGTCTGCTCGGCGGTGTGCGCGAAGGACACCGACTGCGGGGATGCCCGCTACCGCTGCTGCGAAGCGGGGCCCGCCGGCTACGACTGCGCGCCGGAGCAGCGGACCCTGGATGGCCCCGTCTCCGGCAGCGGGGTCTGCGCGCCCATGGGCGGGCTGTTCGGGGATGACTGCACCCCGGGCCGTCCGCCCTGCCAGACCGGGACCTGCCTGGATCTCGGCACCAGCCGCGTCTGCACCTCCACCTGCGCAGGGGATGGGGACTGCCCGTCCAACTTCAACTGCCGTCCGGCGGAGCCTCTGGGCGGCGGGGACCTGGTGAGCGTGTGCTTCCCGGTGGGCGGCGGCGGCGCCGGCGCGGACTGCACCTTCGGCCCTGCGGCGTGTGGCACCGGGCTGTGCATCCGCAAGGACTCCGGCAACGTGTGCACGCAGCTGTGCGAGGACGGCTCCACCTGTCCGGACGCGTGGCGTTGCCAGGCGCTCGCGACCGTGGATGGCCAGGCGGTGCAGGCGTGTGTCCCGCCGTCGTTGCAGTGAAGGCTCCGAAGATGGCCGTGTTTTCCGTGGAGGCACCCAGATGCATGTGCTAGGCAGGCGCACCTTGTTCATGGGCCGACACGCTCGCATCCAGCTCTGCGCGCTCGCTTTTGCGCTCCTGGCGGTGACGGCCGCGTGCGAGGACCGTACGCGCACCACCGGGGTGCGCGAGGAGTTCGCCATCGTCCCTGGCAACCCGCAGGTGGAGACGGGGACCCCGCAGGTGCTCACCGACGAAGCCCGCCACACCGACGCCTTCCGGCTCAACACTGCGCGCCAGTGTGACCTCTTCCGGCAGGACACGGTCCGCAAGGTGGACATCCTCTGGGTGGTGGACTCCTCCGGATCCATGGGCCCCAAGCAGCAGCGGCTCTCCGCGCAGCTTCATTCCTTCATCCAGGAGCTGGTCTCGGCGGATCCGCCCATCGACTTCCGCATCGCGGTGACCACCACGGACACGGACGCGCCCGCCCGCCGCGGCAAGCTGCTCGACTGGAGCCTGGGCGCCTCCTCCGGGACCTTCATCTCCTGCACCCCCAACGCCGCGGGCACCTCCACCACCTGCTCCGCCGGCAACGGCTCCACCCAGGACGCGGTCACCGCCTTCCAGCAGCTGGTGGGGAAGGTGGGCAACACCGGCAGCCCCACCGAGCGCGGGCTGCTCAACGTGTACCTGACGCTGGAGAACCCGGAGAACCGCGAGACCGCGGGCGCGCCGGGCTTCATCCGGGAGGACGCCGCGCTGTACGTGGTGGTGCTCTCGGACGAAGACGACTCCTCCTGCAACCCGATGGCGCAGCAGGCGCCGTGCACCACCGACCCCGGCTGCAAGTGCGCCTCCGACGGCGCGCTGGGCGGAGCCGGCGCGTACGGCAGCACCGAATACTTCGCCCGCTACATCGAGACCTTCAAGGGCTACGGCAACGAGGACAAGGTGGCGCTGGCCGCCATCGTCGCCACGGACGCCACCACCCCGGTGCCCTCGCAGTTCGGGGATCCCAACCTGCACGCCGGCTGCTGCCTGCGGACGGGCGGCGGGGTCTGCCCGCAGGGGGGCGTGGGGGATGGGACCATGGAGATCGCCTACTACGGCGGGCGCTACGTGCAGGTGGCGGCGCGCACCGGCGGGGTGACGGTGAGCATCTGTGACCCCGACTTCTCCGGCGCGCTCGGCGCGCTCGGGTATGCGGCCTCCGGGCTCAGGCGTGACTTCCGCCTCACCCGCGGGCCGGACCTCAAGGTCTTTGGGAACATCGCCACCGGGTTGGACCTGTACGTGTCCCGCGCGGATGCAGCCAACTGCACGGTGGATGGAAACTGTCCCTCCGGACAGCGGTGCCGCGCCGGCCGGTGCGCGGAGCAGTTGCAAGTGAGCACGCAGAGCGCACCAGACGGCGCGCGCTACGTGCGGTGTGATGGACAGGCGCTGAAGAACGCCGTTCGTTTCGAAGGGACCGCCATTCCGGAGTCCCTCGCCACGGTGGAAGTCTGCTACGACATCGCGCCCGATTTTTCGACCACGTGCCAGTAGGACCTATGAGACCCATGAACGCCTCACGCCCTCTGCTCCTTGCGCTTCTGCTCGGCAGCTCTGCCGCGTTCGCGCAGACACAGCCTGCGCCCAACAACGACCAGACCCTGATCGAACGCACGGTGGTCAGAAACCGCCTCTATGAGGTGGACAAGCGGTTCGAACTGTCTCCCACGTTCGGGCTGACCCTGGTGAACCGGCTCACCCAGCACTGGAACCTGAACCTGGGCGCCGCGTACAACTTCCACGAGACCCTCGCCTTCGAGGTCCGCGGTGGCTACGCCATCAGCCGGCACACCGGCCTGGCGGACCAGATTGGGCAGGCGTTCTTGCGCCGCAACCCGAACCCGCCCCAGGGCGAACGCACCGTCACCGACGACCTGGAGAACCTCTGGGAGATGAAGGCCAACGGCGCCGCCGGCGTCCGCTGGGCGCCCCTGTACGGCAAGCTCGGCCTGATGGCGGAGGTGCCGGTGCACTTCCAGGCCTACCTGTGGGCGGGCGGTGGCGCCGGCATGTTCGAGCGGGAGTCCATCGTGCAGTGCCTCGTCACGCCCAACCGGGGTGAGGGCACCTGCGGCGCGGACGGCTCCGGCTGGCAGCGCGAGAGCCGCGTCTCCTGGCTGGCGTCAGGCGCCGCCGGCCTGCGGTTCTTCACCCACTCCGGCGGCGGGCTGAAGGTGGAGGTCCGCAACTACGTGTGGCCGGACCGCTTCCTCGAGGACATCAACCGCGCCCAGGCCGAAGCCGGCGCGGAAAACGGCACCTACTCCAACAACCCGGGCCTGAGCCAGATCGTACTGGTCGACCTCGGGTACTCGTTCATCTTCTGAGGAAAAGGACTCCAACCGTGACGATGAAGCCACTGGTACTGGCCGCGGTGCTCTGCGCCGCCAGCGTCCATGCCGCAGGCCCCGCGGCCGCGCTGCACAAGCTCCCGGCGGACGTTCCCCTGCGCGTGATGGCGCAGGTGGACGAAGGCGGGGAGGGCGAGGGCGAAGACGAGGCCCCGGCCGAAGAGGAGGACGACGACGAGTCCCTGGAGGGTGGGCTGGACACGCCCACCGCCGAAGACCGCGCCGCGGTGGGGGAGCCTGCGCCCTCCACCAGCCCGTCCGCGGATCCGCGCGCGCAGCAGCTGGTCTCCGGCGCGCCGCTCTACAACCCGAACGTGAACGTCCACATCGTCCAGAGGAAGCAGATCTCGGACGCGGGCAAGCACGAGCTCGTGGTGTTCCCGGCCATCCCGCAGGTGAACTCCAAGTTCACCAACCACACCGGGTCGGGGCTGTCGTACGTCTACCACCTGCACGAGAACTTCGGCTTCCACTTCACGCCGCAGTTCAACTGGCACAACGGCGAGTCCGCCTTCACCCAGGAGCTGATCAACAAGGTCAGCCAGCAGCCCACCGCGGCCACCTCGCTGTTGCTCAAGTGGGGCGCCATCGCCGGCGTGGAGGTCGCCCCGGTGTACGGGAAGTTCGCCTGGTACCAGAACAGCCTCGCGCAGTACTCCTTCGTGCTCACCGGCGGCGCCGGCTACGGAGACACCCGCCACCAGCTGCGTGAGCGCAACGAGGCGGGCCCGGACACCTTCGGCAACACCGGCGGCCGCGTGCTCGGGCAGGTGGGCGCGGGCTTCCGGGTGCTCCTGGGTGAACGCTTCGCGGTGCGCCTGGAGGTCCGGGACACCGTCTACACCGCCAAGGTGGACCAGGTGAACGGCTGCGACGTGAATGACCTCACCGCGCTGGACACGGCCATCCGGCAGGGCCGGCAGGATCTGGCGGCGGTGCCCGGCCTGTCCGCCTCCTGCCAGTCGCGCGGGGTGCCGTACTTCTCGAGCACCCACTCCGAGGGCTACCAGCACCGGGGGGACGTGCCCCTGGCCCTGAGCCTCGTGAACACCCCGTCTTCGGACGTCCTCAACCTCGTCAGCTTCTACGGCGGCATCAGCTTCATCTTCTAGGCGACGACCATGCGAAAGATCCTGGCCCTCACCCTCGTCCTCGCCTCGGTCACTGCGTCCGCGCAGGACATTGGCATGTACAACCGCGCGTTGTCGGCCTTCAACGCCAACAACTTCGACGACGCGGCCCGCACCTTCTGGGAGCTGTCGGAGACGAGCACCGACCCGGACATCCGGGCCCGCTCCGAGTACTACCTGGCGCAGTCTCTGGCCCGGAAGGAGCTGCCGTTCAGCGCGCTCATCTACTACAACACCATCCTCAGCCAGGGGACGGCGCACCCCTTCTACCTGAAGGCGGTGGAGGGCCTGGTCAACGTCCAGCGTGAGCTGAACGACCAGTACCTCATCCCCTCCACGTTGAACCGCAGCTACAACGAGCAGTGGGCCACGCTGCCGCTCGAGGTGCTCGCGCGCATCAACTACATGATCGGCATCATCGAGCACCGCTCGGCCCGCTTCGAAGAGGCGCGGGACTTCCTCTCCGCGGTCCCGAAGGAGACGACGATCTACGCCAAGGCCCGGTACCTCCTGGGGATCGTCTACGTGGATCCGCGCTTCCCCGGCGGGCCGCAGTTCCAGAACGGCATCGACGCGTTCAACGAAGTGATGGCCCTGACCGACACCCGGATGGAGGCCCTCACCGAAACCCAGCAGCTCTCGATGCTGGCGGTGGGCCGGACCTACTACGGCATGGGCGAATACCAGAACGCGGTGAACGCCTATGAGAAGGTCCCGCGCTTCTCCAAGTTCTGGGACCAGGCGCTGTTCGAGAACGGGTTCGCCCGCTTCCAGAACGAGGACTTCGGCGGGGCGCTCGGCTCCCTGCAGGCCCTGCACGCGCCCCAGTTCGAGGGCGCCTTCCAGCCGGAGTCCTGGATCCTCAAGGCCACCGTCTACTACTTCAGCTGCCTGTACGAAGAGTCCAAGACGGCGCTGGCCGCGTTCGACGAGCGCTACCTGCCCATGGCCGAATCCATCAACAAGCTGCTCACCGCCGGTGAGGAGCAGGACATCTCGTACTTCTACCAGCTGGTCTCCAAGCCTGAATCCACCCAGGTCCCGCGCCCCGTGCTGCTCTGGGTGCGAGGGAACGAGCGGATGCTGGGCCTGTTCGGGATGCTGGGGCAGATCGACAAGGAGAAGGGCGTGCTGACCGGGAACCCCGCGTGGCAGGGTTCGAAGATGGGCGGGGACATCTCCACCTACCTCGACCAGAACCGGAACACGCTGACCCAGGTGGCAGGCCAGGTCGCGCGCAACCGTCTGCAGGAGGCGGCGGGGAACATCCGGACCTACTCCGACCAGTCGGAGATCATCCGGTTCGAGACCACCAAGAGCGAGAAGGAGTTGTTCGAGGGCGGCATCGACCAGACGAAGATCCTCGACGCGCAGACGCTCTACCGCCCCAGGATGCCGGCTGAAGACTGGAACTACTGGCGCTTCCAGGGCGAATTCTGGATCGACGAGATCGGCTACTACCAGTACACGCTCAAGCGCGGCTGCGCGACGCAGGAAGACTAGTCAGCGGTTGGAGGCCGGCCGCATGCATTGCGGCCGGGCAGGTTGGAGGGGCGACTCGGGTGGGTGGCCCCTCCTTTTCTTTCAGGAAGGCCTTGTGTAGGTTGCGCCTCTTTTTTGGGGATGCCGCCTTGGCGCAGGGCTGCGAAACCACGGAACATTCCCCGCCCTCGGGTGTCTCCCACAGCCCGGAGCAGGAGCAGAGAACCGCATGAAGCCGTCGTTCCTCCGTCTCATGATCGCCGCTGTCGCCCTTTCTGTCGCGGCGCCCGCCATGCCCGCGCTGGCCCAGAAGAAGAAGGCCGCGCAGAAGAAGTCCGCTCCCGCCGCCAAGGCCCCTGCGAGGAAGGAGGAGGCGAAGCCGGCCGACCCCGAAGAGCGCAAGGGCCCGGCTGCGTTCCAGGCGGCCCCCCGGAGCTTCGACGCCCGCAAGGAAGAGGCCGCGGACAAGAAGCGGGACGAAGCCATCGAGGCGCTCAAGCGGATCATCCCGCGCATCGAAGACGGCTCGCCCCAGAAGGCGGACCTGCTCTTCCAGTTGGCGGAGATGTACTGGGAGAAGCAGAAGTTCCTGGCCCTGAAGGCGAACGCCAAATATTCGAAGGACATCGAGGCCGCCAACGAGGCCATGAACCGGGGCGAAAAGGTCCCGGACCCCAAGCTGGACCTGCGTGAGAGCGAACTCTACCGCTCGGAGACGATGCGTCTGTACGAGACCATCCTCCGGGACTACCCGTCCTACCACCGCAAGGACGAGGTCCTCTTCGCGCTCGGCTACAACCTCTACGAGCTCAACAAGCGCAAGGAGGCGGTGGCCCGCTACGAGGAGCTCACCAAGAACTACCCGGACTCCCGCTTCGTCGCCGACACCTACGTCCAGCTGGCGAACCACTGGTTCGACAACAACGACCTGATGAAGGCGAAGACGAACTACGAGAAGGCGCTCAAGACCGAGAACGCGGAGATCTACGGCTACGCGCTCTACAAGCTCGCCTGGTGTGACTACAACGCCGGTGAGTACGAGGCCGGCCTCAAGAAGTTCCACGACGTGGTGGAGTTCTCCGAGAAGCAGGGCAAGGGCGGGGCCATGCTCAAGAGCGAGGCCCTCCGGGACATGGTGCTCACCTACGTCCAGCTCAACCGGCCGGATGACGCCGTGGCCTACTTCAAGCGCAAGGCCCCGAAGAACCGGCAGGGCCGGCTGACCGCCGGGCTCGCCAACGGGCTCGCGGACGCGGGCTACCACGAGAGCGCCATCAAGGTGTTCCGCGGCCTCATCAACGACGAGCCGAACCGCGCCGAGGCGCCGGACTACCAGCAGAGCATCATCCGCAGCTACGAGAAGCTGCGGCAGCGTGACCAGGTGCGCGCGGAGGTGAAGAAGCTGGCGGAGCTGTACCGGCCCGGCAGCGTGTGGTGGAAGGCCAACGAGTCCCGCCCCACCGTGCTGAAGTCCGCGTTCGAGGTCACCGAGGAGGCGATGCGGTCCGTCGTCACCGAGTACCACCAGGAGGCGCAGAAGACCCGGCTGGTGGCCACCTACTTCCTCGCCCGCGACATCTACAAGGAGTACATCGACTCGTTCGCCACCTCCGAGGATCCGCAGTTCGTCTCGGACCACGCGTTCAACATGCTGTACTACTACTCGGACATCCTCTGGGCGCTCGAGGAATGGCCGGCGGCCGCGCAGACCTATGAGCGGGTCCTGACCTTCAAGGTCCCGGACCGCGACCTGGCGAAGGAGCTGGCCAACGAGAAGTTCCGGCTGGAGGCGGGCTACAACGCCATCCTCGCGTACACCCGTCTGATGCGGATCGAGAAGGGCGAGCTGCCGGCGCCGAAGCCGAAGAAGCCCACCGAGTACATCGCCCAGGAAGGCCGCGACAAGAAGAAGGACCAGATCGAGCGGAACCAGAAGGTCACCAAGCGCACCGTCAAGGAGCTGGAGCAGCAGAAGCTCTCCAAGCTGGAGACGAAGCTGGTCGAGGTGTGTGACCTCTACAACCAGCTCTTCCCGGACAACCGCGACGAGATCGACGTGCGCTACCAGGCGGCGGTCATCTTCTACGACCGCAACCACTTCGTGGAGGCGGGCCGGAGGTTCGCGGGCATCATCAACAAGTGGCCGGAGGAGAAGCGCTCGCGCGAGGCCGCGGACCTGACCATGGCCGTCCTCGAAGAGACCGAGGAGTGGCTGGAGCTCAACAAGGTCTCCCGGACCTTCCTCGCCAACAAGAAGCTGACCGCGCGGGATGCGGCCTTCGCCAGGCGGGTCGCCGGCGTGGTGGAGGGCTCTCAGTACAAGTACGTGGACGAGGTCATCTACAAGAGCGCGAAGAACGAGGCGGAGAAGGCGAAGGCCGCCGAGATGTTCCTCGAGTTCGTGAAGGAGTTCCCGAAGTCCGACAACGCGGACCGGGCGCTGACCTACGCGATGCTGATCTTCCAGGAGGCCGAGCAGCTCGACCGGGGCATCGAAATTGGCGAGCGGCTCCTCGCGGAGTACGTGGAGAAGGCGAAGGGCAAGGAGTCGCCGTTCGAGCTCAAGGCCCGCTACGCGCTCGCCAAGTTCTACGAGCAGACCGCGCAGTACAAGAAGTCCGCGCAGATGTACCAGGACTTCATCCGGGTGGTGGACGAGACCACGCTGGCGCGCAAGGGCGGGAAGCTGCCGAAGGGCGTGAGCAAGCGCGAGAGCGTCCTCTCCAGGGAGGAGCTCAAGGCGCTCCTGGATGAGGCCACCAATGAGGACGAGAAGGACAAGAGCTCCTGGCTCTCCAACGCGCACTTCAACGCCGCGCTGTGGTGGGAGGGCCTGGGCGAGTTCGACAAGGCCATTGCCGCCTGGAACGCGTACATGACGCGCTTCCCCAAGGCGGACGACGTGCCGAACGTGCACTTCAACGTGGCGCTCATCCTCGAGCGGCAGGGGAAGTGGGCGGACGCCATCAAGCAGCTCGAGGGCTTCAACAAGTCCTTCGAGAAGGACAAGCGCACCGTCGCCGCGCAGCACTACCGGTCGAAGTACCGCCAGTGGAAGGCGCACAAGGAGCTGAAGAACGAGTCCGAGATGCGCAAGCTGCAGACCGAGCTCGTCCGCGCCTACGCCGCGCTGCCGGAGGAGGGAAAGAAGGACCGCCGGGTGATCAACGGCTTCGCCAACATGCGGTTCCTCGACTCCGAGACCCAGTGGAAGCAGTACACGGACATCAAGTTCACCAAGGTCTCCACGCTGCGGAAGGACTTCGCCGCCAAGCAGAAGAAGATCCAGGAGATCGAGAAGATGTACACGGACCTGCTCGCCATCGGTGACGGTGAGTTCGGCATCGCGGCCCTGACCCGGATCGGGCTGGCGTACGCGGACTTCGCGAAGAACATCATCGACTCGCCGGATCCGAAGGGCCTGGATGACGAGCAGCTCGACATGTACCGCTCCGAGCTCGAGAACATGGCGTTCCCGCTCGAAGAGAAGGCCATCGAGGCGCTGGAGAAGGCCACGGACAAGGCCTACGAGCTGAGCATCTACAACGAGTGGACGCTGCTGGCCCAGGACCAGATGAACCGCTACCGCCCGGGCCACTACGCCAGGCCGGTGCCGGTGGACACCTTCCAGGGCTCGGAGTTCTTCGTGGTGGCGCCGGTGGAGAAGGAGTTCCGGATGGCGAAGCCCACGGCTCCGGCCCAACCGGCCGAACCGGCCAAGCCGGCGGAGAAGGCGGCGGAGCCCACGACGGCGCCCACGGCGGCGGCAGGGGGGCGGTAGGGACATGGGGACTGCGATGAAGACTTTGAACCTGACGGAGATGTACGCGATGAAGTCCCTGCGTTTCGCGGCGGTGGCCGCGGTGGCCCTGGCGCTCGGCTGTACGACGACGCCCGAGGTGAAGCCGGACCCGGTGGTGGTGGCCCCGGTGGAGCCGCCGAAGGAGAAGGGCCCAGATGAGCTCTTCGCCGAGGCGGTGAAGACCTTCGACGGGGGCGACTTGACGGAGGCCTCCAGGGCGTTCGCCAGGGTGGTGGAGAAGGCGCCCGAGAACGTCTCCGCGCACTACAACCTGGGCGTGGTCGCGGAGCGGCAGGGGAACCTGGCGCTGGCGCAGGAGAACTACGAGCGGGCCTACGCGCTGGACGCGGAGCACACGCCCACGCTGTTGAACCTCGGCAAGGTCTACCGGCTGCAGGGCCAGCTCGACAAGGCCGTGGCGCTCTACGAAAAGGCGCTGGCGCTGCCCGGCCGCGAGTACGACGTGAAGCTGCTCAACAACCTCGCGGTGTCGTACCGGCTGGCCAAGCAGTACGGCAAGGCGGAGGCCACCTTGCGCAAGCTCCTGTCGCGGACCAAGGAGAACCCGGAGGCGTTCAAGAACCTGGCGCTCGTCTACTACGACCAGGGCAACTACCGGCTCTCCGAGTTCATCTCCAACGAGGCCCGCAAGCTCGATGACAAGGATCCGGGCGTCTACAACAACCTGGGGATGATCTACCTCAAGCAGAACCAGAAGGCGGAGGCGCTCGCCCAGTTCCAGAAGGCGGTGGAGCTGGACCCGAAGTTCGCCCCCGGCTACCAGAACATCGGCGCGCTGGCGCTCTCCTACCGGGACTACGAGGCGGCGGAGACCGCGCTCCGGAAGGCCCTGGAGCTGGATCCGAACAACCCTGATGCGCTGCTCTACCTCGCCCACACCCTGGACGGTCAGCGGACCCGGGATGGGAAGAAGGGCATCGACGCGGGCAAGACCTTCGAGCAGTACCTCGGCTGGCGGAAGGACGCCCCCGAGGCCATCTGCGGCGCCGGCTGGGCCTACACGGCGGACAAGGAGGGGTGGCAGAAGGCCATCACCTACCTCAAGCAGTGCCGGGACCTCCCCATCTCCACCGAGCAGGACAAGCAGGTCATCGACAACCGGGTGACCGGGCTGGAGCGGATGATCGCCAGCGCGGCGGCGCAGCAGCAGCCTGCGCCCGAGCAGAAGCGCGAGGCCCCGAAGGCGAACCCCGGTGGCCAGTCGCTCCTGGACAAGGTCTCCGAGGACGCGGCGGCCCAGGAGGCGGCGGAGGGCGCGGCGCCCGAGGGTGGCGAGGCCGCCCCGGTGGAAGGTGACGCGCCGGCTCCGGCCCCCGCTGGGTAGCCCCGGCGCCTGGAAGCAAGCTCCCCAGGGTGGCGAAAGGAGTTCCCACCCCCGGGGTCACGCGTGACAGCGGGGTCGAAAAGCCCCTATAGTTCGCGGCCTTCCGGCGGGACCGGGAGGTGCAACGGAGGCGGGAACCGGGACGGGTGGCGGGTTGTCTCACCCGGTGGAAATGCAGCGCGGGGCCCCTGGGCCCTGCTTTTGGACAAGCCTCGTTGAAGGAGTGGTCATGAAGCGTTGGATGGTGGCAGTGGCAGCAGGTGGTCTTCTGGTTGGGACTTCGGCCTTCGCGCAGAAGGTGATCCAGGAGGAGGACCGCACGGTCGAAGTGAACCTCAAGGGCGTGCTCAACGGCGCC
>CAZQVZ010000154.1:0-2264 GCA_964596895.1 uncultured Myxococcaceae bacterium
AACCGCCCGTTCGACCTGAAGCAGACCCCCGGCAAGTGCGTGGTCTGCGGCAAGGACTCGCCCGGACAACTGGTGTTCTCCAAGGCGTACTGAGGCGCGGGTGCTGCGGCTGTTCGTCGGCATCGACGTCGGCGAGGCGGCGCGCGCGGCGTTGGCGGAGCTTCTGCCCTCTCTTCGGGAGGCGTCGCCTTCGTCGAAGTGGGTGCGGGAGGAGAACCTGCACCTGACGGTGGTCTTCCTCGGCTCGGTGGAAGAGGCCCGGGTGCCGCTGTACGCCGCCGCGCTGGACCGGGCGGTGCGCGGACATCATCCGCTCAGCCTGCGGCTACATGGTGGCGGCGCCTTCGGTGGTCGCGGGAGGCCGCGCGTGTTGTGGGCGGGGCTGGACGGGGAGGTCTCCTCGCTGGAGCGCCTGCAGATCTCGGTCGAGCAGGCCATGGTCCCGCTGGGCCATCCGGCCCTGGACCGCGACTACCACCCCCACGTGACGCTGTCGCGCGCGCGGGACCCTCGGGGGGACAGGACCCTCGCCGGATGCGTGGAGCGGCTGGCCGCGCTCCACCCCGCCCCCGTGGAAGTGAGCAGCGTGGTGCTCTACCGCAGCCACACCGGCACCGGCGGCGCGAAGTACGAGGCGCTGCACGCCGCGCGGGTGTGAGCGCTCGGCGCAGGTGGGTGTGGCTCGATGGCGCAGCGCCGGTCGCCCGGTGCGCGGGCGCTAGCGCGGGCTGTTGTGGCAGAGCACGTTGCCACCGGTGAAGTAGAAGCCCACCGACACCTGCTGTGCGGAGACCGGGATGCAGTCGTTCACCAGGAGCTCCAGGTACCTCCCGTCAGCGGAGCGCAGGTATCCGGACGACGGACGGAGCAGATTCCGCAGCAGGACCTCATTCCCGGCTGAGGTGCGGCTGAACCCGTCTTCGAGTTGCTGCGCGGTCTCGGGGAGCTGGCCCGAGTGCCGGTAGACGCTGAGGCGAATTCGAACGTTCTCGTCGGGGACGGCGCAGAAGACGGGGTCGGGTGACTCCCTCACCGCGCGGAAGGTGATGGGCCCGGTGGAGGTCGCCGCGTCCCACGGCGGCGGTGGACGGGTCGCAAACAGCGGGCAGGGCTCCGCGGAGATCCCGGCGCAGGTGGCGTTGTCACAGAACTGGCCGTCGCCGCAGGCCGCCGGCTGCTGCTCCGCGGCGCTGCAGGTCACGCTGCCGCACAACCCGGAGTCGGTGTCACAGACCTCGCCCGCCGCGCAGCTCCCGAAGGCGCAGGGCGGAACGCGGGCTCGGCTCTCTACGTCGCACACCTCGTCAGGCGAACAGCCGGGGAATCAGCCTGCGCTCCGGCACTGGCCGGTCGTCAACGTGCAGGTGCGGCCGGCGCCACAGTCCTCATCCCCGGTGCAGGGCAGCCGGCACATCCGCTCCTCCTCGCCGCACAGGAGCTCCGGGTGCTCGGCCTGACACTGGGTGTCGGTGGCGCACTGACAGACCTGTTCGGCTCCGGCGGATGGACCGGTGACCGGAGCGCACACAGGTGCGCTGGCCGGGCAGTCGACGCCGGTGGCGCAGGGGAAGACGCAGAGCCCGCTGACCGGATGGCAGACGTGGTCCAGCTCGCAGTCGATGTCGAGCGCAGGCCTTCGGCCCGGGCACGCCTGCGTCCTGGTTGCCGCCGGAGACGGTGTGACACACGCCCTGCTGGCAGAACGCGCCGGCGCTACAGCCTTCGCACAGACCGCCCGCGGATCCACACGACGAGTCGGTCAGTCCTGGCTCGCAGACGCCCGCGGCGGTGCAGCAGCCGTCACAGGTCGAAGCGTTGCAGGTCTCGGAGCCACACGCGGACACCACGAGGAGGGACGCGCCCCCGAGCGCGCAGTCGACCAGGGTCGAGAGCAGGTACCGGAGCATGGGCGCGGCTCCTACCACGAACGACGTCCAGCCGCTCCGGAGGCCCGCCCGCGCGCTGCCCCCTCCCTCCCGGCGCAACGCCGCTCGAACTCCTCAAGACCTGAAGACCAGTTCTTGAGGACTTCACCCAGTGCGGCCCGCGGAGGGGCCTGCCCAGCGCCCGTCCCGAGCTCCCATGCGCTGGTCGCGGGCTCCTGTGCGCCGGTCCCGAACTCCCATGCGCTGGTCGCGGGCTTCCATGCGCCGGTCCCGAACTCCCATGCGCCGGTCCCGAACTCCCATGCGCCGGTCCCGAGCTCCCATGCGCCGGTCCCGAACTCCCATGCGCTGGTCGCGGGCTTCCATGCGCCGGTCCCG
>CAZQVZ010000154.1:2364-12633 GCA_964596895.1 uncultured Myxococcaceae bacterium
GCGCCGGTCCCGAACTCCCATGCGCCGGTCCCGAACTCCCATGCGCCGGTCCCGAACTCCCATGCGCCGGTCCCGAGCTCCCATGCGCCGGTCCCGAAGACCTGTGCGCCGGTCCTCAACTCCTCAGCGCCGGGCAGGGGGCTCTCCGCCAAAGGCAGTCGGTCACGGTTTCGCGGCTGCCTCGAGCGCGGCGCCGTACTCCCGCATGGCAGCGCTCGCGGTCGGCCGGTCGAAAAACGAGACCAGCTGGTCGAGGTCGATGCCGGGCAGGACTTCGCTCTCGGAGACCTCGACGTAGCCTGCGTCACGCAGGACGTGAACCGTGATGCCGCCGCGCCGCCAGAACCACAGTTCGCGCACGTTCAGCGCCCGGTAGATCTCCCGCTTGTCCAGCCCGCCGGACGTCCGCACCACTTCGATGGCGAGGTGCGGCTGCTCCACCCGCCAAGGGTCTCCGAAGATGTAGCACTCGTCCGGTTCGACCCCTCGCTGCAGCTCCTTCCGCTCCAGGGTCCAGGAGCCGAACGAGGTGAAGTCGAGTTCCCCCGGTGCAGGCACCAGACCTCCACCAGGCAGCCGACCATGGACTTGATCGCCTCGTGGTCTCTCGACGGGCTCCTGAGCTCGAGCGTGCCCTCCAGGAAGGCGAGCTTGGGGACATGGCGCTCTCCCCGCAGCTCCAGCAGGCGCTGGTAGTCCGCCCATGTCGCGCCGCGCAGCACGACGCGGTGGTCGTCGACCTGCGAGTCGTCTCTTCGAGTGCTGGCACCGCCGAATCATGACCGCGAAGAATAGGCCCGGCGGCGGCGCGCGGCGCCCCCGAGCCCCAACACGAGCACCGGCAGCATCCCCACCCCGCCGGTCCCTGCGGCGCAGCCACAGCCACCCGGGTCTTCGCCGCCGTCGCCCGCATCAGCGCCGCCGCCATTGTTCCCGCCGGTCCCCGCGTCGGTGGCCAGCTGGATGCACTCCTCATCCACGGTCCCGTCGCAGTCGTCGTCTTCGTTGTTGCAGTACTCGATGCCCGGGGTGACCTGCCCTTCGCAGGCGGACCACTGCCCCTGCCGGCACTTCTGGATTCCGCCCGCGCAGACGCCCACGCCGAGCGTGGAAGGCGCGCCCGCGTAACAGGACAGCTCCGCGCCCTCGGGGCAGACGCACCCTTCATCGATGGTGCCGTCGCAATTGTCGTCCTTCTTGTTGCAGATCTCCGCGGAGGCCGGCCGAGGCTGGCAGGTGGCGGGCTTCCCGGCGATGCAGGTCCGCCCGGTGTTCACGCACGCGCCGGTACCGCAGCGCTGGTACCCGAGCTCCTCCGCCTCGTCGATGGTCCCGTCGCAGTCGTTGTCGATGCCGTCGCAGATCTCCTGCTCGGGGCCCACGTCCCCTACGCAGTCGCCCCAGCCGCCGTCCTCGCCGCCGTGCTGGACGCCGCGCTGACACGGGGCGATGAGCGGCTGCGTCCCGCCGTCCGGCAGGCCCTGGTAGTAGCCGTAGCAGAGCCTCGGGCTCGGCAGCCCGGTGCAGGGGATGCCGTTGTCCACGTGGCCGTCGCAGTCGTTGTCCTTGTTGTCCGCCACCTCTTCGGTGGGCGTCCCCGGCTCGCACGTCTGCTCCACGCCGTTGATGCACGCAGGCACCATCCGGAAGCATTCGCCCTCGCCGCAGAAGTGCGTGCCCAGCCCGTCATCCACCAGGTTGTCGCAGTCGTTGTCCAGGCCGTCGCAGACCTCGGACTGCGGCCCGAACAGGGACACGCAGACGTTCTCGCCGGCGATGCACTGGATGTTCCCGAGCTGGCACTGCCCGAACTCCTCGGGGACGGTGCACTCGGAGATTGGGTAGGTGATGCCTTCGTCCACGGTGCCGTCGCAGTTGTTGTCCACGCCGTCGCAGGTCTCCGGCGAAGGCACCCGCTGCTGCTGGCACCCGCTCCAGAAGCCATTGCGGCAGGTCTGGAAGCCCTCGCGGCACGCCCCAACACCCAGGGTCCCCTCCGGCCCGCTGTAGCAGGGCCGGGTCTCGCCCTCCTCGCAGGTCTGCTGCCCGGTCTCACAGTCCGCCGGCTTCTGGCCCGCCGTGTACGCGTCCGGGCAGGTGACGCCAGAGCCGATGGCCACGTGCAGCGAGCCCGTGTCCGGGTAGGTGTGCCGCGCGGCGTCCCCGTCTACGAAGAGGAAGTAGTAGGGCTGGCACCCCGCCGGGATGGCATCCGGGTCGGTGAAGTGGGCTTCATAGGTGCCGTTGGAGTCGATGCCCCAGTTGCGCTGCAGGTCGATGCAGACGCCGTCCACCACCACCACCGCCCGGTGCGGCGCCGCCCCGGTGTTGTCGTAGTAGTTCGCCGCGAAGTAGAGGTTCGCGGCGTCCTGGGGCTGGGGGCCGTGCATGGCGCTCCCCACCGGGATGCGCGGGAGGTTGGGCACGTCGCTGCCGAAGGCCTGGGTCCAGTACCGGCCGCAGCTCGCCGAGCCGATCATCCCCACGCCGAGCTGCGTGTGCCCGGAGTAGATGTTGGCGCGGTGCCCATCCGAGTTCATCCACCCGCACCACACCGCGTGCGCCGTTCCGTACCCGCGGGCGATGTTCTCCCCCGAGTAGCTGGTGAAGCCCAGCAGGCCGTAGCGCTGACCCGTGGTCGTGCCGCCCGTGCACTCCTTGCCGCACTGGTCCGCGTTGCAGTTGGCGGGCGCGGTGCACTCCACCTGACCGCCCACGTTGCCCAGCACGCAGCAGCTCTCGTGCTGGAAGCAGCCGATGTCCCCCATGTGCTGGGAGGTGTAGCGGGCGGCCTGGTTGCCGACGAGCGTGTAGGTCAAAGGCCGCAGGGGGATCTTGTCGCCCTGCTCCTCCGTCCAGTCGCCGCAGTCGTTCTTCGGCGCGTGCCGCGCGAGGTTGGTCAGGAGCAGCACCATCCGCTCCTGGTCGTGCGGGAAGCCGTTGACCACCTCCCCCAGCGCCGAACGCCGGGTGCTCACGTCTTCAGCGGCCGGCGCGGGCTTCGGCGCGAGGTTCGGCGGCGTCTTCGAGAGCTGCAGGTCGGAAGGCTCGCGGTCGCATGCAGCGAGCGCACACAGAGCGCCGACGAGGGCGCTGCGAACAAGGAGGCTTCTGGTCATCGGAGTTCCCAAGGGCGCCGGCTGCCTGGCCCGTCCCGGCGGCGGCCGAAGCTAGCACCCCGGGTGCGGCCCGGGGATTCGGATGCGTCAGGCCGGGAGCTCGGCGCGGGAGGTGCGGGCGGCCGCCACCGTACGCCACACGCACCCGGCGAGGATGATGGCGCCGCCCCACAGCGCGAACCTGCCCGGCACCTCTCCCGCCAGAAGCCACGTCCACACCGGGTTCAAGACCGGCTCGATGAGGATGAGCAACGACGCCTCGATGGCGGGCGTCTTGCGCAGCCCGTACTGGAACAGCGCGTACGCGAGCCCCAGCTGGAACACGCCCAGGAACAGCACCAGCCCCACGTCCGTCGCCGTCGGTACCGGCCCGAAGACGGCCAGCGGCAGGGAGACGAGCCCGGCGATGAGGTTGCCCGCGACGAGCACCGCCGGCCCCTCTTCGCTCACGGCGCGAAGGCCCATGATGGCCAGCGCGAAGCAGACCCCGGACAACAGCGCCAGCCCGTTCCCGAGCAACTGCCCGGGCGCCAGCCGGTCCACGAAGAACAGCCCCAGCCCGACGAGGAAGAGCGGCACCGACAACAGCTCGTCCCGCCGCGCGCGCTCGCCCAGCAGCAGCGGTGAGAAGAGCAGCACCCACAGGGGCGCGGTGTCCTGCAGGAAGATGGCGTTGGCGGCGGTGGTGAGCTTGTTGGCGAGCACGAAGATCGTCACCGTCCCGGCGTAGGCGAACGCCGCGCCCCAGGCCTTGCGTGACGGGAGCCGCCTGCCGCGCGGAAAGGCGACGAAGAGCACCAGCGCCGCCACCAGGGAGCGACCCGCAGAGAGCTGCCAGGCGGAGAGGGCAGAGAGCTTGATGGCCGCGCCGGCGGTGGACCACAACAGCGCGGCGGCCAGCACGGCGAGGCGGTAGCGGATCATCTGCGCGCGCCGCATAACACGCGGCAGCGGCGGTGTGCGTCACACAGACTTCGGCAGCCAGAGGCTGAAGCGGGCGCCGCCACCCGCGCGCTCCTCGGCGCTCAGCCTTCCGCCTGCCTGGTGGATGAACTCCCGCGTCAGCGCGAGCCCCAGTCCCTGACCTGCGCCCACCGGCTTGGTGGTGAAGAACGGCTCGAACAGCCGGGCGCGCAGGTGCGGCGGGAGCCCGGGGCCGTTGTCCTCCACATCCACCCGCACACCCTCCGCCTCCGGGCAGGCGCGCACGAGCACGCAGGGCGGCGTCTGGCTGCCGCCGAGGCGCTCCAGCGCATCCGCGGCGTTCACCACCAGGTTCGCCACCGCCTGCACCAGCCGCCTTCGCTCTGCGCGGACAGGGGGCAGGTCGAGGGCCAGCTCGCGGACCACGTCCGGCGCGTGGGTGATGCTCACGCTCGCCAGGCGCAGCGCCTCCTCCACCACGTCGTCCACGCGGCAGGGCTGCAGGTCCTGTGCGTCCTCACGGGCGAAGAGCTTGAGCGCTGAGACGATCTCCCCCATCCGCACGCAGCCCTGCTCGCTGTCTCGGAGGACCTCCTCCATCTCGGCGTCTTCAAGGCCGCGCGCCGCGAGCTCTTCCCGCAGCCAGGAGAGGTTGGCGCGCACGTACGCGAGCGGGTTGTTGATTTCGTGCGCCACGCCCGCGGCCAGCCGGCCGACGGTCGCGAGCCGTTCGGATTGCGCCCGCTCCCGCTCCAGCTCGCTCACCCGCTCCAGGGCCAGCTCCCGCGCCCCCAGCTCCGCGAGCTCTTTGTGCCGCGCGCGCCGGAAGGACCAGGCGGCGTACGCAGACAGGGCGGAGACCACCAGGGTGTAGGCGAACACGGTGATGAGCCCGTCCGAGCCGTCGTGCGCCACCGCCAACACGCCGGAGCCGAGCGTGACCATCCCGCTGCAGGTGAGGACGGCCGCCAGGTTCCCCTGCTGCAGGACGGCTGCGCCCAGGGGCACCGCGAGCACCAGCGGCAGGTGCGGGCTCTGCGCGCCACCTCCGAGCTCGACCGCGAGGAAGAAGAAGCACGGGCTGGCTGCCGCAATGAAGAGTTCGCCCAGGCGGGCAGTGCGGTCACTCCCCCACCGGAAGGCGACAGCCCCGCCCAGCACCGCCACCACCCAGGCCATGCGCACGGCGAACAGCGGGAGATGCCAGCCGCGGTGGACGAGGTCCAACAGGCTGACGCCGCCCAGGAGCGCGCCCGCCAGCAGGTACGCGGGCACCCGCTGGTGCCGCACGCGGCCAATCTCCGTGGCGGAATAGAGCTCCAGGACACACCCCCGTTACGCCGGCTTTCTGTGCAATGCGTGGGCCCGGCCCGTCTCAGGGGGACCCCGCACGCACCGCGTGGGTCTTTTTCTGCTGCTGGGTGCCGAAAGACCCACCGCTTGACGCCTGCTGTGCCGGAGCGATTTGACCTGCGCCCATGCGCGGATGGAGGTACCTGGCGGGCGGTGGGGTCTTCGTGGCCGTGTGCGGCGCGGCCTTCCTCGCGGAGAAGGGCCCGGCAGGCGGGCAGGCAGGACACTGGTACAGCGTCATCCCGCCGCTGCTCGCCGTCACCCTCGCGCTGGTGACGCGCAGGCTCCTGCCGAGCCTCGTGGTGGCGGTGGTCGTGGGCGGCCTTCTGGCGCAGGTCCCCGCCGCGCCCACCCGCCCTGGCGCGTGGGGCAGCGGGCTCTGGGCCGCGCCGTCCTACGCGTGGGGCTCGGTGACGGACCCCGTGAACGTACAGATCCTCGCGTTCGTGGTGCTGGTCCTGGCGATGGTGAGCGTCATCATCGTCGGCGGCGGCGTGCACGCGGTGGTGGCGCACCTCGCCCGGTTTGCCCGCGGCCCCAAATCCACCCAGGTGGTCACCGCGGTGATGGGGCTGCTCATCTTCATCGACGACTACGCGAACACGATGATCGTCGGCTCGTCCATGCGCCCGCTCACCGACCGGCACCGGGTGTCGCGGGAGAAGCTCGCGTTCCTCGTGGACGCCACCAGCGCGCCGGTGGCGGGCCTGGCCATCATCAGCACCTGGATTGGGTACGAGGTAGGCCTCTTCGGCAAGGCCGCCGCGTCTTTGGGCATCCCCAGGGACGGCTACGCGCTCTTCTTCGACGCGCTGCCGTTCCGGTTCTACTGCCTGCTCGCCATCGTCTTCGTGGTGGTGAACGCGGTGAGCGGCCGGGACTTCGGCCCCATGGCCCGCGCCGAAAAGCGCGCCCGCGACGAAGGCAAGGTGGCCGCGGACGACGCGAAGCCGCTCACCTCCTCCACCTACGCCGCGGTCGAGGCACATTCCCTTGCAAGGCCGCATCTCGTGACCGCGCTTCTGCCGGTGGGGCTGCTCTTCGGCGTGCTGCTGGTCGGCCTGTGGCGAGACGGCGGCGGCTTCGCCCGGCCATGGACGCACTTCTTCTCCACTGGCGCATGGCGGGAGGTCATCTCCGCGGCGGAGAACAACATCCTCGTCCTCGCCGTGGCCGCGGCGGTGGGCCTCCTCTGCGCGTGCGGGCTGGCGCTCTTCCCGGGCCGCCTGTCGCTGCCGGTCCTGGCGCGCACGCTGGCGGGTGGCCTCAAGGCCAGCGGGCTGCCGCTGCTCATCCTCGTGCTCGCGTGGTCTTTGAAGGCCGCGTGTGACGGCGTGGGCACAGGCCCCTTCCTCGCCGGGGTCGTCTCCGGAGTGGTCTCGCCCGCGTGGTTTCCCGCGGCGCTGTTCCTCGTCGCCGGGCTGACCGCGTTCGCCACCGGGACGAGCTGGGGGACGATGGCCATCCTCATCCCCACCGCGGCGCCCGTGGCGCTGGCGCTGGACGGCGGCACCTACGGTCTGGTGACGATGATGAGCCTCGCCGCGGTGCTCGATGGCGCCATCTTCGGAGACCACTGCTCGCCCATCTCGGACACCACCTTGATGAGCTCCATCTCCAGCTCGTGTGACCACCTGCACCACGTGCGCACGCAGATGCCGTATTCGCTGGTCATCGCCGCGTGCGCGCTGGGCGCGGGCTATCTGCCGGCGGCGGCGGGGCTGCACCCTCTGTGGAGCGTGGGGCTTGGCTCCGTGGCCATCGTGCTCGTGTTCTTCGGTGTGGGCAGAAGGCAGGCAGCGCCGGCGCCGTCGTCCGCCGCAGCGGGCTGACGGGTTGACGGTCTGCGTCCCCGCTCACCAGCCGAAGAGCGGGAACCAGAAGGCGGAGAACAAGGCCAACATCCCCAGGCCCACGGCCGTGAAGAGGACGCCGGGGACGACCATGTCCCGGGCGCGCAGCTCTCCTCGCCCGTCCGGGTGCACGCTCACCCCATAGGCCAACACGTTCGGCGGTGTGCTCATGGGCAGCGGCATGGACAGGGTGCAGGCGAAGGCGACCACCAGCAGGAGCAGCGCGTGGTCCACGCCCGCGAAGCCCATCACGATCGGCGTCACGAGGTTGACCGCGGCGGTGTTGCTCATCACCGAGGACATGGCCACCGCGAAGACCGCGACGATGCCGGTGAGCAGGAACGGCCGCACCTTCCCCGCAGGGACGAAGTCTCCCACCCAGGCAGCCAGGCCCGACTGGTCCACCGCGGCGCCCAACGCCAGACCACCGCCAATGAGGAGGATGACGTCCCACGGCATGGCCCGCAGGTCCGCCGTCCGCAAGAGGTTGGTGCCGAAGAAGGCGACCACCGGGAGCAGCGCCACCGTCCCCGAGGTGAGCGCAAGCTGCGCGCCGAACACCCAGCCCAGGACCGTGAGCAGGAACACCACCAGCACCAGCACCTGTGGACCGCCGAAGCGCTCGTTCGGCCGCTCCTCGAGGTGGATCTCCTTCACGCGGCTCGGAAAAAGCCGGCGCAGATACGCGAGCAGGATGAGCTGCAAGACGATGAGCAGGGGAACGGCGAGCGCCATCCAGGTGGCGAAGCTGGGCGCCACGCCCTCCAGCGTGAGGTAGCGCATCACGATGGCGTTGGGCGGGGAGCTGACCGGCGTGGCCAGGCCGCTCAAGTTGGCGGAGAAGGCGATGCCCACGAGCAGCGACTTGCGGAACCCGTCGCCCTCCGGGACCCGCCGGAGCATCGCGGTGGCAGGGCCCAGCATCAGCGCGCAGGCGGCGGTGTTGCTCATCCACACCCCCAGAAGCGAGGTGACCACCATCATCGCCAGCACCACGCGGGTCGGAGACCGCCCGACCCGCTGGAGGATGCCTTCGGAGACCCAGCGGGCAAGGCCGGTGCGCTCGATGCCCGCGCTCAGCACGAAGCCCCCGAGAAAGAGCAGGGTCACGTCGGAGAAGAAGGCGTTCAGGAACAGCGTCGAGCCGCCGCCTCTGGCCAGCTCCGGCGCGAGCCAGACCAGCTCCAGCCCGAGCACCAGCAGGCTGGTCACGAACAGCGGCACCGCCTCGGTGATCCAGAGCACTGCCGCTGCGACCACGATGCCGAGCGTCAGCTCCGCGGGACGCGACAAGCCGAGCGGATGTCCCAGCCACCCGCGGTCCGCCACAAAGAGCGCAAAGGCCGCCAGCAGGATGCCGGGCGGCGTGCGCCACGGCAGCCGCAGCGCGATGGGCACCCACTGCGACATCCACCGCTGGTCGTTCGGGAGGGACACGGGTCGGGCCTCGGAGGACCTGTAGACCTTCCGTGCGCAGCGCGCCACCGGTAGAACGCTCGGGTGGCGCAGCGGTCATCGTGAGCGCCGCCGGGGGCGCCTCGTGGGACCGGATCGTCCCCACGCTCACCCGCGACGCACGGACCTTCACCGTCACCTACCGGGTCATCGCCTCCAGGTAGCCACCAGCGCGCGGCTCACCGCCTCACGGCGCGGGTAGGCAGCTTCGCCACGTCCACCGGCGTCTCGGCCTCCGCGTCGACTTGCGCCACGGGGATCCGGATACCGATGCGGTCGTAGCGGGAGAACTCCGCCAGCCGCTCCGGGAAACAGGAGGCCAGCAGGCGCGCCAACTCCGGCTCACTCACCGGCGGCTGCGCCTTCACCAGGGCCTCCCGCAGCTCCAGCGCGCTCCGCCACCGCTGCTCCGGATCCTTCTCGAACGCGCGCTGCAGCACCTGCCCGAGCGCGGGAGGGATCTCCGGCGCGTCCTTCGGCGGCTTCGCGCAGATGGCCTCCATGGTCTTCGAGTCATCCGCCTCGTCGAACGGCAGCCGCCCGGTGAGCGCCTCGTAGAGGATGGTGGCCACCGCGAAGAGGTCACTGCGCCGGTCCAGCGGATCTCCCATGGCCTGCTCGGGCGACATGTAGAGCGGCTTGCCCTTCACGATGCCCGGCAGCGTCACCGTCCGCTGCAGCCTCGCCTTGGCCACGCCGAAGTCGAGGATCTTCACCACCCCGTCGAACCCCACCATCAGGTTGTGCGGCGAGAGGTCCCGGTGCACCAGCCCCAGGTGCGAGCCGTCCTCTCCGCGGACCTCGTGCGCCGCATGCAGCCCCGCCAGCGCCTGCGCGACCACGCCCACCGCGACCTCCGGCGGCAGGGCGCCCTGCCGGTCAATCAGCCGGTCCAGGTCCACCCCGCGCACCAGCTCCATGGCGATGAAGTAGGCCCCGCCCGCCTGGCCGAAGTCGTGGATGGTGACGAGGTTGGGGTGCGACAGCCGCAGGCCAATCCGCGCCTCGTCGAGGAACTGCTGCACCATCTGCGGCTCCGCGGACAGGTGCGGCAGGATGCGCTTGAGCGCCACCAGGCGGCCCAGCCCCTCCGGCCCGCTCGCGCGCGCCACCATCACCTGCGCCATCCCGCCGGTGCCCAGCGGCGTCACCAGCTCGTAGCGCCCAATCCGCCCCCGCGAGCGCAGCTGCGAGGCGTCGTCCACCTCGTCCAGCCGCTCCAGCGGACTGCGCCCATCCGTCAGCGCGACGAAGGACAGGACCGCGGTGTCGAGCTGCTCGCCGATGCCGCGCACCAGCTCCAGGACGTGCCTCCAGCCTTCGGGGAAGCGGCCCTCCACCATCAGCCCGAACGCGCCGATGTGGATGGAGCCCAGGTTGAGCTGGGTGACGAACATCACCCGCTCTTCGTCAATCTGCACCGCGCCGTTCCAGGACGAGGCCTCGTTCACGTCCCACGGAGGGATGCCCACCACCCGCGTGAGCACCGGCCCTTCGGACCCGCGCAGCTGCACGAAGCCCGCGCGCGCGTGGAGCATCCGCGCCGTCTGCGCGAGGAACACGTC
>CAZQVZ010000155.1:0-1151 GCA_964596895.1 uncultured Myxococcaceae bacterium
GGTCACTCCTGAACCCCCATGCGAGGTCACGTTAGGTCAGTAGGACAGCATGGGGCCAACCGGCCGACCGGAATCATCGCCTCGAAGGGGAGTCTGGTCTTAGATCCGTCAGGCATCGCGCCCCCGCAACTTCAGAAGGCCCGGATCGCCGCAGGGTGATCCGGGCCTTTCATTTTGGTTCACCAGGCCGCTCGGGTCCTCGTCAGGAGGTCCGGGCGGTTTTCGTTTGCGGGGGTTTGAGGATGAAGAACGAGACCGAGCGGATCATCGACCTGTTCTTGAGCGGGAAGCTGCAGGGGTTCAACCACGCACGGCACGTGGCGGCGGCGCGGATCCTCAAGGGGATGCCGCATGGGAAGGAGCTGATGCACCTGGGCATCCAGGTGACCGCCACGCGCGGAGGCATGCCGGAGAAGTACTCGCGGGAGGTGACCGATGCGGAGTGGGAGAAGGTTCCGAAGGGACTCCCCGCGCTGGAGGAGTTCGCGGACGTGCTGGTCCCGAAGAAGGGCCACGTGCACGTGGTGATCGGGCCGGTGGGGTCCGGGAAGTCCACGTACGCGCTCGGGCTGTGCCGGGAGCACGCCGCGGTGCGCTTCACGCTGGATGAGTGGTTCACCAGCCTGTTCAGCCCGGACCGGCCCGCGTCAGGCGTGGTCGAGTGGTACGTGGAGCGCGCCGCGCGCTGCGTGGAGCAGATTTGGCGGGTGGCTCGGGCGGTGGTGGAGAGCGGGACAGATGTCGTGCTGGAGGTTGGTCTGCTCCGCCGCGCCCAGCGGGAGGGCTTCTACGCCAAGCTGGAGGAGGCTGGCTGCGCGTACACCGTGCACGTCGTGGACGCCCCGCGCGACGTCCGCCGCGAGCGCGTCCTGCGCCGCAACGAGGAGAGGGGAGAGACGTTCTCGATGATCGTCCCAATGGAGATCTTCGAGTTCGCCAGCGACCAGTGGGAGCCGCCGGAGGACGCGGAGGTGGAGGGTCGGGTGGTTCGTGCGGATTTCGGAAAGGCCAAGACGTGAAGAATCCAGAGCAGGAGCGCGCGGAGCAAGTGGCTCTTGAGCGAGGGAGTGAGGCGTTGCGGATTTCCCTCGACGGCCTGCGTGTCATCTCGAGCCGCAAGCGGCGAAGGGGGAGTGCCAGAAGGCGAGTTG
>CAZQVZ010000155.1:1251-12536 GCA_964596895.1 uncultured Myxococcaceae bacterium
AGTTGAGGCTGATCCGATCCCGTGGACGGGTAAGGGAGCTACTTGTACTTCGTCGTAGTGGTCGTCGTCGATCGGCTCCTTGTCTGGTGACCACCTGTAGGTTGGCTGTGGGTTGAGGGGGGCCCGGGGGGAGACTGACAACCTGTGGAATAGCTGGCGAGTCGCGGCATCACGCAGCCTCCCTCAGTCGATGGCTCCGTTCGAACTGCGCTGGGCTGATGTACCCCAGCGACGAGTGCCTGCGCCGCTGGTTGTAGAAGACCTCGATGTAGTCGAAGAGCTTCCGCTTCGCGTCTGCGTGGCTGTCGAAGGACTCGCCGAGTTCCGTCTTCAGCGTCCCGAACCAGCTCTCCATGGCGGCATTGTCGTAGCAGTCGCCGCGGCGGCTCATGCTGCAGGTGATCGCGTTCGCCTCCAGCACATCCTGGTAGTCCTCACTGGCGTACTGGCTCCCTCGATCCGAGTGGTGGAGGAGCCCAGCTCCCGGTGCGCGCCGCGCGAGTGCTGCGTCGAGTGCCTTGATCACCAGGTGCCGGTCGATGACCGCGCTCACGGCCCAGCCGCCGATCATCCTGGAGTGCAGGTCGAGGATCGCCGCGAGGAAGAGCCACCCCTCGGGGCAGCGGAGGTAGGTGATGTCACCAACCCACCGCTGGTTCGGCGCGCTTGCCTCCAAGTTCCGATCCAAGAGGTTCGGCGCGACCGGGAGATCGTGGCTGCTGTCCGTCGTCTTCGTCCACCGCCGGCGAGTCTTTCCCTTCAGCCCAAGCGCCTGCATCAGCCGGATCACCCGCTTGCGGCTGATCTGGATCTTCTTCTCCTGCTTGAGGTCCTCGTGGATTCGAGGACTGCCGTCGTTCTGACGGCTCAGCTCATGCGACTCGCGGACGAGCACCGCCAAGCGGCGATCTTCACGGGCGCGTTTGCTCTACGTCGTCCCGAAGGACCCGGGTGGCCGGAGCCGAAGGGTCAACACCGGCCATGGTTTCCGGATCGGACCGGCTAGAACTCCCGGAATCCGCAGACCGACGGAGCGTGAGTGGGTCTGGGGCCAGGCAGTCGCCGCGGGACGACGAAGGATCACGAGGAGACGACCCGCCCCAACGCCTCCACCATCCCCGCACCGGTCGCGAACCCGGCGGCGATCACCCGCAACCCCTTCTCAGCACCGTCGGGAATGACCGCACGCCCAGGGCGCGGGCCTCCCCGAATTCCTGCGCGGTGGCGGCACGCGCATCCGCGCTGGCGAAGCGGGTGACGAACGTCCGGTACACCAGCCCGTGCTCGGCGCAGATGCTCTCGTAGAAGGAGGCCACGGTGGGGTCCTCTCCCTCCGCGTAGAACCTCCGCTGGATGGTGGCGAACGCGTCGTACTGGCGGGTCGAAGGCGCGGACACCGCCTCCAGCAGCTGGCGCAGCACCACGAACGCCCGGCACGCGGGCTCGGTGTCGTCGTTGAACGACGGCCGGTCGAGGAACTTCGTCGAGAACGGCTGCCCGGACCGCAGGGCGATCTCCTCCCAGTGCTGCCGCAGGAACTCGCGGAACCCCCTCCGTCCACGGATCCCCGCCGCCGGGCCGCAGCCCGCCCACCAGGATCCGGAACGGCACGCCCCGCCGGAGCGCCTGCGCCTCCAACGGGTGCAGGCCCGGGGAGATCCCCCAGCACCACGAGCACAAGGGGTCCCCCACGTAGAGCACCTCGCCGCGCGCAGGCTCGGCCGCCGGGCGGACGCTCTGATCCTCCACATTCGGCAGGGCGCAGACGCCGGTCTCGGGGTCACACAGCGGTACGAAGTCTCGGGGCTTCAAGGTCGCTCCTTTCGTCGGGTCCTCCTTGAGATAGCGACCTGCACCGCCTGTTGCCACGCGCCGCGCCGACGTCGACCTGCGCGAGACTCCGGCGAAGGGGCGGCCTGACCCTGCCTGCCCTTCGAGTGCGCCTCCAACTCCCGCCCCGCGCACTGCCGCACATTTCGTCGGCACGGACCGTCACCGCTACATCCCCTTTCGCCCCGGGGTGCTAAGGCCTTCCGTACCGACACGCCGTGCCCCAACTCCGGGGCACCTCACCCAGGAGGCGCATTGCGAGACGAAGCGCCCCATGCCGCCGCGGTCGATGCCTGGCTGGCGCGCGCGGGGAAGGGCCTGGACAGCGAAGAGCTCCTCGGGCTCTTCCTCCAGGCCATGGATTGCCTCTGGTCCCGGACGGTCACCACGCTCGGTGACGTCACACTCGGCGCGGTGGCCCACCGGGTGATCCACGACGTGGCGCAGCAGCACCCCTCCTTCTACAGCCTGAGCGTGGACACGGGCCGCGGCATCGTCTGTGACCGCCAGCCCAAAGACCGGCTGCCGTCGCCCATGGCGTCCCGCGCGGCCATCCGCTTCATACTGGTGGAGTTCCTCTCGGTGCTGGGGGTGATGACCGCGGAGCTCTTCACGAAGGAGCTGCACGAAGCCCTCGCCACGGTGTCCCTGCGCACCCCGTCCGCAGATGTGAAAGGCGGCAAGAAGCCATGAACGAATCCCGCGAGTTCCCCAGGCTCTCCACCGGGGTCGAGAACCTGGACGTCCTCCTCCAGGGCGGCGTCCCCAGAAATTCGGTCACCGTCGTCACCGGCGCCCCCGGGGCAGGCAAGACCACCCTGGTCCAGCAGATCTGCTTCCAGAACGCGTCCGCGAAGCAGCCGGTCCTCAGCTTCAACACGCTCTCCGAACCGACGGCCAAGACGCTGCGCTACCTGAACCAGTTCGACTTCTTCAAGGCGAAGAAGCTCTCCGGCGGTGGGCTGCACTTCGTGGATCTCGGCTCCATCCTCCGCACCCGCGGGTTGGACGAAGCCTCCGCGCAGATCATGGCGCACGTGCGGAAGCTCAAGCCTGCGATCGTCGTCATCGACAGCTTCAAGATCTTCCAGGAGCTGGCCTCCTCCGACGAGCAGTTCCGCAAGTTTGGCTACGAGCTCGCGGTCAACCTCATGGCCTACGAGGCCACGGTCTTCCTCCTCGGCGAATACGGCCCCGACGACTACGAGAAGAACCCGCTCTTCTCCATCGTGGACGGCCTGTGGACGCTTTCGCAGCGGGACTCTCTGGGCGAATCCCAGCGCTTCTTGAAGATCGTCAAGATGCGCGGCACCGACCACAGCCGCGAAGAGCACCCCTTCCAGATCAACCAGACCGGCATCCAGGTGCTGGCGCCGCGCTTCGCGCTCAAGCGCGAGGAGACCCCCACAGGTCCCCCGAAGCGCTGCCGCACCGGCATCGACAAGCTGGATGAGGTCCTCGGGCCGGGCATCCCGTACGGCTCCAGCCTGTTGGTGGGCGGGGTGGCGGGCACCGGCAAGACGGTGCTGGCCCTGGAGTTCGCCTACCGCGGCGCCCAGGCGGACGAACCGGGCATCTACTTCTCCTTCGAGGAGACGGAAGAGCGCCTGCGCGCCACCGCGAAGGGGCTCGGCTGGGACCTCGAGCGCGAACTGGAGCGGGGGATGCTGGAGATCGTCTTCATCCCCCAGCCGGACATCCTGATCGAGAGCAACCTGTTCATGATCAGGGAGCGCATCGAGGCGAGAAAGGCGAAGCGCGTGGTCATCGATTCGGTCTCGGTCTTCCTGCACAAGGTGGAGAACCCGCAGGTCGCCCGCGAGAAGGTCTTCCACCTCTCCAGCATCGTGCAGAACGCGCAGGCGGTGGGCTTCTTCACCACCGACATCCCCTACGGCGCCGACAAGGTCAGCCGGCTCGGCGTGGAGGAGACGGTGGTGGACGGCATCATCATCCTCAGCGCCGTCGAAGAGGGCTTCGAGCGCCAGCGCTACCTCGAGGTCTACAAGCTGCGGAACACCGCCCACCTCAGCGGCCGTCACAACATGGAGATCGCCTCCGGCGGCATCGCCCTCTTCCCGCGCTACGAGCTGAAGTCCGGGCGCGTCGCCCCTCCCCGGGCGATGCAGGGGACCGAGCGGCTCGGCACCGGCGTCCCCGGGCTGGATGCGCTGATGGACGGGGGCCTCCTGCGCCGCAGCGTCACCCTCGTCTCCGGCAGCCCCGGCGTCGGCAAGACCACCTTGGGCGTGCAGTTCCTCCTCGAGGGCGCCAGGGCGGACGAACGCGGCCTGTACGTCACGCTCGAAGAGGGCCCCGCGCAGTTGACGGCCAGCGCGAAGGCCGCGGGGCTCCCCCTGCAGGCGGCGGTCAAGAAGGGCCTGGTGGAGATCCTCTACGTCCCCAGGGACGATTTGCGTGCGGGGCAGTTCCTCAGCGTGCTCTCGGACAAGCTCCAGGCCCTGGAGGCGCGCCGGGTGGTCATCGACTCGGTGACCAACGTGATGACGCAAAGGATGACGCCGGATGAGATCCGCCTGGTGCTCTTCCAGTTGGCGGTGCGCTTCAAGGCCCTGGAGGTGACCTCGCTGCTGAGCTTCGAGTCCGCGGCGCTCTTCGAGGCGGACGTGGGCACCGAACAGAGCCTGTCGCCTTTGGCGGACAACCTCCTGATGCTCCGCTACCAGGTCCACCAGAAGGCGCTTCTGCCGGTGCTCTCCATCATCAAGACCCGCGGCAGCGAACATGACCGCGGCACCCATCCGCTGCTCTTCTCCAGGGGCGGCCTGCGCATCGCGCCGGAGGAGGTCACGCCGACGTCGCGGCGAAAGGCGCAGCCGCGGAAGGAGCGCTGATGGCCGCTCAGCCTCCGCAGGGCAGCGGGGCGGACGCGCCGGGCTCGCCGTCGCCCGGGACGCTGGAGCACGCGCACCGTCGGCTGGAGCTGCTCAACGAAGTCAGCAAGGTGCTGGCCGCCTTCGAGACCGCGGAGCAGACCATCGACCACGCGCTGGGGCTGGTGGCCCGGACCCTGTCCATCCGCAGCGCGGTGCTGGTGGTGGTGATGGAGGGGCAGCGCAAGATGATCACCTGGCCCTCGAGCGACGAGAGCCGCGAGCACCTGAACGCTGCCATCGCCCACGCAGAGGATGCCTGGGCGTACTTCAGCGGGTCGGGGAGGGCGGACCCGCAGCTCGACGTTCAGGAGGGCATCACCTCGCTGCCGGCGACGATTGCCTCGGAGGCGGGCGAGAAGCGCAGGTTCGTGGTCATCCCGCTGGTGGTCCCGCAGCGGCCCATCTTCGGTTCGCTGCAGCTCGAGCCCTCCGGCGCCCTGGAGCGCATGGACGTGGTCTTCATCAACGCCATCGCCAACCAGCTCGCGCTGGCGCTGGACCGGGATCTCGCCTGGCGCCGGGAGATAGCGCTGCGCAAGCGCGCGGACCTGGGCCGGGAGCAGGCGGAGACGCGGGAGGCCTCCGCCGAGCGCGGCCGCACCGCCGCCGAGGCGCTCCGGCAGCGCTACGAAGCCCTGGTCGACAACCTGGACCACGCCTTCTTGTGGGAGGCGGAGTGGGAGGACGCGGACCTGCGCACCCTCTATGTGAGCGCGCGCGCCGGAGCCCTGCTCGGCTACAGCCGCGCGGAGGTGATGGCGGCACCGAACTTCTGGATGGACCGGGTGGTCCCCGAAGACCGCGGGGTGCTGGAGGCCGCGTTGGTCCGCGCGCGCAAAGGCAAGGGAGACCAGCGGTGCGACTACCGCTGCAGCACCCGGGATCAGCGGCTGCGTTGGTTCCACACCCGCATCCATCTGGAGGCCGTCCCCGGGCACACGCCGCTGCTTCAGGGCGTCTCCTTCGACATCACGCCGGCCAAGGAGGCGGAGGGGCGCCTCAACGAGCAGCTCCAGTACACCCGCGCCATCGCCTCCTCTCTGGGAGAGGGGGTCATCACGGTCGACCTCGAGGACCGGATCTCCTTCATCAACCGCGCCGCGGAGGACCTGCTCGCCTGGAGCGGCCAGGACGCGGTGGGCCGCGAGCTGCGGGAGCTGGTGCGGGTGGCGGCAGAGGACGGCCGGCCTGTCGAACGCCCCAGCCAGAAGGTCCTGCGCACCGGCAAGCCGACCACCGTGGACGAGCACCTCTTCGTCCGCGCGGACGACCTGGCGGTGCCGGTGCAGTACACCGCGGCCCCCATCCGCCGCGAGGGACGGATGACCGGCGCGGTGCTCGCCTTCCAGGACATCACCGCGCGCAAGCAGGCCGCGGAGACGCAGTCCCTGCTCTTGACGGCGAGCCAGGCGCTCGGCGCGAGCCTGGATCCGCAGGCGGCGTTCGACGCCATCGCGAAGGTGGCGCTCCCGCGGCTCGGAGATTTCTTCTTCTTTGATGTGGTCGAGCCCCAGGGCGCGCTGCGGCGTGCGGCCAGCCTTCACCACCACCCGGAGAAGAGCCCGCTGCTGGATGATGGCGAGGCTGGCGGGGCCTTGCTGGAGCGGCTGGTCATTCAGGTGGTCCACAGCGGGCGCTCCGAGGTGGTCACCGGCCTGGACGAAACCTGGCCGGCCGGCGGGCCGCTGGGCCCCAGGGAGCGCGCCTTCCTCACCGGGCGCGGCGCCCGTTCGCTGATGACGGTCCCGGTCGCGCTCTCGGAGCGGAAGCTGGGGGCGCTGACGTTCGTGTTCGCAGAGTCGAAGCGGCGCCACACGCAGGCAGACCTGGGCCTGGCAGAGGAGCTGGCGCGGCGGGCCGCCTTCGCGCTGGAGAACGCGCGGCACTACGAGGAGGCCCGGCAGGCCACGCGGGACCGCGAGCAGATCCTCTCCGTCGTCTCCCACGACCTGAAGAACCCCTTGAGCACCATCCTCCTGACGTGCGGTTCGCTGCTGAAGCTGATTGGCCCGAAGGAGTCCGGGAAGCCGCTCGTCGCCAAGGTGGACGTGGTCCAGCGCGCGGCAGACCGGATGCGCCGGCTCATCGAAGACCTCCTGGACTTCGCGAGCATCGAGGCCGGCCGCCTGAAGGTGGCGCCGAAGCGCTTCGAATTGGCGCCGCTGGTGGAGGAGATGCTGGCCTCCTTCGAGGCGGTGGCCCACGAGCGCGGGCTGCGGCTATGGGCGGACCTCGCGCCGGAGGCGAAGGGCGCCACCCTCGAGGGGGACCGTCACCGGTTGTTGCAGGTGCTCGGCAACCTGGTGGGCAACGCCACGCAGATAGTCCCCCAGGGCGGCGAGGTGTCCATCCACGTGGAGCGGGCGGACGCCGAGTGGCGCTTCGCGGTGAAGGACGACGGCCCGGGCCTGAGCGACGAGGCGAAGAGCCGGCTCTTCGAGCGCTACTGGCGGGAAGGGAAGGCCACCTACAAGGGCACCGGGCTCGGGCTCTCCATTGCCCGCGGCATCGTCCTGGCGCACGGGGGCCGCATCTGGGCGGAGGGCAAAGAAGGTGAGGGCGCCACCTTCCATTTCACGCTGCCCGCGAAGGAGGTTTGAGCCGTGTCCCCAGACGCCTTCGCTGAGCTCCCCCTGATGCTCCTGCGCATGGGCATCGCGTTCGTGCTCGGGCTGCCGGCGGGCTGGGAGCGCGAGCACCGGCACTTCTCGCCCGGGCTGCGCACCTTCCCCCTGGTCTCTTTGGGCTCCTGCACCTTCCTGCTCGTCGCCCAGTTCGCCTACGGGGACGGCGACTCCAAAGATGCGGAGGCCCGCGCGCTGCAGGGCCTGCTCTCCGGCATCGGCTTCATTGGCGCGGGCGCCATCCTCAAGGGCACCGCGCACGTGCACGGCATCGCCACCGCGGTGGCGATCTGGATCACCGCCGCCGTGGGCGTGGCGGTGGCCTATGGGCTCTACGCGGTGGCGCTCGTCCTTGCCATCTCCACCCTGATAACGCTCCAGCTCTTCGGGAAGACGCCCGCCCGCGTGCGCAAGGCGCTCGTCGAGGAGCGGAAGGAGGAGGCCAAAGCCGCGGAGCGGTGAGCGACGTCAGACGGCGCCGGCTAGAGTGCAGCGCATGACCCTCTCCGCTGAACATGCGGCCTCGGAGCGCGACGCGTACGACAGGCTCGTGGTGCTGGCGCTGTCCGTCAGTCACAGAGATGTGAACCAGTTGAGACTCGGCGCTCGGGACTGTCTCACCGCGGCTCGCTGGGCGGCGCTCGCTTCGCCTTCGGACCCGCGCCTGCTCCGCTACCTCCGGCTCTCCGGGCAGTTCGCCGCAGCGGCGGTGGCCTCCATGCAGGGAAACACCGTCGATAGGTACCGGCTCGACGAGACCCTCCTTCAGGTCCCCGCTCGAATGCCGGCCGGGTGGCTGCGCGCCCATCTCTGGCGGGACGCGCTGTGTGCCGCCACCGCGGTGGACGACGCCGCGACCGCCGTCACCCTGGCCCGCGCCCAGCCGGAGCTCCTGGAGCACAACCTCCCCCAGGACGCCTTCCTCTTCGGCCGGGCGCTGGCCGCCTGCTGGGTGGAGCCTTCGCGCGCGGGTCAGCGCCTGGTCGCCGCGCTCGAAGCCGGAACGTCGGACGACCTCTCGCTGGACGTCACCTCGCGCGACGTGGCCGTCCTCTACCAACTCCTGAAGAGCGAAGACGGCGCGCTCGCGAAGGCCTTCGCGGACGCAGAGCAGGGGTTCGCGCGGGTCCACGGTGTGACGCCCCGAGACGCGGACGGCGCCTTCTCGCTCCCTTTGGCCGCCCTGGCGCGGCTCGCACTGGCAAGGGGGAGGCCCGTCCCGGCCGCTGGCCGGTGCATCCCGGAGGTCATCCTTCGTCAGCCGCCCGCAACGCTCCTGGGGTGTCCTCTGTGCTCGCAGCCTCGAGATCCCCTGGAGACGAAGTGCCGGTGGTGCAGCGCCGATCTCGAGAACGACGCGCCGCTCGAGCTCTCCGTCGCCGACGTGGCCGGCGCCAACGGCGTCGCCTGCCGCCACTGCGCGCGGGCCAACCTCCCTACGGCCCTGCGCTGCTGGTCGTGTGCGGCGTCACTCCCTGCGGCGTGAGGTCGAACTCGCGGATGCTCACGTCGCCCAGCGTCGAGGCCACGGTCGTCCCGGTCGTGGTGTAGGTCAGCGGTGTCTCCACGTGCAGGTAGCGCACGAGCTGACCGGACCCATCGATCTGGGCCGCCCGGAGCGCTTCGGCGGCCACACGCGCTTCGCCACCCGCTGCAAACATCACGTTGGCGATGTCGTCGAAGTAGTCCCACGTGCCCTGGCCAGCGCGGACTCCAGTCGCCGTACGCCGGGAGCCGAGCGGCGAAGAGCCGCCTTTGGCCTCGACGACGATCAACACCGTGCGCGGCTGCCCGTTGACGACGTCGGTGCACCGCCACACCTGGTCGAAGTCCCCTGACCGTGAGCCCCCACCCGTCGGATAGATCAGCTCCGCAACTGGCGGTCCGGCGTACCTGCGTCTCACCCAGATGGAGGCGGACGTCTCTCCGAGCTCCCGGCTGGCGACGTTCATCCGGTACTGGGCCGCGTTCCGGGCCACCGGATCCGGCGGTTGACCGGTGGCGGCCGCGTCCCGCGCGGCCCGCGCAGCGTCCCGATCTGCGAGGAGCTGGCGGAGGCGCGCATCATCCGCTGCTTCGAGCGGCGTCGGGTTGGCGCCGGTCATCGGCAGGGTCTCGGGGGCTCCCCGGTACGTCGCGGTCACGTCCGGCACGGCGCGGTCGACGTCAATCAGCCTGCCGGTGGCGGGGTTGAGCCGGCGGTGCATGGCGTGCCGGCGGAGGAGGTCGCCGTCGGTGAGCGATGTGTTCGGGTACCGCGCGCGGTAGTTGCGGACGAAGTCGTCTGGCTCGAGGTTCCGCCACGACGGGTCGATGGGAGTGGACGGCACCACCTTCTTCGAGAAGAGGCTGGGCGCCTCGGCGAGCTGGGGGTCGATCTGCGCCAGCGTGTCGCCGCTCCGCAACGCACGCTCTGCTCCCACCAGGTCCGCCTGCAGCGTGCGCAGGTTCTCCAGGTGCATCCACGCCGACTCCACTTCCGAAGGGAGCACGGAACGCCCGGCCGCGATGTCTGCTTCGAGCAGGCGCAGCATCCTCAGCTGCGCGTCCTCCTCCAGGGTCAGCCTCGCCTGGTGCGCGGCGAGCCGCTCCGCCGGGCCCATGGAGCCCCAGGAGCCTGCCGCGCGCCGCATCTGGGCCGCGGCGCTGCGAAGCCGGCGGTCCGCTCCGGACAGGCCGCGCGACGGCTGCGAGAGCAGCGCGAACTGCTGCAGGTGGAAGGCCTCTTCCTGCACCGCCCGCAACGGCGCGCCGTTCACCATCACCAGCTGGGGCTTGCCGTCCACGAAGTCGATGCGCGCCACCCCCAGGCTCGAACCGGCGTCACCCGGCTCGATGAGCCGCACCCGCTGCGAGGCCATGCCTTCGAGGATGGGCGCGTCGACCAGCCGCTCGAGCTCCGCCCTGTACGCGGCTTCGGGGTGCAGCCCCGGAACCAGCACGTGCTCCCCGGCCTGGATGAGCTCCCCGCGAGCGGCGAGCGCGGCGCTCAATTCAGCGCGGGTCGCCCGCACCGACACCCAGGCCAGGCCTGTGGACACGCCGAACTGCCCCACCGCGAAGATCCGCGCTCGGAGCTTCTCCGCATCCGACATCCCGCTCCGCTCGATGTCTGCCAGCGTCCGCGCGAGCTGCTCACCCATCAGGATGACCTGGCAGGTGTCGGCTGCGATCTGAGTCACCAGCAAGACCCGGAGCGAGCCCACGCCGAGCGGCGAGAGTCCCGCTGCCGCGGACGGTGCCAGGGTCGTCCCGGCGGCGGCGGTCAGCCTCGCGGCCTGGCCCAGGCGGTAGGCGTGCACCGCGCGTGAGGCCAGGACGGTGGCGCCTGCCACGCTGCCGATGATCTGCGCCACGTCGAGGGCGATGGTGCTGCCGTCCAGCCGGCCCTGGCGATGTTCGTGGAGCATGTGGGTCGCAGCGCTCGCGGCGCCGAACCCGGCGGAGAGACCCCACAGCGCCGGCACCAGCACCGGCGCCGCCGTCCCTCCACTCAGCGCGACTCCGGCCACCAGCGCGGCCGCCGCAAACCCCAGCCCAATCCACCCGAGCACGTCGTGCACCTCCCACGGCTCGGTGGTCTCCACGATCTGCGCGGACCCCGACGGGAGCTGGTAGTGGATGACGCCCTTCGGGTACCGCTCGCGCTCGTTCAGGTCGGAGAACAGGGCGTGCGGCGGCTCGGCGGCGGTCCCTCCGCTGCTCCTGAGGACCCCGAGGCTCTGGCGCCGGCTCGGATGCGTCAGATCCTTCAGGTGCCACACGTCGCCCTCGCGCCACACGTACAGCCGCAAAGGGAGGTACGGCGCGACGCCTCGCTGGATGTACTCGGGCGCGGAGTGGAAGACGCCCGGGACCCGGATGGGGTTCTTCGACGTGAGCTGTTCGAGCTGCTCCCCGAGCGCGACCAGCCCACCTGCGCGGTCTGCCTCCG
>CAZQVZ010000156.1:0-12439 GCA_964596895.1 uncultured Myxococcaceae bacterium
GTAGGCACCGAGCCGGTGACGGACGTCTTCTGGTGCAACGACGTGGACGCCTTGATGGACAAGTATTGCGAGGACTGCCACGGCGAGGACAGAAGCGGCAGCGGCAACCAGAACTTCCGGCTCGACGAGTTCGAAGACGACAGCCAGGCCATGCCCATCATCTTCGGCGCGCAGACGAAGGCCGCCCGCATCAAGGTGCGGATGTCGGACTTCAAGGACATGCCGCCTCTGGGGTTCACCGACATGCCCTCGGATGCAGAGCGCGAGCGGGTGCGGCAGTGGGTGCTGGGCGGCGCCCGCGAGTGCCAGGACGGTGGGATGTGAGTCCCCGAACCTCCCTGATCTTCCTCCTGACCATGGGGAGCGGCCTCTCGCTGCTGGCCGGCTGCGACATTGATGGCGGCGCGGCTGCCGGCCGCCGCTGCGCCACGGCGAACGACTGTCCCGCACCGCTGGTCTGCGTCCAGGTCCGTCCCGGTGGGCGCACCTGTGAAGCCGTCGCGGGGCCTGTGGTGGGCGACTTCGACGTGGACGCCGGCACCGCCTCCTGGTGCGAGGACGTGCGGCCGGTGATGGACACCCACTGCATCAACTGCCACGGGTCACCACCGTCCGGCGGCGCGCCCGCCAACTTCCGGCTGGATCAATACGGCCCCGACACCTCCGGCACGGAGGGCGCCGCCGCCATGGCAGAGCGCATCTACGTCCGCATGGCCGTGACGAAGGACATGCCCCCGCCCGGCTACCCGGACCCCACCGAAGCGGAGCTGCTCGCGGTCACCGCCTGGTACCGCACGGGCGCGCCGGAGTGCCCGGAGGGCCCGGACGCGGGGATGAGCCCGGACGCTGGTCCGTAGGGCGGCCGGGCGGCCAACCCGGCCCCTGGACCCGCTGAATGTCCGGTGACGTGCGCCCGTTCGCACCCGTCATGCACCGCCTGTGGATCACCGCCGCGCTCGCCGCCTCGCTGTTCGTCGGCGCTCCGCTCGCCGTCGCCGAACCGTCGCTCGGCGGTGAGGAGGGCATCGGGTACTCCTGGGACAGCACCGAGCTGGTCGGAAGGCTCGTGCGCCGCACGCCTCGCGCGGTCGTCGTCGAGGACGGCGCGGGTGCGGTGCACGTGCTGCGGCTGACGGAGCAGACGCGCTACGTATGGAGCGAACGCTCCGGGCCGGATGACCTCGCGCCTGGGGCGAAGATCCGCGCGGAGCTGGACGCGGAGCCGGAGACGAACGAAGGGCGCGTGGTGTTGGCGCTCTGGGTGCTCGAAGGACCCCGCTGACCGCTGGCGGACATCCGCCTCGGACTCCCCGCTTGCTGCAGGCACTCCCCGCACCCAGCTTGTGTGCTCACGGGGGTGTGGATGAGGGGATGGGGAAGGGCGGCGCTGGCGGGCGTCATCTGCTGTGTGGCGTGGGGGTGTGATCAGGGCCCACCGGTGAAGCTCGCGGACGACCCGGTGGGGCAGGGGGTGCTCGGCATGGGGGGCGCGGGCACCGAAGGCATCGAACGGCCGGGCGAAGAGCGGCCCCTGCACTGGGCGCGCGGACCGGATGGCACCTTGCGCGGCAAGGTGGTGACCACCGACTTCCGCCGCGTGATCGTGGACGACGCAGCCGGGCAGCGGCACTACCTGTCCATCAGCCCCGGGACGGTCATCCGCCGGAACGGCGAAACCTCCTCCGCGCTGGTGCTCGAGCCGGGCACGCAGGTGGAGGCCACCTACCTGACCTGGAAGGGCAACCAGATCGTCGCCGAGGTCCGCGTGGTGGGGCCGCCGGCCCGCGCCGCGCAGAAGAACTGAAAGGGCCGGGCCGGTGTGACGGCGCCGAAGACGGAGACGGCGCGTCCCTACTTCGCCGCGGCCGATGGGCCGAACAGCTGCTCGATGAGCGCCCGGTGCCCCTGGATGGCCACACGCTGCAGGTACAGGGACATCCCGCGGGTGCCGCCCAACTCCTCGCCGCCGCCGGCGCGTCCGGGGCCGCCGTGGAGCAGGCCCGGGAGCACCATGCCCGGCGGCAGCGACTGACCGGCGAGCTTCTCGTTGGCGATGGTCACCCGCCCATGGTGCGGCGCGATGCCGAGCACCGCCTGCTGCAGAAAGGCCCGGTCATCCGCGTACACCGCGCAGACCAGTCCGCCGCCGCCGGCTGCCACCAGCTGCACGAGCGAAGCGGTGTCCTTGTACGGCATCACCGTCACCACCGGACCGAAGACCTCCATCCGGTTCGCGGGCGAGTCCGGCCGCGGGTCTTCATCGATGATCACCGTGGGCTGCACGAAGTAGCCCTTGCCCTCGGGCGCGCCCACGCCCTTCACCGGGTCTGCGCCGCCCAGGGCCACCGTCCGGCCCTCCGCCAGCTTCGCGATGCCCGCCCGTACGTCCCGGAGCTGCGAGGCGGTGGACACAGGCCCCATGGTGACCTTGTCGTCCGCCGGGTTGCCCACGCGCACGCCGGAGAGCCGGTCCACCAGCGCCTCGCGCACCTCCGCGAGCCTCGAGTCGTGCACGAAGATGCGGCGGGTGGCGGTGCACTTCTGTCCGGTCTTCTGGGTGATCTCCTTCGTCACCTCGTTCAGAAAGACGTTCCAGGTCTCGCTGCCCGGCGCCACGTCGGGCCCGAGCACGGCGGCGTTCAGCGAGTCCGCCTCGATGTTCACGTGGACGCTGTGCTCGGCGAAGTTGGGCAGCTTGCGCAGCGTGGCCGCGGTGTCACCGGAGCCGGTGAACGCGAGCACATCCTGGCCGCCGAGGTGCGAGAGCAGGTCCCCCACGCCGCCGCACACGAAGGACAGCGCGCCTTCCGGCAGCGCGCCGGTGCCCACCCACAGCTCCATGATCCGGTGCGCCATCTGCGCGGTGGCGGTGGCCGGCTTGGTGATGACCGGCATCCCTGCCAGCAGCGCCACCGCGAGCTTCTCCGCCATGCCCCAGGCCGGGAAGTTGAAGGCGTTGATGTGGACCGCAACCCCTTCGCGCGGCACCAGCACGTGCTGGCCAAAGAGGCGGGCGGAGCGGCCCAGGGGCGCGCCTTCACCGTCCAGGAGCGCCCGGACGTCCCCCAGCTTCTCTCCCAGGTCCGCATAGAAGAGGAGGGTGCCCGACGCCCCGTCGATGTCGAACTTGGCGTCGCCGCGGGTGTTGCCGGCGTTGGAGATGCCAATGGCGATGAGCTCCTCGCGCGCATCCGCCACCGCCTTCCCGAGCGTGCGCAACAGCTTCGCCCGGTCCGCGAACGTCATCCCCCGAAGCGCAGGGCCGCCCTTCTCCCGCGCGAAGCGGAGCGCGGCGGCGAAGTCCAGCCCTTCCGTGGAGGTTTCTGCGACCACCTCTTCGGTGCTCGGGTTCACGAGCGCGGCCGCCTTGCCCTTGCCCTGCTGCCACGCACCACACAGATAGCTCTCGAGAACTTTCGGCATGGCGGCGGACCCTACACCATGCTCCGCCACCCGGAAGGTGACGAATGCTCGCGGATGCCCACGCAGACTCGCTGATGTGGAACAGAGACCTGGCCTGCGCCCAGGAGAGCGGGCAGGCAGACTTCCCGAAGCTGCGCGAGGCCGGCGTCCGGATCCAGTGCTTCACCCTGGTGACGCGCGGCTATCCGTTCATCGGCGGGTTTCCCGTCTTCGCGGCGTGGCGCGGCTGGCCGAAGGCGGCGCGCAAGGGCGAGTGGGCCCGCGCCAACTGGCAGATCGACCGGTTGGAGGCGGCGTGCGCGAAGGCTTCGGACGCAGCGCAGGTGGCGACGAGCGCCGCGGGCCTCGAGGAGAACCTGCGCCAGGACCGGCTGTCCGCGGTGGTGGGCGTGGAGGGCGCGCATGCGCTGGAGGGAGACGCGGGCCGGGTGGTGACGCTGTGGCGCCGGGGCGTGCGCTTCATGAGCCTCACCCACCTGGGCAACAACGCGCTCGGCGGCTCCTCCTTTCCGCTGATGGGAAACAAGGGGCTCACGGCCCACGGCCGCGAGGTGCTCGACGCGATGGCCGAGGTCGGCATGAGCGTGGACGTGGCGCACGCCTCTCCGAAGACGCTGGCGGACGTGCTCTCACACCCCACCGCGCGGCCCATGTGTTCGCACACCGGCGTGCAGGGGGCGGGCGGCTCCTGGCGGAACCTGTCTGACCACGTCCTGCGCCGCATCGCCGATGGGGGCGGGGTGGTGGGCATCATCTTCGCCACCGTGTACCTCGGCGGACGGGAGCTCTCGGATGTCGCCCGGCACGTGGCGCACGCGGTGGACGTGATGGGGGAGGACGGGGTTGCGCTCGGTTCGGACTTCGACGGGATGGTGCCCCTGCCGCGCGGGATGAAGGACGCGCGGGATCTGCCGAAGCTCGCCGAGGTCATCTCCGGGAGGCTCCCGCCGCGCGTGGCGGAGAAGGTGCTCTTCGGCAACTGGCGCCGGTACTTCGCCGAGACGCTGGATGGGGCCGCGGGCAGAAGCGAGACACGCTGAGCCTGATGGGACATATTGCGCGCCCATATGCGCACGCTCGTGGCGATCCTCTCCCTGTCCTTCGCGTCCGTGGCCCTCACCGCCTGCGGCAGCGCCCAGGCGGGCGACGACTGCAACACCAACGGCTACGCCTGCGAAGATCCCCGCACCGCGCTGGAGTGCGTGGGCAACAGGTGGAAGGCCATCCCCTGCCGCGGCGACAACGGCTGCGAGGTGAAGAACGACCGGGTCACCTGCGACGTGTCGCGCAACCAGGCCGGTGACGCCTGCGCCATCAGCAACGAAGGCCAGGCCATCTGCCACATCACCGGCACCGCGATGCTCGAGTGCCGCAGCGGCGCCTTCGTGCAGACGAAGACCTGCTCGTCGTGTGTGGTCGCGGGGGACGAGGTCTCCTGCGCACCGCAGCAGTGACGAAGAGGCGGGCGGCGCCGTCCCTGGCACCGCCCGCCCTTCCCATCACGTCGCCTGGACGCCGGCGCTAGTCGCGCTCGTTCATCTCGCGCTCAGCCGGCTGCTCGATGTTCTCGTTCCAGGACTCCTGGGCGTCCTCACCGGCGCCACCGACCCCGTCTTTGGTGTCCTCCCAGCCCTCGCGGGTCGCGTCCCTGGTGTCCTCCCAGCCCCGCTCGAGGCGCTCGTCCACCTCGGTGGCATCGGGCGCGCGGCCTTCATCAAAGGCGCCACCCACCCCCTCCTCGCGCTCCATGTCGATGCGGCGGTCCTCGGTGTTCTGCCGCGTCTCACAGCCGGCGAACGCAAGGCCCGCCGCCACCATCGCTCCGAAGATCAGCTTCTTCATGTCGTGTCTCCTTTGAAATGAAATGAGAGATGTAGAGGTCGTTACTCAGCCGGCGGGCTCTCGTCACCTGCGTGGTCCTGCCGGGTCGACTCACGCCCCGAACCGTCGATGCCCTCGAGGTCCCGCTCGTCCTCGAAGCCCGCGCCGCCGGTGGCGTCCCGCTGGTTGTCGAGCTCGTCCTGCTCCTGCAGCTCCGGGTCTTCGATGACCGGCTGCTCCTGCTGCACCGGCTGTTCCTGCTCGAGCTGCCCCTCGTACTCACCCGCGCCGCCGGTGCCGGTCGGAGACGGGTGCAAGGACGGCTCGTAGTGCTCCGCCTCCTGCGTTCCGGCGCCGCCGATGCCGTCGTCGCTCGTCCCCTGCACGCTGCGCTCGCAGCCCGCGAAGACCAGCCCCGCCGCTGCCAGCGCGCCGATCAGAAGCTTCTTCATGTGCTCCCTCCCTTGCTGTTCGACTGCCAGCCAAAGGAGGGGACGGAGCGCCCGGGGCGCAAACGCGGGCCGGCTGGCCGGCTGCCCTACGGGCGGAGCGGCGCCAGAAACCGCTCGAGTACGGCGTTGAATGCCGAAGGCTGCTCGAGGTTGGGCAGATGGCCTGCCCCGGGGATCGTCTCCAGCACCGAGCCCTTCACCAGGTCCGCCATCGCCTTCGCCTTCTGGGGCGGGGTGATGACATCCCCTTCACCGACGATCACCAGGAGCGGCCCCGCGAACCTGCCGAGGATGTCCCGGGAGTCGGTGCGAAGCCCCATCCCCCGGGACGCGGACGCCGCCCCCTGCGGCTTCGCCTCCCGGATGAGCGAGCGCACCCGCGCCTGCACCTGGGGCTGCGGCGGCTGGGCGAGCAGCTTCTCGGGCATCGAGTCCTCCAGCACCCGGATGCCGTCCTTCTCCAGTGCCTGCGCCACGTCCTCGCGCTTCCGCTTCCCGGCGTCGTCGTCGGCGTTGAACTGGGTGTCACTCAAGATGAGGCCCGCCACCCGCGACGGTTCGGTCCGGAGCAGCGCCAGGGCGACGTAGCCGCCCATGGACACCCCGCCCACCACCGCCTGGTCGATGCCGAGGTGGTCGAGCAGCGCCAGCGCGTCGTCCGCGAAGTCGGGCATGCCCACCGGGTGCGGGTCCACGTCACTCTGGCCGAAGCCGCGCAGGTCCGGGACGATGAAGCGGTAGCGCGCACCGAGCGCCTCGAGCTGCGGCCGGTACATCTCGGAGGAGAGCGGGAACGCGTGCAACAGCAGCACCGGCGGTCCGTCGCCCTCGTCGAGGTAGTGCAGCCAGCGGCCCTCGTGCTCGAACGTCGGCATGTCCTGAACTCCTCTAGATCCAGCGCTTGATGCGGAACCAGGCCACCAGAAGCAGCGGCAGCCCGAAGATCATCACCAGCATGGCCACGAACCAGGCGTGGCCGCCCAGCTCATCGAAGTTCTGCCCGAAGAACCCGGTGATGAAGGACAGTGGCAGGAAGATGGTGGCGAAGATGGTGAGCTGCTTGCTGATGTCGTTGGTGCGGTTGGCGATGACGGACAGCCACGCGTCCCGCGCGCTCGCGAGCAGCTCCCGCGCCGCGTCGAGCTGCTCGAGCACGCGAATCAGGTGGTCGTACACGTCCCGGTAGTAGATGGCGGTCCTCTCCTGCACCAGCGGGGTCCCCCGCCGCGACAAGAGCCCCAGAACGTCCCTCTGCGGCGAGAGCACCCGGCGCATCTCCACCATCGCCTGGCGCAGGGCGCTCATCTGCTGGAGCTGCTCTTCGTGCGCGTGCTCGAAGACCCCGTCCTCCAGCGTCTCCACCGCTGAGTCCAGCGCGTCCACCACGGGGAAGTTGGCGTCCATCAGCGCGTCCGCCACCGCGTAGGCCACGAAGTCCGCCCCCCGCCCAAACGAGCTGGCGGGCTCCACCCCGAGCCTGCGCCGCGCCTCCGAGACGACCTCGGCCGCGTCCTGGTGCACGGTGATGAGCAGGTCCGGAAAAAGGATGAAGTGGACCTCCCGCATCTTCGGTTCGGTGGGGACTGTGCCAGGGCCATACCCCTGCAGCACGATGAAGGTGTGGTTCGGGTACTCCTCCAGCTTGGGGCGCTGTCCCTGCTTCAGGCAGTCCTCCACCGCGAGCCGGTGGAGGCCATAGCGCTCGCGCAGCTGCTCCATGACCTCGGGGGTGGGGCCCATCACGTCGATCCACTTCGGGCCTGGGCGCTCGAGCAGCGAGGCGTCTGCGACCACCAGCGTCCCGTCGTCGGCCAGCGCGGTGACCGTGTGCATGCAACGGTGCTAGTCCACCGCGGGGGATGCGTCTACAGTGCGCGCGGATGTCGGACGTCCCCCCTCTCGCGCCCAGACTGCAGGAACTGCTCCGCCAGATCCCGGACCGCGCCTTCGCCGAGCGCCTGCGAAAGGTCTACGCCGCGGCGGCGCAGGCCATCCACCGGCTCGGTGACATGGACCTGGTGAAGTACGAGACCACCAGCGTCGAAGGCGCCCCCGACCTCTCCTTGTGGGAGGAGATGGCGCCGGTCATCCGCGACACGGTGGTGGACGTGAACGCGCTGCTCCAGGTGGCCCGCGAGCAGTTCCCGGCGCTCGCCCCCGGCGGCATCGCGGACTCGCTGATGCAGGCCATCGAAGAGGAGGCGGGACCCCTACCGCCCAGCTCCATCCACCAGCGCCGCCAGCAGGAGGCCGAGGGGGTGGTGCAGACGTTGACCGGGCAGTTGGCGCAGCAGATCACGCAGCTGGGAGAGCGGATGCGCAGCCCCCAGGTGGTCTCGGACCGGTGGAACCTGCTCACGGACCTGCAGACCTTCCGCACCCGCTTCCGCGAGCTCATCGGAGACCTGGTGTTCCAGTCCGCCGCCGCCTTCGGCGAGGTCCACCGCGGCGAGGTCGTCCCCGGTCACCACGAAGAGCTGCAGGCGGCCATCGGGGTGCGCGCGGCGGTGGCGGATCTCGGCCGCCTGGTGGCGGTGCGGGTGCGAGAGGTGCAGGCCTCCCTCCCCGAAGACGTGCAGTGGCACGCCCAGCACGTGGAGCGGGACCTGGACGCCTTCGGCCGCACCTCCGCGTACCGGGCGCTGCGCGCGCAGGACAAGCGCGTGGTGATTGAGTTCCGGCATGAGCTGGGCAGGCTCGCCGCCGACACCGGCCTGCAGCAGCGGGAGCTGCTGGAGGCCATCGCTCCCTTCAGTGAGTTCGTCTCCTCGCTGCAGCGGGTGAACAGCCGGGAGCTGCTCGTCTCGCACGACCGCGAGGTCTGGGCCGCGGTGAGCGTCCGGCTGGAGCAGGCGGAGGGCATCGCCGGCAGTGACGTGGACGGGGCGCGGGTGCTCCTGGTGGAGGCGGTGCGCGCGGCGCAGGCCCTCTACGGGCGGGATGGGCCTTTGGACGCGTTCTTGCGCAAGGCGCGCAAGGGCGGCGTGGCCGAGCTCGAAGGTGACGCGGTCCGGCAGGAGGTGGACAAGCTCCGCCAGCTCCTCGCCAGCCTGCCCATGGTGTGAAGACATGGCCCCGCGCACCATCCCCCTGCCTTCGCCCATCACCCGCGCGGACTTCAGCCGCGCCCAGGCGGTCTTCACCGACGTGGATGGGACGCTCACCACCTCCGGGAGGCTGGAGAGCAGCACCCTGCGCGCGCTGGAGCTGCTGCGCGAGCGCGGCCTCAAGACGGTGCTCGTCACCGGGCGGCCCGCCGGCTGGGGCGAGTGCTGGGCGCGCTCGTTGCCGGTGGACGGGGTGATCGTCGAGAACGGCGGGCTCTACTTCGCCTGGGAGGACGGGGCCCTCAAGAAGGTCTACGCCCAGCGGCCTTCGGACCGGAAGAAGCTGCGGCCGCGGCTCCTGCGCGAGGTCCGGCGCGCCCTGCGGCAGGTGCCGGGCGCAAGGCTCTCCGCGGACAGCGCGTACACCGAGGTGGACGTCGCCATCGACTACAACGAAGAGGTGTCTTTGGGGCAGGCGGCGGCGGACCGGCTGGAGGGGTTGCTCCGGCCCCGCGGCATCCGCGCGGTGCGCTCCAACGTCCATGTGAACTGCTGGATCGGCACCTTCGACAAGCAGTCGATGGTGCAGCGGTTCATCCACGAGGAGTGGGGCGCGAAGCTGCGCAAGAGCGACGCGCGCTTCGTCTACGTGGGGGACTCCTTCAACGACGCGCCCATGTTCGAGGGGTTCTCGCTGTCGGTGGGCGTGGCGAACGTGCGGGACGTGTTGGGCCGCATCGATCACCCCCCGGCGTTCATCACCCGCGAGCGAGAAGGCAAGGGGTTCCGGGAGTTGGTCCGGGTCCTGCTCGCGCAGAAGAGCGCCACCAGGCGGTGGTCGCGGCCTTCGCGCCGTTGAACTACGGTGCCGCGCCTTCCATGAGCATCGTCAGACTGGAGCTGCAGAAGGGGCTGGGCCGGCATCTGCGTGCAGGTCACCCGTGGGTGTTCCGCCGCGCGCTGGAGACGGTGCCGAGGATCCCGGCCGGCAGCGTGGTGGACCTCACCGAGAACGGCCGCTTCGTCGCCCGCGGCTACTTCGATCCGCTCTCCGCCATCTCGGTGCGCGTGCTCACCCGCGACGAGAAGGAGCGCATCGACACCGCGTTCTTCGGGCGCCGGGTCCGCGCGGCCTGGGACCTGCGGCAGGAGCTCCTGGACCTCACCGGCACCGACAGCTTCCGGCTGCTGCACGGGGAAGGGGATGGGCTTGCGGGCGTGGTGGTGGATCTGTACGCCGGCTTCGCGGTGATGAAGCTCTATTCAGCGGGGCTCACCCCGTACCGGGCGATGTTGGTGGACGCGCTGGTGCAGGCCGTGCCGGACCTTCTGGGCGTGCTCGGCCGGGACGAGGTCGGCCGCGACGACGCGGACGACGACGAGGCCCCACCGTCCGCGCGGGTGCTCTTCGGGCAGAAGCCGCCAGAGACCCTCTCCATCACCGAGCGCGGCGCGAAGTTCCTGGTGGACCCGTGGCGCGGCCAGAAGACCGGGTTCTTCCTCGACCAGCGCGAAAACCGGTACCTCATCCGCTCGCTTTCGCGTGGGCGAGAGGTCCTCAACTGCTTCTCCTTCTCCGGCGGGTTCTCGGTCAACGCGGCGCTGGGCGGGGCGAAGAGCGTGTTCTCGGTGGACCAGGACGAAGACGCCATCTCGCTGGCCCGCGAGAACTTCGTCCTCAACGACCTGCCCGCGGACCGGTACGACTTCCTTGCCGCGGACGTGTTCGAGCTGCTCGCGTCCTTCAAGCAGGAGGGCCGCACCTTCGACCTTCTGATCCTCGACCCGCCGGCCTTCGCCAAGAGCCAGAAGGCGGTGCAGGCCGCGCTCGACGGGTACGCGTCCCTGAACCGGCAGGCGCTCTCGGTGCTGCGGCCGGGGGGCTTGTTGGCCACCGCGTCCTGCTCAGCGCGGGTGACGCCCGAGGCCTTCCTGGGGGCGGTGAAGGAGGCGGGGTTCAAGGCCGGGGTGGAGCTGGCGCTGGTCCACGAGCGCTACCAGCCGCCGGACCACCCGGTGCGGCTGCAATTTCCCGAGGGCCGCTATTTGAAGTTTCACGTGCTCCGGGCCGTATAGGGTTTTCTTGCACAGCACGTGGGGCAGGGGTGTCCTCACGCGCGAGGGGGCAATCCGGGCGTCTGTTGACTCCGGGACGCGCCGCCCCTATGAAGCGCCTCGTTTATTAGGCCGAATGGTTCCGATCCCGGGACGATAAGGAAGGGGAAACATAGATGCGTTCAGTCAGTGTTCTTTTTGCGGCTGCGGCCGCTTTTCTGATGGCCTGCAACAGCGGCCAGCCCACCACCTACCTGATTGCGCTGGATCCGACCCCGCTCGGCACCCTCGCGTCGGCCTGCTACGTGGACAACAGCGCTCCGGGCACCACGCCTGGCAGCACCCGTAACACCGCGCAGAACTTCCGCGGTGAGATGACCTGGGTGATCTGGGACGGCAACGACGGGTTCGAGTACCTCGACATGGGCGGGGTCTCCTTCCCGCTCGGGAACGCCGAGGCCATCACCGTCAGCAGCCTGATCCAGGGCCAGGACGACACGTTCAGCGGCCAGCAGACGGCGGTCACCCTGACGGACAACAACGGCTTCTCCGCGACCCGGAACAAGTCGATCACGGTCACCTTCGACAAGCGCGGCACCGCGCCGTCTGGCCGGATCGCCCTGAACTCCAGCTTCCAGTGCTCCAACTGCGGCGAGATGATGTCGCAGTCCGGCAACCGCAGCTGCTCCACCGACCTGACCTTCGACGGTCGCCGCGTGGACGTGGACCGCATCGCCGCGCACGACAACTAGGTCGTCACCCGTCGTCCATTGAAGTTCAAGGGAGCCCGGGGCGCGCAAGCGTCTCGGGCTCCCGTATTTTGCGGGCATGGTGACCCAAGGGCAGTTCCTCGAGCGGCCGACGCTCATCCCCGCCGGGGTGGAGGTGATGGAGGGCCTGAGCCACCGCGGGGACGCCCGGCCCCCTGTCTTGATCCTCCCGCCTGCGCCGGAAGAAGGCGGCTCCATGGATCACGTGGTCTGTGCGGAGGTGGCCTGGGCCTGCGCCACCCGCGGCCATCCCACCTTGCGCTTCAACTACCGGGGCGTGGGTGGAAGCCAGGGCTCCCGAGGTGCAGGCCGCGCCCTGGACGAAGACGCAGAGGCCGCGTGGGTGGTGCTCCGTGAGAACACCGACGAGGAAGCGCTCTACGTGGTGGCGGTGGGGCAGAGCGCCCGCGTCGCGTTGGGGCTCTTGCAACGGCGCGGTCCCGAAGGTGTCCAGGGCCTGTGCCTGGTGAGCCCGCCGTCCCTCCCGCGCGAAACCTTGAAGGGGCTTTCGGTGCCGCTGCTGGCCGTCGCCGGGGCGGAGGATCTGCGCGCGCCCAGGGTGGAGATGGCCGCCGCGGTGGCAGACATGGGCGGGCGCTTCGAGCTGGTGGAGGGCGCGGATGCGACTTTCACCAGGAATCTCGCTGGCTTGGGTCACCTGGTCGCAGAGCACCTTTTCTGGATCCAATCGAACCGTCGTACGTTCGTAGGGCCAGCCTGAAGGAGGCGCCATGGTCCGAACGGATGTGCGTGTGGTCGCAGCGGCGAGTCTTGCCCTCACGGTGATCCTGTTCGGCGCCGCGGGCTGCGCGCGCGGAGAGGAGGCCGGGGTGAACACCGGCTCCGGTCACCCGCTCGCCGGCGAGCGAGA
>CAZQVZ010000157.1:0-12434 GCA_964596895.1 uncultured Myxococcaceae bacterium
GGCCGCGCCCAGTACGACTACGTGCAGGCGCTCGTCGCCGCGGGGCAGGCAGGCTTCGTAGACGCGCTGTGCACCGCGCCCGTGTCCAAGGAGCAGATCTCCCGCGCCGGCGTCCCCTTCATGGGCCACACCGAGGTCCTGGCGCACGCCTTCGGCCGCGAGGTCCTGATGCTGATGGCAGGCCCCAGGCTCCGCGTGGCGCTGGCGACCAACCACCTGCCCCTGTCCGCCATCCCCACCGCGCTCGACGCGGACACGCTCGCCTCCCAGCTGCAGCTCCTCGCAGACGGCGTGCGTCCACTGGTGGGAGGCAGGCGCGCGGTGCGGCTCGCGGTCTGCGGCCTCAACCCCCACGCGGGCGAAGGCGGGCTGCTCGGGCGGGAGGAGGTGGAGGTCATCACCCCCGCCATCCGGAAGGCGCGCGCGCGGGGCCTGAAGGTGGACGGCCCCCTGCCCGCGGATGGGCTCTTCGCCCGGGCCGCGAAGCCCGGCTTCGCCTACGACGCGGTGCTCGCCATGTTCCACGACCAGGGGCTGGTGGCCGCCAAGGCGCTCGACTTCGACGACACCGTGAACGTGACCCTGGGGCTGCCCCTGCCGCGGACCTCACCGGACCACGGCACCGCCTACGACGTGGCGGGCAGGGGCGTGGCCAACCCCGCCCCCATGGTGGCAGCGCTCCGGCTCGCAGCGCAGCTCGCCGCTACTGCGCCGGCGCGTCCTCGCCCACCACGTCCGGCGCGCCCTTCAGCGGCGGGTGGCGCTGCGCCATCCCCGGGTGCGGCCTCCGGCGGCGCGCGGGCAAGTCGTCGAGCCTGACCGGCTCACCGGTCCGTATCGACTCGTAGATGGCCTCGATGATGCGCACGTCGATGAGGCCTTCGCGCGCGTTGGGCTCGGGCTCACGGTCCTCGCGGATGCAGCGGGCGAAGTCCTCCAGCTCCGCGGCGAACTGGTCCACCTCGTCGAAGCGCTCGGTGCGCGTCTGCTCCCCCACCGTCACCACCAGCTCCCGGCGGCCCGTGTATTCGTAGGCGTTCTCCAGCCGCAAGGAGCCCTTCGAGCCCACCAGCGCGTAGCGGGCCACCGGGCTGGCGCCGAAGCTGACGTTGAAGCTCCCGAGCCGCCCGTCCCCGAACCGGAGCACGCAGGACACCGTCTCCTCTATCTCCTCGAAGCGCTCGTCCGCGCCGCGGGTGGCGAAGGCGAAGACCTCCTCGGGCTCCGCCCGGAAGAGGTAGCGCGCCGCGTTGACGCAGTACACGCCGATGTCCCAGACCACCCCGCCGCCACGGCGCTGTTGGGTGCGGATGTCGTGGGGCTGGACCTGGAAGCTGAAGTCCGAGCTGAAGTAGCGAAGCTCCCCCAGCTCCCCGTGGGAGGCGATGTCCACCGCGCGCAGGTTCGCCGGCTCGTAGTGGAGCCGGTACGCCATCATCAGCTTCACCCCGGCGGCCTCACAGGCGGAGATCATCCGCTCACAGCGCGCGGCGGTGATCTCCATGGGCTTCTCGCAGAGCACGTGCTTGCCCTTGCGCGCCGCGCGGAGGGTGAACTCCGCGTGCTTGTCGTTGGGCAGGGCGATGTAGACCGCCTCCACCTCCTCCAGGTCCAGGCAGCGCTCGAGCTCGTCGTAGCCCATGCGGTGGGCCACGCCGTACCGGTCCCCCAGCGCCTGCAACTTCTCCGCGTTGCTGGAGACCAGCGCCACCAGCTTCGCCCGCTTCGCGTGCGCGAAGGCGGGCAGCACCGCCGTCTGGGCAATGTGCCCGAGCCCCACCACCGCGTAGCCCACCTGGCGCTCCGCCATCACGCCTCCCTTTGGAAGAAGTTGAACGCCGCTAGTGCAGCGGGGCCGCCTGGTCCGTCTCGTTCGGAATCTCCTGGCGGGGCTCGGTGTCCTCGAGCATCTCCGCCGCGTTCATCATCTCCACGCCGAGGCTCTCCAGCTCCTCCTTGTCGAGGAGCTTTCGGACCTTCTTGAACATCTCCTGCTCCTCCTCTTCGACGTGGTGCTTCACCTCCTCCTCCAGCACCGAGAGCTTGGCGTCGAAGCGGTCGTCGGAGACGTCCATGTCCAGCATGTCCGCCAGCAGCCGCTTGGCCTGCAGGTGCTCCTCGAGCGCCTCGAGCAGGACGTCCTCGGTCTCCTTCGCCAGCGCGGCCGGGTAGAAGATCTTCTCCTCGATGCTGGTGTGGGTGGCCAGCGCGTCCGCAATCTGGATGAAGAGCGACTCCTTCTGCTCCCCCGAGGCCTTCTTCGCCTTCTCGAAGAGCGCTTCGACCTCGCGGTGCTGCTGCTTGAGGAAACTCAGTGCGTCCATGGGGAATCCGCTCCTTGTGGATGGTGTGTCGGTGAGTTGAAGGTCGCCATGGTGGGCGGGCGGCGCAAAGCGGCGGGCCGGGCGTGCGGGGAGCAGCCGAGCGGCCGGGCGCGCGGGCGTGGGTCTGCTAGCGTCCGGGCCGTGAGCGCGACTCAACAAGGTGACGAGACGTGCGAGTTCGTCCTGGGTGAGGAGGCCCGCACCCAGACAGTCCGCGACGAGCGGCGGAACCTCGGCCGGGTGCTCCTGGGCGTCCGGGCCTTCGGGACCGCGGGGTGGACCGCGCTCGCCTTCTTGGGCCCGCAGGTCGTCGAGTGGCAGGCGCAGAAGCCCACCATCGCCTCCTACTGCATCGTCGCGGTGCTCCTGCTGGTGGCGGCGCTGCGGTGGCGCGCGCTGGCAGAGCGGGCGGCGCTGACGCTCGTCCTCGTGGACATCCCGTTCCTCGTCGTCATCCAGCGCAGCGCGCAGGAGCTCTCAGACCGGCCGGAAGGCATCGCCGGGTTCGGGCTGGCGCTGCTCACGCTGGTGACGGTGCTGAGCCTGGTGGCGCTGGACGCGCGGGTGGTGGCCGCGGTCACGGCGTTTGCCGTCCCGGCCATGTTCCTCATCCTCAGCGCGTCGCAGGAAATGGACATCCAGCTCGCGCTCGCCGCGTCGCTCGTCCTCAGCGTGGCCGGCGTCAGCGCGGTGGGCTTCAGCTGGCGGCTGCAGAAGCTCCTGGTGCGGATGATGCGGGAGCAGGCCGCGCGCACGCGCCTGGGCCGCTACTTCTCCCCGCACGTCGCTGAGCGGCTGGCCAGCATGGGTGGGGGCAGCACCGCGGCGGAGACGAAGGAGGTCACCCTCCTCTTCTCCGACATCCGCGACTTCACCCGGATGGGCGAGTCAATGGACGGCCCGCAGCTCGTGGCCACGCTGAACGAATACCTGAGCCGGATGGTGGCGGTGGTGTTCCGGCACGGAGGCACGCTCGACAAGTTCATCGGCGACGGCATCCTCGCCTACTTCGGCGCGCCGCTGGACCGCCCGGACCACGCGCGGGTGGCGGTGTCCTGCGCGCTGGACATGCTGCGCGAGCTCGAAGCGCTGAACGAAGCGCGGGTGGCGCGCGGCGACGCCCCGTTGCGGATGGGCATTGGCGTCCACACCGGCCGCGTGGTCCTGGGAGACGTGGGCAGCGAGCTGCGGCGCGAATACACGGTGATTGGAGACGCGGTGAACCTGGCCTCCCGCATCGAAGGGCTGACCAAGCGCGTGGGTGCGCCGCTGCTGGTCTCACGCCACACCCGGGAGCAGGCCGGGGACGCCTTTGGCTGGGAGGGCCGGGGCGTGGAGTCGGTGAAGGGCAAGAGCGGCGAGGTGGAGCTGTACGCGCCGTCCAACCATCCGGGGAGCCGCGCCGCATGAGGTACCCACTTCTCCTCCTGTTGACGGCGGTCATGTCCGCCGGGTGTGGAGGCGGCGAGCCCCGGCTCCCGGTGTTCGAGGCGGGCCGCAACGTCGCGGTGCTCGAAGGCGCGCAGCTCGGCGCCGGGACCACCCCGCATGACCAGCTCCGCAAGCCGCTCCGGGTGCGCGTGAGCAACCCGCTGGAGGCGCTGGAGGTGGAGACGGCGTGGGCGCTGCGGCCGCGCGACTTCGACCAGAGCACGCTGCTGCTCACCCAGGTCACCCACGTGGGCGCAGAGCCGCAGTGCTTCATCGAGGTGGATGGGCTCTCCTTCGTGGACGAAGCTGGCACGCCGCTGGAGCCCGCCGAGCAGTCCTGGGTCTTCGGGTCCGTGGGGGACGTGGGGCGGACGGGGCAGCCGCTGTACACGGACACCTGCCTCGACACGGGTGAGACGGGCTACATCCTGCAGGTCATCAACTCGGACGCGCAGGGCCGCGCCTATGACCGGGTGGCGGAGGTGCGCTTCGGGTGGACCCCCAACGCCCACAGCCCGGTCCGGACGCCCGAAGCCGCGGTGCAGGCGCAGCGCTACGAGGCGCTGCCCGGCGGCGAGGTGCGCGTGCACTTCCTCAACACCGGCTCTCGGCCCGCGGACCTGACGAACCACTTCACCCGCATCCTGCTGCTGGATGACGCGGGCTCGCCGCTGTTCTGGGGCTTCGCGATGGACGCGTTCTCTCCCGCGGACTTCCTGCTCCAGCCCGGTGAGAGCGGCTCGGGGGACGAGACGAACAACTTCAAGCTCTACGCGGGCGCAGGCACCCGGCTGAAGGTGTTCATCAACTTCGAGGCCGAGCCTTCCGGTGGAGCGCTCCGGGCGCCAGGTCCGGAAGGGCTGGACGTGAAGGCGTACCTTCGGCAACGCGCCCAGGCGCAGGCGGCGTTGCTGCGGAGGTAGGGCGCCCTCACCCCGGCCCTCTCCCTGAGGGAGAGTGGACCTTCGCGACCCTCACCGCGGACGCTGCAGGGTCAGCACGGCTATCTCCGGCGGCGCGCCAATCCGCATCGGCGGGCCCCAGTAGCCGGTGCCGGCGTGGGTGTAGACGCGCACCCCGTTCACCTCGTGCAGGCCGGATACCGCCGGCTGCTGCAGCTTCACCAGGAAGTTGAAGGGGAAGATCTGCCCGGCGTGGGTGTGACCGGAGAGCTGCAGGTCCACGCGCTCCTTGCGGATGAGCTTCGCGCTGCGCGGCTGGTGCGCGAGCAGGATGCGCGGCACCTCCGGCGGCGCGCCGGCCAGCGCCAGGTCCGGCCGGCACGCGTGTCGTTCACCGAAGTGCCCACCGTCATGGTCACTCACCCCGGCGATGACCAACTGCGCCCCGCCGCGCTCGAGGACGCGGTGCTCGTTCTCCACCACCGTCAGCCCGAGCCTGCGCACCTCCGCCATCCAGCTCGCGCCGCCGTAATAGAACTCGTGGTTGCCGGGCACGTAGAAGACGCCGAGCTTCGCCTTCAACCCGGCAAGGGGCGCCACCTCGTCCCGAAGCGAGTGGACGAAGCCATCCACGAGGTCCCCGGTCACGGCGATGACGTCCGGCTCCAGCGCGTTGACCCGCTCGACCATCCGCTCGAGGAACGGCCGCCGCAACGTCTGGCCGATGTGGATGTCGCTCACCTGCACGACGCGCAGACCCACCATGCCCTCGCCGAGGTCCTGCACTGGGAGGTCCACCCGGCGGATGCGCGGCCGGCCACGCGCGCGGAGCACGCCGTAGCCGGCCATGAAGAAGCCGATGCCCAGCGCGGCCAGCCGCCACAGCCGGTCCCATGCATACGTGCCGTCGCCGAGGAGCGACGCCGCCCCGCGCCCTGCGTCCAGGGCTGCCACCGTGCACAGGAGGATGAAGAAGAGCCCCATCCACACGTGGGACAGCCAGAGCACCGCGCGGGTGGAGCCCGACGGGCGCCGCCTGCCCGCGTAGAACCCCGCCGGGATGCTCGCGAAGAGCACCCCCGCGAGCGCGAGCCCCCAGGCCCCCGGCAACAGCCGCACCGCCAGGTAGAGGTGCAGCCCACCGATGAGGCCCACGCCCACCAACGTGAGGAGCGCCACCCGCAGGAGCAGCCGGGGGCTGAAGCTGGAGGGGCGCAGGCGCTCGCCGTCAGGCGGCTGGGACGGCGTGGGGGCCATGGGCCGCGGAACCTAGCGCAGCCGTTCGGTCTCGCAGTGCCCTTCGCCGTCGATGTGACCCACCTGCGTCACCTGGTAGCGGATGAAGCTCCACAGGTCCGTGATGCCGGTGCTGCCCACGCCATAGCGCGCCTGGGTCCGGAGGTCCGTCGCCTCCAGCTCGTCCCGGGTGATGGCGCCGTCCGCATTCCCCATCGTGTCCGCCTGGGCGATGAGGTCGAACGCCACGTTCGGCTCGTCGTCGAAGAGGCCGTCGAAGAAGAGGTGGTCCACGTGGATGGTGAGCTGGGCCGTGGCCTCTCCACCTGACGGGACCTCCGCGCTCGACTCACAGGCGAGGTAGCGGGTGTCGGTGTCGAAGGACCATTCGAAGGTCTTCGTCTCGCCCCCGCGAACCGCCGCGCCCTTGATGTGGAAGCCGTCGACGCGCCAGGTGACGTCGCCGTACGCGCCAGAGGGCACGGTGGCGCTTGCCAGCTCCTGGCCTTCCCCGCCGCTGTCTTCTGCCACGTTCAGCTCGCGGGGACCTGCGAAGGTCACCTGCGCGTCATCGTCTCCGTCACGCCGGGCCTCGGCGTCGCGGACCGTCACCTTCACCTCGTCGAAGGTGAGCGCCCAGCCGTCCGAAACCTCTTCCGCGGGAATGCCGGACTCGGCGAAGTCCTCTCCGTAGAGGGAGAGCTTCAGTGTGCCCTCGCCGCCGCAGCCTGCGCCCACCAGTCCGGCCAGCGCTCCCGCCAACATCCAGCCCTTGTTCGTCATCACTCCATTTCCTCCAGGTTGAGCGCGTAGTGCGCGTGGTCCACCAACGCCCGGCGAACGGCATTCCGGGCGGCGGTCAGTTGCGTGTCGTCATCGAGCTCGGCGAGCTCCACTGCGTCCAGCAGCGTGCGGCCGCGCGCGCTCACCGGCAGCAGCGTCAGCACCAGCTGGCCGCGGGTCTCTGCGGTGACGGTGAGGTCGAAGATGATGCCCTCCACGCGGGTCGCTGCCGCGATGGGCACCTCCAGCTCGAACGGGTGGGGGACGCCGCCCTTCGTGGCCTCGCCCGAGAGCAGGACGGAGGCCTCGCGGACGGTCAGGTTCCCGCCGCGCAGGGCGCCCTCCAGCAGCGTCGCGGTGCCCAGGGACTCGTCCGCGCCTGCGCCGAAGCGGGCGTCGAACGGACCGGGCCGCTCGCCCAGCACCGCGCCCCCGGTCTCATGGCCCGGGTGGGCGTGTGCAGCGGGCACCATCAGGCTCCACAAAGTGGTGAGGGCCCTGCCTGGGGCGAGTGCGCCGCTTCGCGCGTGCGCTTCACCCGGCCCGGTCAGGGCGAGGTCCGCCATGGGCACCGCCAGGGGGTCCAGCCGCACCTCGTAGCCGAGGTCGGTGGTGAAGGCGGCGAAGACCTCTCCACCGGCGAGCAGGGGCACCTCGACCCGCGAAGGTTCGCTGCCGCCGCTGCAGCTCGAGGCCCCGGTCGAGGTCAGGGCCAGACATGCCAGGAGAATGGTCGTTCGCATTGTTCGCTCCACGGAAGGCTCAGAAGAGGAAGGTGACGCCCGCGCGCAGCGCACGGGGATGGCCGGGTGAGAAGTGGCGCTGCGGCAGTTCGCTGCGCGGGCGCGTGGTGTCGAACCAGGAGGGGTAGTGGTACTCGCCTTCGCGGAAGCGGGCGCCGGTGACGTTGTCCAGCGCCACGAACAGCTCCGCGCTGCGGAAGCGGTAGCCGGCCTGTAGATCCAGCACCGCGTAGCCTGCCGCCACCGCCCCGTGCGCCAGGGGCCGCTCGCCCACGAAGGTGAAGCGCCCGCCGCCACGCCAGCCATCCGGGTGCACCAACACGGCGAACGCCGAGCCGGAGAGTGACGGCGCCCCCGGCACCGGCCGGTCTTCGTCCAACAGCCGCGCGCGCACCAGGCTCACGTCCGCGCGGAGCTCCAGCCAGCTCAACGGATACAGGTGCAGCCCCGCGTCCACGCCGAGCCGGCGCGATGGCCCCTGGGCGATGGTGGTGCCAGACAGGTGGTCGAAGCGCAGCTCGTCTTCGATCGCCGCGCCGAACGCGGCCACGTCCACCATCAAGACCGGCCACGCAACGCGCGCGCCCACCTCCGCCGAATCCACGGCCACCGGGCGGGGCTGCGCGGCATCCGGGGGACGGACCCCGCGGCCTGCGCCCGCGAAGAGAGTGAGCGGCGTGGCCACCTGCAGCTGGGCGGTGGCGCGCGGCGAGAGCACCGCGGAGGTGCCGCCGCCCAGCCCACCGTGGAAGACATCCGCGCGCGCGCCCGCCTGCAGCCGCAAGGGACGCCACGGCCGCGCGCGCAGGCCGAGGTGCGTGCCCAGCGCGTGCTGTGGCCCTGCGGCCTCCGCGTTCGTCGCGAAGGGTTCGCCGTCCGAGCCCAGCCGCTGCTCCGAACGAGAGAGCGACTCCCCCATCCACGTCGCGCCCGCCACCGCCGTCAAGGGGCCCACCGGCCCTTCACCCTCCGCGCGCAGCCCGCCGCCGAAGGCCTGGTGCGTCTGCCGCCTTCGGTCCCCGCGGACCGGGTCCAGGAGGAACCCGGTGTAGTCGTGTTCGAGCGACAGGGCGCGCGCCGCGCCCCACCCGCGCACCCGCAGGTGCACCTCGCCGCGCGTCCACTCCAGCGCCGGGGAGAGCAGCGCGCGCAGCGAGGTGCCGTGGCCGCGGGTCCAGGTGTCGTAGAAGCCGAGCCTTTGGGCCTCCACGTCCGGAAGCGGCGCCACGCCGGGATCTCCAAAGCGTGCGGCGAGCGCCGCGCCCATCAGCGAGAGGCGCACAGGCCCCTTCTCCCGCAGCGTCCACTGGCCGAGCACCGCAGCCCGCTCCGACTTGCGGCCGGGGCCGTACCCCTCGTCGTGCAGCGCCTCCGCCGCGAGCACGTCGCGTGGACCTCCCGCGTGCAGCAGCAGCGCGCGGGCGCGGCCGGTGGTGCCGAACTCCAGGCCTGCACGGGTGCCGACGTCCTCCTCGGCCACGCCCACGTGCAGCCGCAGCGTGCCCGCGGTGCCGAAGGCGCCCTGCCCCAACTCGAACGGGCCGCGCAGCACCTCCACCTGCCGCACCGCTTCGGGCAGCACCACGCCGAGGTCCAGGTAGCCGTTGCCGTGGACGTTGGAGCGTTCGTTGAGCGGGACGCCCTCGAGCAGGACCTCCAGGTCGGCGCCGTGCTCCGCGTCGAACCCGCGCAGGAAGAGCTGCGGTGCCTTGCCTTCACCGCCGTGCCGGGAGACCACGAGCCCGGGCACCAGGCGCAGGAGGTCATCACCCGAACGGGTGGGCTGCGCGCGCACCTGCGCCGGGTCGAGCAGGCGGCCTGCGGCGGTGGGCGGCGGGCGCACCTCGGCCTTGACGGTCGTCTCGTAGGACGGCGCGTCTTCGGCGGGCGGATCTTCGGACGGCGCAGCACAGAGCGCCGCGGCCGCGAGCAGACGGACGACGAGCAGGGTCGCACCCAGGGCTGGGAGGAACGGTGGGGACTTCGCGCTTCGGGCCTCGGGGGGGCGGGCGCTACGGCGCCTGCGCCATCACCGGGGTGTGCCAGCGGCGAAGCGACGGCGGCGCGGGAGAGCGCGCTGGGTCCGCGCGCACCTCCACCAGCGCCGCGAGCATGAAGAGCGGCGGCGGCACCGGCGTGGAGACGACGCCCAGGTGCGACGGGTCCCACGCGCCGTGGGTGTGGCCGGCGGGGGCTTCCTCCTCGTGCGGGTGCGGGTGGGCGTGCGGGTGGCCCTCTGCGTGCGCGTGCGCGTGTGAATGCGCGAGCGAGGGCACAGCGGCGTGAAGATGTGCGCCTTCGTGCGCGGCGAGGTGCAGGACCGGACCCAGGGCCCACAGCGCCCAGGCGCACAGCCCGAGTACCGCGAGGTCCTGCCGATCACGACGCCGAAAGCCCACGGGCCCATTTGAGGGATGAGGCCCGGGGCTGACAAGCGCGAACTACGGAACCTGTTCCACCGGGTGACCTTCTGCCTTCCAGCCCTTCAGCCCTGCGCTCATCACCGACACCTTCGAGTAGCCCGCTTCAACCGCCCGACCGGCGGCCTTGTGGGAGGCCGTTCAAAGCCGGCTGGAGCAGTAGAAGACCAGGTGCTGGTCCTTTGGGTCTGGGAGCACCTTGTCGGCGTCGTAGGTGCGGTAGTTCGCGAGCAGGACCGCGCCGGGGACGACGCCGTGCTTCTTCCGGTAGTCCTCGCCGTTGGCGTCCACGAAGGTGGCGCCCGCCTCGTGGGCCTCCGCGGAGGCGCGCACGTCGAGCTCGGTGAAAGCGCCCGTGTGCCGGGGGCATCCACCCGCAGTGGCGAGCAGGAGCCCGGTGGCGAGGGCGCCGAGCGTGAGGTGGTGTCCAGTCATGCTTCCTCCCGAAGCGCCCGAAGGTAGCACGGGGGGCGGAACGGCCTGCCCTGCTCGGTCTGCTCTGCTCAGGCGGTGCGCTTCTGCGCGCGCGTCGCCGAGCCTGGTCGCGGCGCTTGCTTCCGGTCCAGACCTGCCGGCAACCTCGGACCATGAGCGGACAGCGATTCAGGATGGGCCGTCTGGACCATGTGCACATCCGGGTGCCCAACCGCGAGGAGGCCGCGCGCTGGTACGCGGAGCACCTGGGCTTCGAGCCGGTGGAGCGCTTCGAGTTCTGGGCGAAGGGGTTCGAAGGCGGCCCTCTGCAGATCTCCGCGGACGGCGGGAAGACGATGCTCGCGTTGTTCGAGGTCAGCGAAGGCCACCCCATGGTCCCGCAGAAGACCGGCGTCGCCTTCAGCGTGGATGCGGAGACCTTCAAGGCCTTCGCCCGCTCCCTGCCAGGCGCCCTCTTCGGCCCCCACGGCGAGCCGCTGCGCCCCGACGACCTCGTGGACTACGACCTGTGCTGGGCCTACGACCTGGTGGACCCGTGGGGGAACCAGTACGAGCTCAACTGCTACGACTACGCCCGCATCAAGGTGGAGCTGATCGAAGCCGACGGCCTCCAACCCGTCCGCTACTGGCCGCCAGAGGTCTTCGAGGCCTATCCAGGGTGCTGAGCGCGCTCAGGCGATGCGCGTGCCGTTGGGGACCTTCGCGTCGAGCGCCAGCAGCACCACGTCCCCGGGTTCGCCGTCCGGCACCGCGCCTAGAACCAGCACCTCGCTGACGAAGCCGGCAATCCGCCGCGGCGGCAGGTTGGTCGCGGCGATGACCTGGCGGCCCAAAAGCGCCTGCGGCGTGTAGCGGCGGGTGAGCTGCGCGCTGGACGCCTTGATGCCCAAAGGCCCGAAGTCGATGCGCAATTGAATGGCGGGCTTGCGCGCTTCGGGGAAGGGCCGCGCGTCCACCACGGTCCCCACCGTCATCTCCCACGTCGACTCGCTCATGCCTTCATGACTCCAGGAGCCCCTGCAGTTGGTGCCGGTTCATCGGCGCGAAGAACCGCGCCTCGAAGAGCTTCGGCAGCTTCTCCTTCGGCACGCACCAAAGCTGCAGCGAATCCTGCCACTCGCCCAACACCACCACCGCGCGCGCGTCCCCGTCCCCCCGCAGGAGGTCGTTGAGGTTGTGCACCAGCGCGTAGAGGTCCTCCAGCTCCCACGGCTCCTCGAGCGCGCCGTAGCAGATGCGCACCTCCAGGGGCGGCCCTTCGCGCACGTCGAGGACGCGCACCCTTCGGGCGGTGCCGCCGATGCTCATGCACAAGGTGCCCATCAGCTCGTCGGGGCGGACGTCCAGCGCGACCGAGAGCCCGCCCTCCAGCGCGCGCGCATCACAAAGCGTCAGCAGGCGCAGGTGCGGCGGCGGCGCGCTGCGACGGCGGCGCCTTCGGGGCCACGCGTCTTCGTCTTCCTCTTCTTCGGGCTCGGCCGCCTTCGGGTCTGAAGGCTCAGGCACTTCGAAGTCCGGGCGCAGCAGCTTCAGCTCCGCCAGCCACTCGATGAGCGCGTCCGCGGCCACGCCCTTCTGACCTCAGACGTTGAAGCGGAAGTGCATGCAGTCACCGTCCTGGACGACGTACTCCTTGCCCTCCACGCGCAAGAGGCCCTTCTCCTTCACCGCGGCCTCGCTCCCGAGCTCCACCAGCGTCTGCCAGCCGAAGACCTCGGCCTTGATGAAGCCGCGCTCGAAGTCGGTGTGGATGACGCCCGCCGCCTGCGGGGCCTTCCAGCCCTTGCGGATGGTCCAGGCGCGGCATTCTTGAGGACCGATGGTGAAGTAGGTCTGCAGGCCCAGAAGCCGGTAGCCCGCGCGCACCACCTTGTGCAGCCCCGGCTCGGTGAGGCCCACGCTCTCCAGGAAGCCCGGGCGCTCCTCCGGCGGGAGCTGCTGAATCTCGGACTCGATGGCCGCGGCGAGCACCACGTACTGCGCGCCCTCCGACTCGGCGATGGCCTTCACCTTCGCCACGTGCTCGTCCGCATCGCCGCTGGCGAGCTGCCCTTCGGAGATGTTGGCGACGTAGAGCACCGGCTTGTTGGTGAGCAGGAACAGGTCGCGCAGGGCCTCGCGCTCGTCGTCGGTGACCTTCTGCGCGCGGACCGGGATGCC
>CAZQVZ010000158.1:0-12431 GCA_964596895.1 uncultured Myxococcaceae bacterium
GCGCACTTGCTTGGGGTGCAAGTGGTCGCAGGTTCAAATCCTGTCACCCCGACCATCGAAGAGCCGTGGGACCTCTCGGGGTCTCACGGCTCTTTGTTTTCGACCCACCCGGAGCTCTGGCTGAACGGTGAGCGGGTCGGGCGTGCATCCACGCGGCATCACTTCGTAGCGCCTGCGAAAATTCGAGATCCGGAGGCGTCGTTCGTCCGGGCGCCCCGCGGCATGCCTTCATGCGAAGTGCCGCCGTTGTGCAATGCATCCATCCGGGCGCCGTAGGAACGGAGAGCCAGCGCGGCGTAGGGGTCACCGGGCCGCGCCTCCAGCCGACCATGCTCTTCATCCTCTCCCCCCTCCTTCTGCTCGCCGCCGTCGTCAGCGCCGCCTTCGCGGTGAGGTTCTGGCGGGCTGATTCGAAGGGCAGCCGCAACTACGCGGTCCTTTGCGGAGCGTTCTGTGGAGGGGTGGCCGGCTTCTCCGGGGTCGAGCTGTGGTGCGGGTTCGACCGCGCCTGCCGCACCAGCCAGGGGGACGGCATGGCGCAGGTCATGTCGCTGCTCATCCACGGCACAGGTGCGGCGGTCGTGGGCGGGCTGGTCGGCTTGTTGGTGGGATTGCTCGCGCAACGCTCGCTCAACGGACGACGGGTGCTGCTCGTGGCTGCACCCGTTCTCCTGGTTTCGAACCCCGCCCTCTCCATCGTCCTGGCGCTGGTCAGCTTCTGATGAGGCTCATCCCGCACTACGACCGCGGCGAGCGCAGTGGAAGAAGGGCCCGCAGGCGAGAGTCGCGCAGCCACAGGCCGAGCCAGAGGAAGCTGGCGACGTAGATGGGGAAGAGGGTGTGGCTGAAGAGCGGGTTGTCCACGCGCAGGTGCGTGGCAATGGCTCCTCCCAGGTACCCGGTCCAGAGCACGGCTCCGAGCACTGCCGTACGCGGGAAGAGGTAGAGCACCAGACAGGTGAACTGCAGCACGGCGAGCGTGGGCAACAGCTCCACACTCCAGCCGAGCACCTCCATGCTGGCGACGGCCTCCGGTGGCACGAAGAGCTTGAACGTAGAGTCGAAGAGCAGGAACAAGACCGCGAGCCCGCTCAGGACGCGGCCGGTCCAGAGCTTCGCGGAGGAGTTGGCGGTGGTGGCAACGGCAGGGGACGTTGCGGCGAGGGTCGACATGGCGTTCTCCGTTCAGCGGGTTCGCCTGCATGGACGGGCGGTTCCGCGCGGAATCATCGGCGAAGGGCCGCACAGCTCGCCGGCGTCGTCTCGGCCGCCACGGTGGGCGTGGCCCGGGTCCAAGCCCCCTCTCCAGCGCGGCGAAAGTGAAAGTCCTCAAGAATTGGAGACCCGCTCTCCAATTCTTGATGCGTTCCGGCAGCGCAGCGCGGGGCAGACCCCTCCCGGGGCGTCCTGGTGGACGGCCGCGCAGGGGGCAACGACCGAAGGTGAGCCACCACGCGACCTCCGGGCGCGCGCGAGCGGCGCGGGCTTTCACTTTCCGCACGCCGCCGTGTCTGATGACGACGTGAGAGTGCTGCTGCTCGTTCCCGTCGCCCTGTGCCTGGCCTGCCTGCCCACGCAGGAGGGCGGAACCGGCCCCATCGTCGCAGCCGACAAGACCTGGACCTTCATCCCGTTCCCCGAGTCGCGCTGCGCGAACGGGACGTCCACCGGCATCGGCGTGAACCTGGCGCCTGGCAGTGACCGGCTGGTGATCTACCTGCAGGGCGGCGGGGCCTGCTCGAATGCAGCGCAGTGCTTCGGCCCCATCCCGGGCGCTGTGAACATGGCCAAAGGCTACGGCGTGGACCAGTTCCGAGTCGAAGGGAACCTCTCCGGGATCGTGCTTCTGGACCGGCTCGCGCTCGACAATCCGTTCCGCGACGCCCACATGGTCTTCATCCCGTACTGCACCGGCGACCTCCACGCCGGCGACGCGGCGGCCACCTACGAGACGTCAGACGGCCCGCGCACGGCGGAGCACCGCGGGCACCACAACCTGCGCGTGTTCCTCGAGCGCGTGGCGCAGACCTTCCCCGACGTGACGCGCGTGCACCTCACCGGCGCGTCCGCCGGCGGCTTCGGGGCGCTCTTCAACGCGCACACGGTTCGCGTGTCCTTCGCCGGCACCCGGGTCGACGTGCTCTCGGACTCCGGGCCACCCATCGCGGTGCCGCCAGCGCTGGCCGACGCGTGGCGTGAGCGCTGGTCACTGCAGCTCCCCCCCGACTGCGGGGACTGCGGGGCCCAGCCGGAGCGGATCCTCGAACACGCCGCGGCGGCGCAGCCCGCGTCACGCGTCGGCGTGCTCGGCTCGGCGAGGGACGGGGTGCTGGCGCTCTACGCGGGCGTGGACGGCGCGGACATCGAGGCGCGCATGGGGGATGTGCGCACCCGCGTGGACGGCCTGCCCAACGTGGAGGCCTTCGTGGTGAGCGGCCCCGGGCACGTGGTCATCGCCAACCGGCTGGCTCGCTCGGACGGCGTGAGCCTCACCGACTGGCTCGCGGCCTATGCCTCCGACGAGGCCGGCTGGCGCAGCGCCTGGCCGGACTGAGCCGAGGCCCGGTAGAGCTCCCCGTCCTTGATGGCGAAGGCCAGCTCCGCGCTGCCCTGCTCGAAGAGGGCGCCGTAGGTGCTGTCGCCCGCGCCGTAGTCCACGGCGACGTACTGCTTTCCGTCCTGCGGATCGGTGAAGGTGCGCACCACGAACTCGCCGCCGTCGACGGCCTCGTGGGCTTCGGCCAGGGTCTTCACGTGGTCGTAGGTGGAGGTGCCGCAGGCGGCGATGAACTGCTTCGCCATCAGGTCCGACACCTCGTCCCCGGCGTTGAAGCGCTGGTGGGAGTCGATGGTCACGCCTTCGCGCAATTCGTAGAAGCTCATCCCGTCCTGGACGAACCCGTCCGCGGAGGGCGCCGGAGACGGCTCCGGCTGAACCACCTGCGCCTTGAGCTCCCGGGCGAGCTGCACCGCCAGCTTCCCGGTCAGGGACATCTTCTCGATCTCGCCCTTCGACAGGCCGTTGCCGTTGACGTCGTACTGCGCGACGAGCTTCTCCTTCGCGTACGCCAGCGCCTTGTGCACGTCCTTCGCGGTGACCGTGGCGCCCGCCTCGTGGTCCCGGTGGTCGATGAACTTGAAGAACACGTCCACCAGCTTCTTCTCGGTGCCCTCCAGTGCAGCCACCGCGCCCTCGAGGTCCGCGCGGCTCACCCGCTTGTCCGGCCCCGCCGCGTCGATGATCCGCTGCGCCGCACGCTCCAGCGCCCCGTTGACGTCCGCCTTCGAGATCCGAGCCATGTCAGTGTCCTTCCCATCCGAGGGCGGCTTCGCCCTTCTGTAGAAAACGTCCGAACCGCTCCAGCAAGGTGAGGTCGCCGCGCGCGCGCACGTCCCCGAAGGCCACCGCGTCCGAGACGTCCAGGGTCCCGTTCACGAACGCCGCGAACGCAGGTTCGGTGAACCAGACGTGGAGGTCCGCATCCCGGTCGAAGCCGGGGCGGACGGGCGCATCGCTCGAGAACCGGAAGGTCCACGCCGCAGACCCCACCCGGAAGGCGACGCTGCCCCGGGTTCCATGGAGGCGAGACACCTCGGCCGAAGCCTGCAGAGGCAGGGTGCGCTCGAAGAAATGGCGGGCAAGGTCTGACACGCGCCCACATTGTCCGGACGACCCGGGGAAGAGTTGCGGAGCGGTCATGTAAGGCGTTTTTCAGCGCCCGCTCTCCGGCTCCAGCCGCAGGAGGTCGAGCCAGAGGAACGGCTCCTGCTCGCAATGCGCGCTGCCCGCCGCGGCCCGCCACAGCACCTTCAGCTCGGTGTGGCGCTCGTCGAAGCGGGCGATGGGCACAGCGTCGCGACCATGAGGTCCCTGCAGCGGCTGCCAGGGGGAGATGCTGACGCCCCCGAGCGTTCGCCGGACCAGCCGCCATTCGGCCGCAGGTTCGCCGCTGGTGCCGCGCGCGCGCCGCAAGATGGCCATCCGCCCGTTCGCGTCCACGAAGCCGGCGCAGCCTTCACACCCGGGCGCCCAGGATGGGAGCTGCGCCTGCCCTTCGAACCCGACGATCCGGTGTCCCGCCACCAGCCAGGACGGGACCAGCGCGCCTTCGCGGGCGCCGGGGAGGCGGTAGGCGAGGCGCGCCTTCCCGCACGCGTCCACCTGGCATCCGCGCGCGTTCAGCTTCTCGGTCCGGCCGCCGTCTCGCGTCACCGACACGACCTTCCCCGAGTCGACGACGTCGAAGGCGCGGGCGCGCAAGGTGGGTGTGGAGAGCTTCGCAGGGCGCGCGCGGGCGATGGGTGGATCTCCCTCCTCGCACGGCCGCTGGGGGAGCTGCACCACGCCGCCGCGCACGACATACAGCGGCCCATCCGGGCTCCGGTTGCGCTTGTGCGCTGCGACGAGGCCCTTGCGCGCTGCGGCCTTTGGGCCCTTCGCGCCCTGGGCTTCATAGGTGTCGATGAGCATCTGGATCACCGCTTCGTCCGAAGGGGCCAGCGCCGCGGCCCGTTCAATCCACAGTCGCCGGGCGCTCGCGTTCTCCGCCGCGTTGAACCGGGCGAGCAGCTGCTCCGGACTGGGCGGCGCGTCTGCGAGCAGGGACGCGGGGGCCCACCCGGTGACCGGCTGGGGGCTTTGCGTCCCATCCGTGAAGGCGCGGACCTGGACGAAGCCGCCGCGCGCCTGGGTGACCTCGACCTGCGCCCCGATGCGCAGCGTGGCCCGCACCTCGCCCTGCGCACTGGGCGTCGCCCGCAGCCTCAGCAACGAGGCGTCGACGTAGCGGAGGTCTTGCGAAGGCTTCTCTTCCGCCCGGACGCTGCTCGCGGCGGCGGTAGCGAGGAACATGCCCACGAGCAGACGGCGCATCCCTCCGGGTTTAACACTGCCCGGGTCGCCTTCGGCCCGGACCTGCTATGCCACGGGGCATGGGCAAATCGAACCGACGGAAGAGCGCGCGGCGAACCGCCCCCCCGTCCTCGCCGCGGCAGGCGAGGGCGGACAAGTGGTCCCGCATCGGCATCATCCTCATCGCCTCGCTGATCGCGGTGGGGCTGGCGGCTGGACAGGCCTGCGGCTAGGCGCCGAGTGGGGGGAGAAGCGCCAGGGCCTCCGGTACAACAGGGCCCAGGCCCTCGCGGTGGTTCTCGGATCAGGGCGCGCTCGCGGGTCCTGGGGCCAGCGGCTATACCCGCTCGCACATGGACTCCCATCACGACCAGGTCATGAAGGCCCGAGAGACCGCCCACGGTCCCTCCCGGCTCTACTTCGCGTACTCCACCCTTCTCGACCGCGAAGCCTTCGAAGAGTGGCGGGACCAGCACGGCTACGACTTCTTCGACCTGCCTGAAGGTCAGATCGCGCGGGCGGAGGGCTTGTCCCTCGTCTACGACTTCCAGTCGCGGTGGTGGGGCGGGCGCGTGGCAGGGCTCGCGGACACCCCGGGCAGCGTCATCTGGGGCCGCGTCTTCGACATCGCCGCGCGGGACTGGCCCATCATCCAGCACAAGGAGGGCGCGGTGACCTCCATGTGCGTCGAGCGCAGCGTGCGCGTGCAGCTCGAGGGCTCGGACCAGACCGTGGAGGCCACCGCCTTCACCACCAACCCCCGCCGCGCCAGCGACCACGGGCCCATCAGCCGCCGCTTCATCGAAGCCCTGGTCCGAGGCGCGAAGGCGGCGGGCCTGCCCGAGGACTACGTGCAGAAGCTCGCCGCGACGGCGGACTGAACCCAGCCGTCCTCCTGTGCACGCGGGCCCTCGCGGATGGGGCTGAGGCGGTGGGGCCCCCATCGCGCCGCTCACGACCCTGGCGACCCTTCCCGCCTCGTGCGGCCTGCTCCCCGCTGCGCCCGCCTTCGCCGACTCGCAGGAGGACCTCGCCAGGAGGATGGAGCGCCAGGCGAAGGCGGTCTCCGACAAGGCGCTGGACTGCGACAAGAGCGGCACGGCGCTGCCGAAGCATCCAGACGCGGACGCGGACGCGATGACGTGCGCGAAGGCCCCAGCAGGGGGAGAGCCTGACCCAGCTGGCGCCCCTGCAGGAGCGCCGCGGCATCGCCGAGGCCCAGGCGTGGAAGAAGGTCGTGGGCGCCGCCACGACCTCCGGAACCCGTCGCCTCCACGGGCCCCACAGGAGCCCAGGCGGCCTTTTTGGGGCCCCTTATTTACCTACTGCTCTGCCCACCGGAGGGCTCTGGAGGCCACCTTGGGCCCCAGGCGCGATTTCGCCCCCTCCCAGAGCCTCCCCGGGGCCCCTCCAGCGATAAATCCGGGAGAAAAGCCGGCGAAATAGTGCCCAGACACAAGGCGTCGGCAAACTTCCAAGATCCTGTTTTTAAAGGGGATTTGCGCAACTCGATTTCCTGGCGACCGAGAATCTCCCCAGAACGTCGGGCGGTGAGGGCCGCCTGCCAGAGGAGGACGAACCATGCGGATCCCCAGGGCCAGAAAGCTCCACCAGCTGCTCCTTCGCAAGAGCCCACCCGCCCAGCGCGCGTCCTCCAGGTCGTTACAGGGGAGGGGCCCCGACAGGTTCGAAGCGCCCAGCGTCCGCAACGTCTGGCAGGTGCGGCTGGGGAGCACCGCGCAGTCCGGGCCCATCTTCGACGGCAGCCGCCCCGCGGAGGGGGTGACCAATACCAACGGCGCCCAGACGGTGACGCCTTCGGTCACGGGGGATCCCTCCCACCGCACCCGCGCGATCTACGACAACGTCATCAACCAGTTCGCGGTGGAGGTGAACCCCCGCTACTTCCCCAGAGGCGGGAACACCTACTGCAACATCTTCGCGTCCGACGTCATGCAGGCCATGGGCGCGCCCCTGCCGCACTGGGTGGACAACGCCGGGAACCCCACTCCGGACGGCGTCGGCCGCGAGCTCAACGCCAATGACACCAACCTCTGGCTCAACGCGCACGGGCCGTCTCACGGCTGGCAGAAGGTCTCGGCGGAGGAGGCGCAGGAGCGGGCCAACCAGGGGCACCCGGTGGTCGCGTCCTGGAACAACCCTGGCGGCATCGGGCACATCGGCGTGGTGCGGCCGGGCGAGATGGGCAACGGACCTGCGCTCGCGCAGGCGGGCTCGCTGAACACCAACAGCGCGCACGTCTACGACATCTTCCCGAGAGAGGGGACCGAGTACTGGGTGCACGCAGGGCCCCCGGCCGACGGCCCGGATGGCCGCATGGAGCCGGGGGCGCAGCCGGACCCGGACGCTCTTCGGGCCGCGCTGGAGAAGATCGCCGCGCGCGCTGCGGCGGCGAACTCGCCCGGTCCCCAGCCGGGGCCCTCTTCCACGACCTCCGCGACCGCGAGCCCGACCGCGCCTGGCAGCAGCGCTCCTTCGACCAGCGCCCCTTCCAGCAGCGCTCCCGGCTCGGCGAGCGCGCCGTCCTCGGCACCGGGGTACGCGCCCACCGCGCCGTCCGGGACCTGGTCGCCGTCCGCGCCTGGCGCGCCGGGCAGCAGCGCCCCCGCCGCGCCGCGCCTGCCGGCAGCCGGGCTGGACCTCACCCACTACTCGTCCGACATGGAGCTGCTCCTCCAGATGCTGGTGGCCGCGGGGTTGCTCTCTCCCGAAGAGGCCGAGTCCATCCGCTCCCACGGGGGCGCGCTCCCGAAGGACCTCACCGGGAAGCTCGAGGCGGCGGTGCGCCAATACCAGACCGACGTCCTGAAGATGCCGAGCGCCACCGGCGCCTGGGACGCGGCCACGGTGGCCGCCGCGCAGAAGCAGGATGCGCCCGTGGGGGGCCTGCTCGGCGCCCCGGCCACGCGGACCGGGGCCTCCTTCGGCAACATCCAGTTCGATGACGCCACCGACGCCATCAACCGCTCCGCGGCGAAGTGGGGCGTGCCGCCGAACTTCCTCAAGACGATCATCGCCCAGGAGTCCAGCGGCGACTGGAACAAGAACAACTACACCCACTCGCTCCGCGGCGATCAGATGTACCCGTACATCGGCATGTTCCGGAAGACGATCGAGTCGAGGCTGCCGGGCGTGAACTTCGACGCGCTCGCCGGCAACCGCGACGCGCAGATCGACGCGGCGGCGGGGGTGATCCGGAAGATCTACGACCAGCTGCAGGGGATGAACCCCTCCTACGGCTGGGACAACGTGGCCTGCTACTACTACTCAGGGCGCCCCACGCCGGACGGCTGGAAGGACGAGCGCGGCGTCTCCAACCGGAGCTACTACGAGCAGACCCTGAAGTTCTGGCGCTTCCTCGAGCCGGGCTTCGACCCCAAGGTGCGCGCGCCTTCGTCCTGACCGGCCCAGGCCCTCAAGCGCCTTCGGCCTCGGGGCAGAACCAGACCACCGACAGGGGCGGCAGGGTGACCTCCGCCGACGCCGGCTGGTTGTCCCAGGGGACCTCTTCGGCCACCACGCGGCCCATGTTGCCCACGCCGGCGCCGCCGAACTCGGCCGCGTCGGTGTTCAGCCGCTCCACGTAGCCGCCCGCGCGTGGGAAGCCCACCCGGTACGCCTGGCGCGCCACCGGGGCGAGGTTGGCCACGCACACCAGGTGGGCCTTGCCGCCGTGGGCCCAGCGCACGAAGGCGAAGACGTTCACCTCCCGCGCGTCCGCCTGCAGCCACTGGAAGCCCATGGGGCTGGTGTCCTGGGCATGCAGCGCCGGCTCCGCCGCGTAGATGCTGTTCAGCGCGCGGGTGAGCGTCTGCACGCCGCCGTGTCCCCAGTGGTGCGTCTGGTGCCAGTGCAAGGACCGCGCTTCGCTCCACTCCGGCCCCTGCCCGAACTCGCCGCCCATGAAGAGCAGCTTCTTGCCGGGGTGCGCCCACATCCACCCGAACAAGGAGCGCAGGTTGGCGAACTTCTGCCACTCGTCGCCGGGCATGCGGCCCAGCAGCGAGCCCTTCCCGTGGACCACCTCGTCGTGCGACAGCGGCAGGACGAAGTTCTCGCTGAACGCGTACAGCAGCCCGAAGGTGAGCTGGTTGTGGTGGTGCTGCCGGTAGACCGGGTCCTTGGAGAAGTACTGCAGCGTGTCGTGCATCCACCCCATGTTCCACTTGAAGTGGAAGCCCAGGCCGCCCTCGGCCGTGGGCTGTGACACCTTGGGCCACGCGGTGGACTCCTCGGCGATGGTGACGACGCCGGGGTAGAGCTTTCTCACCGCGTCGTTGGTCTCGCGCAGAAAGGCGATGGCCTCTTCGTTCTCCCGGCCGCCCCAGCGGTTGGGCACCCAGCCGCCCGCGGGCCGCGAATAGTCGAGGTAGAGCATGGAGGCCACTGCGTCCACGCGCAGGCCATCCACGTGGTACTCGTCGAGCCAGAAGAGCGCGTTGGCCACGAGGAAGTTCCGCACCTCGTTCCGGCCGAAGTTGAAGACCAGCGTGCCCCAGTCCGGCTGGGTGCCCTGGCGCGGGTCGGCGTGTTCGTAGACCGCGGTGCCGTCGAACCTCGCGAGCCCGTGCGCGTCCTTCGGGAAGTGGCCCGGCACCCAGTCCACGATGACGCCGATGCCCTTCTGGTGCAGGTGGTCAATCAGGTAGCGCAGGTCATCGGGGTGCCCGTAGCGCGCAGTGGGCGCGTAGTAGCCGGTGACCTGGTAGCCCCAGGAGCCGCCGTAGGGGTGCTCGGCCACGGGCAGAAGCTCCACGTGGGTGAAGCCGAAGTGGCAGCAGTAGTCCGCCAATTCATGCGCCAACTCCCGGTAGGTCAGCGGGCGGTCCGAGTCCTCCACCATCCGCTTCCAGGAGCCGAGGTGGACTTCGTAGATGCTCATCGGCCGGGTGTAGGGATCCTGCTTCGCCCGCGCCTCCATCCACGCCTGGTCGTGCCAGTTGTAGCGGTGCAGGTCGTGCACCACTGACGCGGTGAGCGGCGGGACCTCGCTGCGGAACGCCATCGGGTCTGCCTTGAGCAGCGCCGGCCCGCCGCCCGAAGGCCGGATCTCGTACTTGTAGCGGGCGCCCACGCCCACCTCGGGGATGAACAGCTCCCAGACGCCGGAGGCGCCCACGCGCCGCATCGGGTGGAGCCTGCCGTCCCAGCCGTTGAAGTCTCCCACCACCGAGACCCCGTCCGCGGTGGGGGCCCAGACGCTGAAGGCCACGCCTCCCTGGCCCCCATGGTGAATGGGCCGGGCCCCGAGCTTCTCCCACAGCCGCTCGTGCCGCCCTTCACCGATGAGGTGCAGGTCCAGCTCTCCCAGCGTGGGGAGGAACGCGTACGGGTCGCGCAGGGTGAAGACGCGGTTGTGGGGGTAGTGGACCTCGAGCCGGTAGGTGAAGACCTCCTTCCGCCCGTTGACGCGCGCCTCCCAGACGCCTCCCTGGCGGTGGGTCATGGGCACCTGGGCGCCCCCGCCCTCATCGGGGAGGACGATGACCTTCTCGGCGTCCGGCCGGAGGGCGCGGATGATCACCCCGTCTCCATCCGGATGGATGCCCAGCACCGCGTGGGGCTCGGGGTGGCGGAGCTGGACGACGCGGGCGACCTCGGCGTCGGCGTGGCTGCGGTCGGTCGGCTTCTGCATGGTCTTCTTCGCGTTCCTGGGGGTTGCGGAAGGGAGGGGGCTCAGGCGTAGGAGAGCAGCGCGTGAGCGGGGATGCGCACCCAGTCCGGGCGGTGGTTGAGCTCGTAGCGCAGCTCATACATGAGCTTCTCCAACTCCAGCGTCTCCAGGAGGACCTCGAACGTGTGATCGTCGTCCGGGAGCAGGCCCTGGACGTTGCGCCGCTTGCGGTAGCCCGAGAGAAAGGCCCGGCGGACGGGCTCCAGCCGCTCCCCGGGTCCTGCGCCCTCCAGTTCCACGGAGGCGCAGGCATAGGCGAAGGAGCGGAGCATTCCCGCCACGTCCCGCAAGGGGGAGTGCTTCTCTCTTCGCTGCGCGTATGCGCGCGCGGGCTCTCCTTCGAAGTCGAAGATCAGCCAGCGGCCGCCCGAGCGCAGGGTCTGGCCGAGGTGCAGATCCCCATGGTGGCGGATCTTCATGCCCGAAGGCTCGAGGTGCGCGAGCCGGTCGATGCGCTCGACGAAGACCTCCCGCTTCTCCACCAGGTCCGGCAGCTGCTGTGCCGCGGCGGCGAAGGTGACGCCCAATTCGCCAATCACCGACGAGGCCCACCGCTGCAGGTCCTCTCGTTGCACCGGCTCGGGCGCGAACATGGGGTCGGTGTCATCGGAGGCGAGCACGTCGTGCAGCTCTCCCAGGCACTCTCCCAGGCGGGTGATCTCCGAGAGGAAGGCCGCCTCGGGCTTCGGCGCCTTCATCCGCTCCAGCGTCCACGCCCAGCCGTCCTGCTCCACGTTCACGAACTCGTGGACCACCGCCACGGTGGAGTGCACCGCGCCCTCCAGCACGATGCCGCCGAGCAGGGGCGGGGTGTGCCGGTAGCCGTGCTTGCGCAGGAACTGCCCCATCTCCCACTCGGGGTTGTTCCCGAGGTCCAGCCTGCGGATGAGCTTGAAGATGACCTTGTCGTCGTAGACCAGCGAGGTGTTCGACTGTTCGACGGAGATGCGGCGGACGCTGGGGTCTTCGGAGAGCTCGGAGATCTTCCCTCCGCCGTTGATCATCTCCCCGCGCAGGATGCCGCCGCCGGTCTGGATGGACTGCTCCTCGCGCACCATCCGCACCACCGCGCGCGCCAGGTCATCCTGGTCCAGCCCTTCGGACAGCTCACCGTCCGGCCCGATGTGCAGCGCGGCCAGGTACCGGTCCGGGTGGCCGAGCGCGTAGATCACCTCCAGCACCGCCAGCGTGAAGCGGCGGTCTCCCCTCCCCAGCTCCACGTGGTCGAGCACCTGCACCCGGGTGATGGGGACGCTCTTGCCGCCGAACCAGCGGCGGGACATCAGGAACTCGGGCAGGCGGGTGACGTCGATGGTGTTCATGGCGTGCCTCCCTCGGCCGGCTTCTCCAGCCGGAACCAGAGGAACATGTAGGGGCCCAACGCGAGCTGGTACGACGCATCCCGGACGACGGGGAACCGCGTCTCCCCGATGAGCTCCACCGGGGTGTGGCCCAGCCATTCCGAGAGGTCCAGCTCCGCGGGCTGCGCGTAGCGGGAGAGGTTGCAGACCACCAGCAGCGTCTGGCCTTCATGTTCGCGGACGAAGGCCAGCACCTTGCGGTTCTCGGGGTTGGTCCACCGCAGGGTCCCCAGCGCGAAGGTGGGGTAGCGCTGCCGCACGCCGATGAGGCGCTTCACCCAGCCCAGCAATGAGGTCTTCGTCCGCTCCTGCGCCTCGACGTTGATGGCCTGGTAGCCGTACACCGGGTCTGCGATCACCGGGGCGTAGAGCCTCGCCGAGTCCGCGCGGCTGAAGCCGGCGTTCCGGTCCGGCGTCCACTGCATGGGGGTGCGCACGCCGTTGCGGTCACCCAGGTAGATGTTGTCCCCCATCCCGATCTCGTCGCCGTAGTACAGGAACGGCGACCCTGGCATGGAGAACA
>CAZQVZ010000159.1:0-12406 GCA_964596895.1 uncultured Myxococcaceae bacterium
AGACGTTTCGGCGCCGAGGCCGAACCCCACCGGAGAGGTCGCACTCGATGAAACTCAGGATTGGAGCGCTCAGCGCCATGGCGGCGTTCATCCTCGCGGGGTGTCCGGAGCCCGAACCGGTGGTGCCACCCCCGCCGCCCGCGGTCATTGTCGCCTTCACCGCGGACGCCGCGCGCATCGGCCAGGGTGAGTCCGTGACCCTGCGGTTCGAGACGCGCGACGCCGAGTCGGTGACGGTGCGCGACCAGCTCGGGCAGGAGCTGGAGTACACCGGCACCGCCGAAGCGGGTGAGGTGACGGTCAGCCCCACGGCGTCCACGCTCTTCGTGCTGCGCGCGACCGCCGCGGGCGGCCGCGACAGCGCCTTCGTGCAGGTGGCGGTCGACGAAGATCTCTCCGAGGTGTCGCTGTTCGCGGTGCCGCCCGAGGTGGAGGCCGGTCAGGAGGTGGACCTCATCTGGACCGCGCCGAACGCGAAGAGCGCGGTCATCACCGCCGACCTGGGCCCCACCGTGGATCTCAACGCGGCCGCCGGTGGGGGCGTGCAGACCGTGGTGCCCACGCGGAGCACGGTGTTCACCCTCTCCGCTGCCGCAGCGTCCGGCGAAGCTTTGACCGCGTCCACCACGGTGAAGGTGAGCCCGGTCGTGAAGACCTTCACCGTGGCGCCGCACGCCGCGCGCGCCGGCGAGACCCTGATCCTGCGCTGGTCCGCCGCGGGCGCCTCGCGGGTGGTCATCACCGAGACGATCTTCGGAGAGCTGGAGGACACCTCGGACCCGCTGCGAATGGGGGACGGAGAGCTCGCCTGGGAGATCCCCGCCCAGCTTCCCGGCGGCGCGCCGACCGCGGACGGCACCCCGCTCGAGTTCCACCTCACCGTCACCCAGACGGACCCGGCGGTGACCCTGGAGCGCGTGGTCCGGGGCTACGTGGGCCGCGGCCTGGTGCTGGACTTCGAGGCGCCCGAGGCGGTGACCCTGGGCCACCCGCTGAACGTGGGTTGGAGCACGCGCAACGCAGTCCGGCTGCAGCTCCAGGTGGACGGGCTGGCGGTGTTCGAGCCCCGGGTGGAGAAGACCGCGCTCATCTCTGAAGGTGAGTTCACCGTCACCGGGCTCACCCGCGACTCGCTCGTGGAGCTGGTGGCGGTGGACTACCTCGGCGGTGAGAAGCGCATCGCGCGCCAGGTCACCGTGGTGAACCCGCCGGTGATCGCCGCCTTCACCGTCCCGTCGCCTGCCCCCACCCCGACTGAAGGCAGCCAGGTCCAGTGGACCACCCAGGAGGCGCACGAGGTGGTCATCCGCGCCGCGAACGGGCCGGTCCTCTTCTCCACGCGCAACCAAGCGCAGGTGGCGTCCGGACAGACGCGCCTGCGCGTGGCCCGGCTGACGGACGTGGTGCTCGAGGCCTGGAACAAGGCCGGCCAGAAGGTGGAGGCGCGGCGCACGCTCGACGTGAGCGACCCGGGCACCATCACCGCCACGCCGGACCTGGTCCACGCCGGCACCGAGGTCACCGTGAGCTGGGTGGTTCCGGTGGGCACCTCCTCCAACGTCGCCGGCGTGATCTACCCCACGCCCATCAAGCGGACCGCCGGCAACGACTTCATCGACATCTCCCTGCTCGATGACGCGAAGCCGGTGGCGTTCCCCGACCCCAACGAGTCGGTGGTGCGCATCCGCCGCCCCATCCCCTTCCGGTTCCCCTTCATGGGGGTGGTGCAGGAGGCCTTCTTCGTCTCCACCAACGGCTTCCTCACCTTCGAGCGCACCGAGCCCTTCCCGCAGAACGCAGACCTGGCCAGCAGCAGCCAGGCCCTGCCCGCGGTCATCGCCCCCTTCTGGGACGACCTCGACCTGGGTGACGGCGAGGTCCTGCACGCGGTGGTGGGTGAAGGCTTCCCGCGGATCCTCGTGGTCCAGTGGAATGGGGTCTCCACCGAGCACCCGGACAGCAAGCTCACCTTCCAGGTGCAGCTCGAGGAGACGGGCGTCATCCGCTTCGCCTACCGCGACCTCGTCGGTGGAGACACCGGCGCGGAGGCTGCCACCATCGGCATCCGCCGCGGCGGCGAGACCTTCAGCGCCACCTTCAGCCGGGATCCGGGCGCGCCCGCCATCGTCTCCGGCGACTCGCTCACCTGGTTCGACGCCGCCCCCGAGAGCGGCACCTTCGATTTGCGCGTGGACCGCTCCAGCCGGCTGGGCTTCTTCACCTCGGCCCCGGGCGCAGGCCACGTGTACTGGGCCGCACCGGTGGAGGCCTTCTCCGACGCCACCGTGGCGCTCACCGAGGTGATGCCCGTCTCGCTGCACGGCACTGCAGACGGCCGCTGGGTGGAGGTGGCCAACCTCGCCCCCTATGAGGTGAACCTCCGCGGACTGGCGCTGAGCACCAGCACCGCCACCGAGGCCTGGGTGATGCCGGAGCTGGTCGTGCCCCCGTTCGGGTTCGCCGTGGTCGGCGCGAGCCTCGACGCGGATGCGCTGGATGGCGCGCCGGTGGACGCCACCTTTGAAGCCTTGCCCATGAACGCCACCGACTCCGTGGACCTCCTTCTGGGTTCGGCGGTGCTGGGGACCCTCTCCTGGGAGAACCCCACCGCGGGTACCTCGGTGGTCACCCCCCAGCGCGCCATCGACGCTGCCGGCGTGAAGGTGGAGTGCCAGAGGACCCTGACCTTCGGCGTGGCGTCCGTCGGCAGCCCCGGCGCCGCCAACGAAAGGTGCTTCGAGTACGCCCTGCAGAGCATCCCGGGGAGCTTCGAGGACCTGTCCCTGCTCGGCACCCAGCTGCCCACCAGCCCCACCTACTCCACGCTGACGCTCGAGGTCCCCTTCCGGTACTTCGGTGAGGAGTTCGACGTGGTCCGCTACTCGGGCACCGCGGGGTTCCTCGCCTTTGGTCCGGCGCTCACCGCCACGCAGACCGCCAACAAGGCGCTGCCCTCCCTGGCGATGCCGCGCGGTACCGTGGCGCCCTTCTGGGATGCGCTCACCCGGCCCACCGCGGGCGCCATGTACGTGCTCCGCCGCGCCGGAGCGACCATCATCTCCTGGCAGGGCTATGCCATCAGCGGCGGCACCGGCAGCCTCCTCAACTTCCAGGTCAAGCTGCTGGATGACGGCGCCATCGAGTTCCACTACGGCGAGCTGCTGCCCTCCACGTCCACGTCGAGCACCTACGTGGACCGGCACTCGGGCGTGAGCGCCACCACCTGGCTGGAGCGGCCGGATGGGACCGCCGCGCTGCCCATCAACATCAACACCGCCGGGGGCATCCTGCCCTTCACCGGCTACCGCTTCACCCCGGTGAAGTGATGAGCGAGGCCACCTTCATGAACCTCCCACTGCCCATGTTCCCGCGCGCAGCGCTCCTCTCCCTCCCGCTGGTGCTCGCGCTGGCCGGGTGCCCGGGGCCCACCGTCCCCGAACCGCTCCCCGAGGTCCCCCGCATCCTCCTCTTCGAGGCCAGCGCGGCGACGCTCGGGGAGGCAGGGCCGGTCACCCTCTCCTGGAAGGTGGAGGCCGCCGCCGAGGTGACCATCACCCACGGCGCCCAGGGCGCAGTCTCCGGCGTAGACGACCGGCTGGAGGGCACCGTCGAGGTGCAGGTGAACGAGGACGCGCTGTTCGTCCTCACCGCCACCAACGCCCGCGGGGTGAGGGTCTCGGAGGTGCTCGGGGTCCAGGTGGATCCGGGCGCCGCGCTGGCGCTGCTCGTCGCCACGCCGCAGGCGGTGACCGCGGGTGAGAGCACGGTGCTCGCCTGGACCGCTCCGGGCGCGCGCAGCGTGACCGTCACGGACGGCGCCGGCGCGGCCCTCGACCTTCTGGGCCAGACCACCAGCGGATCCATTTCGGTGACCCCGGAGGTCAACACCACGTACGTCCTCACCGCGGACGGCATCACCCGCGAGGCGCAGGTGGCGGTGCTGCCCGCGGTCTTCTCGTTCACTGCGGACGTGGACGTGGCCATCCCCGGCGAGCAGGTCACGCTGTCCTGGCAGACCGGCGGCGCCGTGCAGGTGTCGCTGCAGGTGCCCGGGCGCGAGGACGTCTACACCTCGGCGACTGCGGCCGAGGCGCGCGAGGGCAGCCACACCCTTCAGGTTCCGGCCGGGCTCGGCGAGGACGAGGCCTTCTCCGTCCGGTTGCTCGCGCAAGGGGCGCACCCGGACCACTCCGCCTCGCGGGTGGTGACGCTCTATGTCGCCGGCTCGCCGCGCATCCGCACCTTCGAGGTGCCGCAGTACGCGCTCACCGGCTCCACCTTCCCCATCGCCTGGACCACCGCCAACGCGGTGAGGGTGGAGCTGGCGGCGGCGGGCACGGTCATCGCCGAGGTGGATGACCCGGCGCGGGTGAAGGCCTGGAGCATGCAGGTGCAGGCGCCTACCAGCGCCACCGTCTACACGCTGACCGTCACCGACGGGCGCGGCGTCTCCGACGTCGAGAGCGCCACCGTGGACCCGGTCGGTGTGCCGCAGGTGATGACCTTCGAGGCCTCGCCGGACTCCGGCGTGGTCGCGGGCGCCCCGGTGACCCTCACCTGGGAGGTCCCCAACGCTCGCAACCTGCGCATCGTGGAGGAGGGCGAGTCCACCGTGTTCTCGGTGAAGGGGCTCTCTGCCGCTGCTGGCAGCATCACCGTCTACCCCAACGCCAACGCCACCTACCGGCTCGAGGCGGACAACACAGTGGGTGACGCGGTGCAGGCGCAGAAGCCCGTGGGCGTGGCCACTCCTGGCGCGCTCACCCTCTCGCCTGGGGGTTCGGTCATCGAGGGCAGCGCCGTCACCGTAGAATCGGCGGCGGTGCCGCCCGGCACGCCCATCGTCGGGCTCGCGCACTCGCACATCACCTTCGACCCGATGTCGACAGGCTTCGTGGACATCGAGGGCATCGGCACCGAGGTGACCATGGGCACCACCACCACCGCCCGGGCCACCTTCGTGCCGGACTTCGAGACCTGGCTCTTCGGCCGGCGCGTGGACGGACCGGTGACGGTGTCGGTGAACGGCCACATGGCCTTCGGCACCACCGTGACCTCCGCCACCTCCAACAAGCCGCTGCCCAACACCACCGTGGACGAGAACTTCCTCGCCCCCCTGTGGCTGTACCTGCGCTACGTCGAAGAGAGCGCCATCCACTGGGCGGTGCTGGGGGAGGCGCCGGAGCGGGTGCTGGTGGTGCAGTGGAGCCGGATGGATGTGAACGGCAACCTCGGCTCGGTGATGACCTTCCAGGCGCAGGTCCACCAGAGCGGCAAGGTCCGGTACGAGTACCAGACCCTGCAGACCACCGCCTCCTTGTCGCCGGTGATTGGGGTTCAGGGGCCGGCGGATGGCTACCTGGGGTTGATGGCGCAGACCGGCGTTCCCGCCGAAAACTCCGCCATCACCTTCTTCGGGCCCACGGCGCTGCCCGCCACCGTCCAGGTGTTCCCGGGCGAGGCGACGCTCTCTGGCTTCGCGCAGCTGGGCGACGCTTATTTGCGCCTGCCGGTGACCCTGCCCGAGACCTTGCCGGTGGGCCTGGTGCGGATCACCGAGGTGATGCCGCAGCCCGCAGCCGCGCTGGCGGCCACCGGGGAGTGGCTGGAGCTGTACAACCCGGGCACCACTGCGGTGGACGTTGCGGGCTGGACCCTCGAGTTCCCCTCCGGCAGCCACACGATCACCTCCGCCAACGGCACCACCGTCGTCCCGCCGGAGGGGGTGCTGGTGTTCGGACAGACGGATGACCCTGCACTCAACGACGGCGTGGCGGTGGACTACGTCTACGGGACCGCGTTCACGCTGCCGGACGCCGTGGGCGCGGTGAGCCTCAACAAGGTGGGCGCGGCGGACAGCCTCTCCTGGACGGGCGGCACCGCCGGCGCCTCCCACGTCTTCGATCCGGGCCCCGTCTACTACGCGGCGGACACCACCGGGATGGTCCCGCGCGGGCTGCAGTGCGTGGCCACTTCCCCGTTCGGCACCCAGGCGCCGCAGCAGTTGGGCACGCCGGGCAAGGCGGGCGGCTGTCTCGCGTACACGCTCTCCCACATCCCTGCCGACTTCGAGGACATCTCCGCGGACGGTGAGGACGTGCTGCCGGCGGTGACCGGGACCACCGGGTACCGGGCCAACATCCCCCTCCCGGCGCCGTTCACCTACTACGGGGTGCCCTACACGCAGTTCCACGCCTCCACGTCCGGGATCATCAGCTTCGGGACGGCCACCGGGCAGGTGATGACCACCACCTACACCGCCAACGGCTCCAAGCCGGCGAGCGGGGCGCCGAACAACGCCATCGCGGTCTTCTGGGACAGCGTCTACCGGCGCCCGGAGGGCATGCTCCAGATGAAGCGGAACGCGGACCACACCATCCTGTCGTGGAACAACTTCCGCTACAGCTCGGACTCGAACGGGGACTACTCGTTCCAGGTCAAGCTCTTCGACTCCGGCGTCATCGAGATGCACTACGGGGCGATGACCAGCGGGTCCTCCACCTACGACAACCAGGCCACCGGCTCTTCGGCCACCACCTGGCTGGAGGACGCCACCGGCACCTCCGCCATCGTCGCCAACATCAACACGGCAGGCGGCATCAGCCCGCTCGTCGCCTTCCGCTTCACGCCCAACTAGCCATGGAACTCCGTCCCATGAGAACGAACCTCACCGGCGCCCTCGTCGGGCTCTTGTCCCTGGCGCTCGCGGGTTGTCCGCAGAAGCAGACGCCTCCTCCGGAGGTGCCAAATGCGCCCGTCATCCACCTCTTCGAGGCCTCGCCGCAGCAGGTGGCGAAGGAGGAGGGCGCCACGCTGTCCTGGCGGGTGGAGCACGCCACCTCGGTGTCCATCCTGCACCTGGGGCAGGGGCCTGTGGACGGGGTCGACCCTGCCGCGGCGGAGGGCAGCGTCACCGTCCATCCTTCGGAGGACGCGGTCTTCGTGCTCACCGCGCGTGGCCCCGGTGGCACGGACAGCCTCGCTGCCGGCGTGCGGGTGCAGGGGGATGAGCAGACCGAGATCCTCTTCGCGGCCTTCCCGCAGGAGATCTCCGCCGGTGAGTCCACCACGCTCGCGTGGACTGCGCCCGGGGCCACCGCCGTCACCCTGACCGGGCCGGCCGGCGCGCCTGTGGACCTGGGCGGGCAGGTGTCGGCAGGTTCGGTGGAGGTCCTCCCCGAGCAGACGGCCGAGTACACGCTGGACGTGGACGGGGAGACCCGCACCCTGACGGTCACGGTGCGCCCGGCGATCCTCGACTTCGTGGCGGACCGCGGCGCGGTGGTGCAGGAGCAGGAGGTGACCTTGTCCTGGCGCACCGGCGGCGCGGACGCGCTGACCTTGAGCCGCGCAGGCGCGGGCGTGCTCTACACCGCGCCGTCTCCCGGCGCCGTGGCTGAAGGCTCGTTCGTGGACACCGTCCCCCCGGCCATCCCGGACGACGGGGTGCTCCGCTACGAGCTCGCCATCTCCCGCGGCGACGTGACCGTGAAGAAGACCCTGCCGGTGTACGTGGGGGTGACGCCGAAGGCGACCTTCACGGCGCCGTTGGCGGTGCTCGCCAACGCCGGCTTCGTGGTGAACTGGACCTCTGAGCAGGCGGATTCGGTAGAGCTGCTGGTGGAGGGTGAGAAGGTCTATCAGGCCACCACTGCAGCGCAGGTGCGGCAGGGGCAGTTCGTGCTCGGCGCGCCCGCCAACCCCATCATCGAAGTGGCGCTGCGGCTGACCAACAAGCGGGGCGGCGAGCTCACCCTCACCCGCGAGGTGGAGGTGATTGGGCCGGTGACCTTCGTCAGCTTCGGGGCGGCACCGACGGTAGCGGCCCAGGGCGGCGAGCCCGTGACCCTCTCCTGGAACGTCACCAACGCGCGGTTCGCGCGGGTGATGGTGGGGACGAGGGAGGTGGCGCGCGTCACCGGCAAGGACGCGGAGACGGGCACCGCGGTGGTGTACCCGAACGGCCCCACCACCTATCGGCTCGAGGCGGACAACACGGTGGGCAGCGCCATCCCGCCTGCGGAGGTGGATGTCACCGTGACCACGCCGGCGAAGGTGCTGTGGGACCCGTCGCCTACGGTGGTCGGCGCGAGCATCATCGCGCAGGGCCATACCGTGGTCGGCGGCGGACAGCTGCAGGGGCTTCCGTCCATCGTGAAGAACGAGCCGGGCACTGCCTTCGTGGACATCGCCGAGACCGGCGTGCCGGCGACCTTCTCCAGCGGCACCACCGCGGTTTCGCTGTTCACGCTGCCGGAGACGTTCCACACGATGCTCTACGGCGTGCGCGTGAGCAGCCCGACCATCGCGCTCAACAAGCTCGGGTTCTTCGTGTTCGCGGAGTCCACCAAGACCGCGGGCACCACCAACACCGCGTTCCCGAACACGCTGCTGCACCCGCTGGCGGTGTCGCCGTACTGGAAGCACCAGATCTTCGACGCCACCAACAATGACTCGGCCATCCTGGTGCAGGTGGACGGCCCGGCGCACAACCGCCGCCTCATCGTCCAGTGGAACAAGATGGAGCAGAGCGGCGTTCCGGGCAGCGAGCTGACCTACCAGGCGCAGGTGTACGCGGACGGCACGGTGGTCTTCGCCTACAAGACGCTGCAGGGGCTCACCGCGCCCGACGCGTCGGTGGGCGTGGTCAACCGCGACGAGAGCGAGGTCCTCTTCCCCGCCGACATGCCGCTGGAGGGGGACCGCTACACCTTCTTCGGCGTGATGCCCCAGAGCTTCGCCTGGACCGCCAAGCCGGAGGACTACCTGGTCTCGGTGCCGGTGGGCACGCCGCTGGGCTCGCAGCGGATGGAGCTGGAGGCCCGGCCGGAGATCCTGCCGGCGCGCGGGGTGTACTTCAGCGAGGTGAACTACCACCCGGTGGCCGCCGCCCCCGAGGGCGAGTGGTTCGAGCTCACCCAGGCGGACAACATGCCCCTGGATCTCGACGGGTGGGTCCTCGACTTCGGCGGTGGGCAGCAGCACACCATCACCGGACCGCTGACGTTCCCGGCGTCCGGGGTGCTGCTCTTCGGTCAGTCCAACGACGTCACGCAGAACGGCGGCGTCACCCTGGACTACGTGTACGGCCCCTCCTTCACCCTGTCCGACACCAGCGGGACCCTGCGGCTGCTGCGCCACGGCGCCGAGTACGCGACCGTGTCCTGGACCGCGGGCGTGACGGGCGGCGAGGGCGTGTCGCTCCGCGCCGACCCGCCGAACCCGGACCTCCTCTACGCGCCGGGCATCACCCAGCTCACCTGTGGTTCGGGTGGGACCTACGGCCCGCTGGACCAGGTGGGCACCCCCGGCCAGAGGGACGCGCGCTGCTTCCCGTATGAGCTGGAGTTCGGCGCGGTCGGTGACTTCGAGCCGCTCGCCGGCATCGGGCAGCCGCTGACCATCACCAACCTGAGCGAGGACATCATGGTGCTGGGGCCCACCAGCAGCCCGGCGCTCACCCACCCGGTGAAGTGGGGCTACGGAACCTACGACACCCTCTACGTCTCCACCAATGCGTGGATCGCACCGCGGAACGCGAGCGACCCGGCCATCACCTGCCCGGCCTCGAACGACTGCTACAAGGGGCAGAAGAACCGCACCACGTTCGATCCGGCGACCATGCTCAACCGGGTGCTGGCGCTGTATTGGAGCGACACCAACGTGCAGTCCGGGGGCGGCATCTACGTGCTGCGCAAGGACCCGGACCCGAACGTGGCCGGGGACGAGTACACCATCGTCTCCTTCGAGAACATGCGGTGGGCCTCCACCGGCACCGCGTACGACCTGAACTGGCAGGTGAAGTTCTACGACAACGGCGACATCGAGTACCACTTCGGGACCATGTACGCGGCGCTCAACTGCACCACCAACTGCGGCTCCTCTTCGACCACCTGGATGGAGTCCGAAGACGGCAACGCGGCCCTGGTCGTGAACATCAGCTCGTCCAGCAACCCGGGCATCCGTCCCGACACGGTCTGGCGCTTCAAGTTCACGCCGTAGAGGTGCTGGGCGGGGCCGGCGGGTAACTGCCGGCTGGCCCCGCCGCACGCCCCTCTTTTCAGCACGCCGTCGCGGTAGGTGGCGCGGCCTGACCGGGGCGGTCCCCATTCTCCGCTCGGTGGACGACCGCCGCACCGCGCATCATCCGCGGGCCCTGAGGTGAATCAGTTCGGCCGGCCCGAGCCGGTCGAGCTGGCCGCACCGGGAAGTGAAGCGGGCGCCGGGCTGACGCCAGACGTCGCGCCGGCGCCGCGCTGCTTGGTGACGCGCACCCGGTCCAGCCGGGCGCCGTCCTTGGAGTGCACCACGAACTGCCAGCCCTTGTAGACGAAGCGGTCCCCCACGTCGGGGATGGCGCCGGCGAGCGAGTTCAGAAACCCCCCCAGGGTTTCGTACTCACCTTCGGGGATGGTGAGGCTGAAGGTCTTGGCGAAGTCGTCAACCTCCACCGCTGCGTCTACGAGCCAGGACCCGTCCGGCTGCTTCTCGAACTCGTGTTCGGGGACGGTGAACTCGTCGCCGATGTCGCCGACGATCTCCCGGAGGATGTCCTCGAGCGTGACCACGCCCTCGAAGCCGCCGTATTCGTCCACCACCACCGCCATGTGGATGCGCTTTTGCTGCATGTCTCGCAGCAGGTCACCGATGGGCTTCACCCAGGGGACGAACGTGGCGGGCCGGATGACGTCCTGCAGGACGATGAGCTCCGGGTGCTGGAGCAGCGGGATGAGGTCCCGGGTGTGGAGGATGCCCACCACGTGGTCCGGGTCGTCTTTGTAGACCGGCAACCGGGAGTGGCTCTCTTCGGCGAGGATGCGGAGGATGTCCAGGGGCCTGGTGGTGATGTCGATGCTCACCACGTCCGGCCTCGGCACCATCACGTCCACGCAGCGCTTGTCGGTGAGCTCGAAGATGGAGCGGATGAGCGCGGGAGCGCCCTGGTCCACCTCATGGAGTGCGGCCTGGGCCTCGAGCAGCTTCTCCAGCTCTTCGAGCGGGGGCGGCGGGCTCTCGAAGCGGACCTTCCCGCCGAAGGGCTTCACCACGAGGTTCAGCGCCCCGACGATGAGCCGCATCGGCGGGTAGAAGAACGTCACCATCAGCGAGATGAGCCAGGACAGCCGCAGCGCCCAGCGGTCCGGCGCGGCGGAGGCCACCGCCCGGGCGCTCACGTCGAACAGGGAGGCGATGAGCCCCACCAGAAGGACGCCCAGCGTGGCGCCGGCCACGTCCGCCCACGCCTCGCCGCCGAAGCGGTTGTGCAGCATCTGCGGCGGGGCGATGGCGCCCACGCCAGCGGCGAGGAAGCCGGAGATGACCATCCCGATGCGGATGGACGCGGCGGTGGCCTCGCGGTCCGTCTTGTGGCGGAGCACCCGGGTGCCCGCGCGCGGAGACTGGCCGGCGAGCTCCTTGGCGCGCAGGTCGCTCGTTCCGTAGAGCGCGGATTCGGCAGCGGCGATGAAGGCGCGCACCAGCAAGAAGCCGACGCACGCCAGCCAAAGGGCCCAGGGGGGCATAGGGTCTTCTGTTCATAGCCCGCCCGCGGCGGACGCACCACGCCGACTTCTCCGTACATGCCTGGCTGCCCGCCCACCGGGCCCAGATCCACGTTGGCGGCAGGAGCGGGCATGTTATGGGGGCCGCGGTTCCACCCTCGGAGGAGAGATGCTCGCGCGCGTGTTCGTCACCCTGAAGCCGGGGGTCCTCGACCCGGCCGGAAAGGCCGTTGAGCGGAGCCTGCAGACCCTGGGCTACCGCGAGGTGAACGCCGTCCGGCTGGGGAAGTTCATCGAGCTGCAGCTCGAGGACGGTGACCCGGTGCAGGCGAAGGCGCGGGTCGAGGAGATGTGCCGGAAGCTCCTCGCCAACACCGTGGTGGAGAACTTCCGGGTCGAGATCCCATGAAGGCAGGCATCCTCCAGTTCCCCGGCTCCAACTGCGACCACGACGCGTGGCACGTGGTGACGCAGGTGCTCGGCCGCCCCGCCGAGCTGCTCTGGCACAAGGAGCGGGACCTCAAGGGGTGTGACCTCATCATCGTCCCCGGCGGGTTCTCCTACGGGGACTACCTGCGCTGCGGCGCCATCGCCCGGTTCTCGCCGGTGATGGAGGAGGTCGTGAAGTTCGCCCAGGGGGGCGGGCGGGTGCTGGGCATCTGCAACGGCTTTCAGATCCTCACCGAAGCCGGGCTGCTGCCAGGCGCGCTGTTGCGCAACGCCACGCGGAAGTTCCTCTGCCGGCCATTGGACCTCTTGGCGGACAACACGTCCTCGCCCTTCACCCGGAAGCTGAAGAAGGGCCAGAAGCTGCGCATCCCCATCGCGCACGCGGAGGGGAACTACTTCATCGACGACGAAGGGCTGCAGCGGCTGGAGGACGAAGGCCGGGTGGCGTTCCGCTA
>CAZQVZ010000160.1:0-12286 GCA_964596895.1 uncultured Myxococcaceae bacterium
GCGAAGCCCCAGCCGGCCCAGCGCGTCGATGCCGAGCCGCACGCGGCTGACTCCGGGCCGACGGCCGCCACCGTCATGTGCGGAACCTCCGCGAAGGCTCAGCCGGCCCAGGTTGTCGGCGCCCTCTCCCGCGCGGCTGACTCCGAGCCGACGGGTGCCACCCGCAGGCGCGGAACCTCCCAGCCACTCCAGAAAGTCGATGTCCACGCGCACGCGGCCGACTCCGGACCGACGGGCGCCACCCATGGGTGCGGAGCCTCCGCGAAGGCTCGGCCGCCCCAGAGTGTCGAAGCCCATGGGCGCGCGACCGAGTCCGCAGTCCCTGCGACCGGCTCCGGACCTGTCGAACCCTCGCGCTACGTTTCGGCGCCGGTCCGCCGGGAGGTCTGGAAGCGTGACGGCGGACGCTGCGCCTTCGTGAGCGACGCCGGAAGGAGGTGCGGCTCGGCGCACCAGGTCGAGGTGCATCACATCGCCCCTTACGCCCGCGGCGGACAGCCCACCGTCGAGAACCTCAGTCTCCGGTGCCGACAGCACAACCTCTACGAGGCCGAGGTGGCCTACGGCGCGGACTTCATGCGCTCGCTTCCATTCCGGAGGTGCGAGGACTCGGCGCGGCCCTGGCTTCACCTCCAGTCTGGAGGTGCTGGGGTCTGCACGTCGGGTTCACGCCAGACTGGAGCCGAATGAGAGCCCGGACGCCACGAATCGAGCTGGCTCCGGGGTGGGTGGAGGAGGCCCCCGATCTCGAGGGGGAGGCGCTTGCGTCCGGTAGGGTAGAGCCCGAGGCCGCTGCGCCGCTCGCGCAGGTCGCGCAGGTCGCGGCGACCGTGGATGAGCGGAGAGCTCGAGCACGTCTGGGCGTCCATGACGACCTTCCTGCTCATCCCCGACGCAGGTGGCGCCGCCGGGTACTGGCACCGGCTCTTGCCGGAGCTCTCAGCGCGGCCACGACGCCATCGCTGTCGAGCTGCCGACAGCCGACGAGACCGGCGGGCCTGAGGCGTACACACGCGTGTGCCCGACGTCCTCCCCGGCGGACACCTGGTGGCGCTCTCGCAGCCCGAGGCGCTGGCGGCAACGCGCGTGTGCTGGCTGTCGGGGCGTTCATGCCTGCCCGTCCCGGCAGCCGCCAGAGGCACTGGGTTCACCCAGCGGCGACGACGTCCAGCTCTCCAGGCGCTCCAGGCGCACCAGCCGTATCGGCTCCGGCAGACCGGCGCTGCTCCCGCATGGCGAGCCGGAACCGCAGCCTGGCGCTCGCGTACAGGAGGAACAGCAGCGCCACCGTGGGCAACGCGCCGAGGATCGGGATGGCCTGCAGCGCGCCGAGCGCCACCAACGCCACCGCCACGCCCACCCGCCGTCCGAGCCGCGTCTTCCATCCGGCGAAGGCGGCGTACGCGTCCATTCCGGCACCTCGGTACCACGCGAGCGCGGCCGGCAATCCGAGCAGGGGCACCGCGCCCATCACCAGCGCGGGCAACAGGAGCTTCGCGAAGCGCTTGTCCGCGTAGGCGCTCAAGGCAGCCGCGCGCGCCTCATCCACCACCACCGGACCACACAGTGGACAGGCCAGGCGGCGCTCCTTCGACGTCAGGGGCGAGGCGCACCGCTCACACCGCCCGCGGGCGAGCAGCGCTACCCTGTGCCGTGCAGGGTCCTCCACGCTGCGACCGCTCGAAGGCGTTCCAAACAGCCCCAGCGCCAAGGGCTCATGGCGCCTGGCGCAGCCACCGCAGACGAACGCGGCGCGGTGCACCTTCACGCCGCAGGCGCACGTCCGGTACAGCGCCTGCTGGCGGTCTCGGAGGATGAGGAACGTCGCCACCAGCATGCACAGCGCGAACGCGTAGACCACCGCGCCCACCGCCGGCAGCAGCACCGCCACCGAGATGCCCACCGCGGTCATCAACACCTGCGCCCAGAGCTTCGACACCCCGATGCCCCGCACCAGCCCGCCGGTCAGCTCCTCGAGGAACGCCTCCACGCGTACCCGCAGCGTCGCGAACACCCACGCGGAGAAGCCGAGGGGCGCAAGCCACAGCCACTGCACGAAGAGGCCCGCCGCGAGCGTGTGGGGCTCCGCCGCCGGCGGCTCCCCCCGCAGCGCGGCGATCACGACAGCCGCCACGAACAGCGCCATGCCCACGGGCGCCAGGGGGTTCTTCTCCAGCCACTCGGCCCACCACGCCGACATGTCCTGGATGAGGTGCTGCACCACCGCCACCACCAGCTCCACCGCCGCCAGCGCGCCCGCCACGAACATCACCGCCATCACCGGCACCGGCCACTCTTCAGGCACCTCGCCGAACAGCCCGGTGGCCAGCGCCCCCATCACGAACAGCGCCGCCAGCGCGGGCCGGGAGGCGAACCACGGCGTGGTGATCAGCAGCTTGATGAAGAGCTCCAACGTCGCCTCCTTCTGCGGGCGCTCGCCGTCCCCCAGCAGAACGCCTGTCCGAGCCGCGCCCCTGACGCGCCGCGGCGCCGTCCATTCACGCTGGATACGGATCATCCCACCGGTCATTGCGCGCGGCTATGGTCCCGCCCCTTGGACGCCCTCGTCACCACCCTGAACGACGTCATCTGGAGCCCCGCGCTCGTCTACCTCTGCCTCGGCGTGGGGCTCTACTTCTCCGTCCGCACCCGCTTCATGCAAGTGCGAGGGCTCAGGGAGATGCTGCGGCTCACGCTCCGCGGAAAGGCGTCAGCCTCCGGGGTGTCCTCCTTCCAGGCGCTGTCCATGTCGCTCTCCGGGCGGGTGGGCACCGGCAACATCGCCGGCGTGGCCACGGCCATCGCCTATGGGGGCCCGGGCGCAATCTTCTGGATGTGGGTCGTCGCGTTCCTCGGCGCGTCCACCGCGTACGTCGAGTCCACGCTCGCGCAGCTCTACAAGGAGCGCGACGAGCAGGGGCTCTACCGGGGCGGGCCGGCCTACTACATCGAAAAGGCGATGGGGCAGCGCTGGTACGCCTGGCTCTTCGCGGTGGTCACCATCATCGCCACGGGGCTCCTGCTGCCGGGGGTTCAGGCCAACAGCATCTCCTCGAGCCTCCAAGGCGCCTTCGGCGTCCCCACCTGGGCCACGGCCGCAGGCATCGTGTTGGCGCTGGGGGTCATCATCTTCGGCGGCGTCCGGCGCATCGCCCACTTCGCGCAGGTGGTGGTGCCGTTCATGGCGGTGGCCTACGTGCTGGTGGCGCTGGGCGTGCTGGTCGTCAACGCCTCGCGCATCCCGGAGATCTTCGGGCTCATCTTCCGGAGCGCCTTCGGCAGGGAGGCCGGCTTCGGCGCGGTGCTGGGGCTGGCGGTGCAGTGGGGCGTCAAGCGCGGCGTCTACTCCAACGAGGCCGGCCAGGGCACGGGCCCCCACCCCGCCGCCGCGGCCGAGGTCGAACACCCGGCGCAGCAGGGCTACGTGCAGGCCTTCAGCGTCTACGTGGACACGCTCCTGGTCTGCTCCGCCACCGCGTTCCTGCTGCTCTCCACCGGCGCGTACAACGTCCTCTCCCCTGCCGGCGGCTTCCTGCACGAGGCGCTCCCGGGCGTCTCCCCGGGCCCCGGGTTCTCGCAGGCGGCGGTGGAGCGGGTCATCCCTGGCTTCGGCGCGGCCTTCGTGGCGCTGGCGCTGCTCTTCTTCGCCTTCACGACGATCGTCGCCTACTACTACATGGCCGAGACCAACATCTCGTACGTGAACCGCCGCGTGCAGAGGCCCTGGCTCACCCAGGCGCTCCGCGTGGGGCTCATCGCCGCAGTGGCCTTTGGAGCGGTGAAGAGCGCGGAGGTGGCGTGGGGGCTGGGCGACATCGGCGTGGGGCTGATGGCGTGGCTGAACCTCGTTGCCATCCTCATCCTGCAAAGACCTGCGCTCGCCGCGCTGCGCGACTACGAGGCAAAGCGGCGCGCGGGCGGCCCTGTGCGCTTCCACCCCGACGACATCGGTGTGAAGGGGGCGGACCACTGGCGAGACGAGCCTCCGGTGCGCTAAGCCTCCCTGCTTCCTTCCCGGGAGGTCCCATGTTCAAGAAGCTCCTCGTGGGTGTGGCGGTCCTGGTCGTCGCGCTGGTCGTGGTCGTCGTCCTGCAACCTGCGACCTTCTCGTACGAGCGCTCGGCCACCATCGGAGCGCCGCCCGAGGTCGCCTTCGCCCTGGTGAACGACTTCCACCAGTGGGACCGCTGGAGCCCCTGGGCCGGACGCGATCCGAACCAGACCACCACGTTCGAAGGCGCGCCCTCCGGCAAGGGCGCCATCCAGAAGTGGGCCGGCAACGACGAGGTGGGCGAAGGCCAGATGACCATCCTCGAGAGCAGGGCCCCCGAGCAGATCGACCTCCGGCTCGAGTTCCTCAAGCCCTTCGCGTCCGTGGCGCAGACCTCCATCCTCTTCGCGCCCGAGGGAGACGGCGCCACGAAGGTCACCTGGCGCATGAGCGGCGACAACGACTTCATGGGCAAGGCGATGTCGCTCGTCATGGACATGGACGCGATGATCGGGAAGGACTTCGAGCAGGGCCTGGCGTCTTTGGGCACCGCCGCCGCAGAGGACGCGAAGAAGGCCGCCGCAGCTGCCGCCGAGGCCGAGGCCGCCCGGGTGGCAGAAGCCGCCGCAGCGCAGGCAGAGGCGGAGGCGACCGCGGACGCCGAGGGTGCCGGGGAGGAAGACGGGTTGCCGCAGGACGCAGTGGCCGCTCCCGCCGCTCCGTAGCTCCGTAGCTCCGAAGACGCCGCGGCGTTGGGCGCAGCACGCTCGCCACGTGCGCCTTGCAGCGGCGGGGCGAAACGGATAGCCGGGCAGCGACATGACGAAAGGATCATCGGAGGGCATCCCGCTGGAGCGGGTACCCACATCGGTCCCCGGACTCGACACCGTCCTCGGCGGGGGGCTGTTCGGGGGTGGCGTTTACATCCTCCAGGGCGCGCCCGGCGCGGGGAAGACCATCCTCGCCAACCAGATCTGCTTCGGGCAGGTCCGCGCCCAGAAGCGGGTGGTCTACGTCACCCTGCTCGCCGAGACGCATGGGCGGATGCTGCAGAACCTCGCGTCCCTGGACTTCTTCGACGCGGAGCTGCTGCGAAAGTCGGTCACCTACCTGAGCGCCTTCCGCGCGCTCGAAGAGGAGGGGCTCAAGGGGCTGGTGACGCTGCTCCGCCGGGAGATGCGCGCGGCGGACGCGGCGCTGCTCGTCATCGACGGGCTGGTGACGGTGGACGAGGTCGCGGGGAGCGAGCGCGAGTTCAAGAAGTTCATCCACGAGCTGCAGATCCACTCCTCCATGCGCGGGTGCACCACCCTGCTGCTCACCAGCGGCGCCCCCCAGAAGATCCGCCCGGAGCACACCATGGTGGATGGGATCATCGAGCTCCGGGAGGGGGAGCGGATGAGCCACCCTGAGCGCGCCCTCGCCGTCACCAAGTTCCGCGGCAGCGGGTTTCTGCGCGGCCCGCACGCCTTCCGGATCACCGACCGCGGCATCACCGTCTATCCGCGCATCGAGTCGCTGTACGCCCGCCCGGATCGCCAGGACCGCTACCAGGCGGCGCAGCTCTCCTCCGGCATCCCCAGCCTGGACGCAGTGATGGGCGGCGGCATCCCCTCCCGCAGCACCACCATGCTCCTGGGCGCCGCAGGGTTGGGGAAGACCACCGCCGGGCTTCACTTCCTCTCAGAGTGCAGCGCGAAGGAGCCGGGCCTCTTCTTCGGCTTCTACGAGATGCCGGACCGGCTGCTCGCCAAGGCGGACGCGCTCGGGCTCCCCTTCCGCAAGAAGGTCGAGCAGGGCCACGTGCGGATCATCTGGCACCCCGCCACCGACCACCTGGCGGATGCGCTCGTGGAGGAGATGTTCGAGGACATCCGGGCGCGCAAGGTCCGCAGGCTCTTCCTCGACGGCCTCACCGCGCTCCGGGACCTCCTGCGCGCGGACGAGCGGATGAGCCCCTTCTTCGCGTCCTTCACCAACGAACTGCGCGTCATGGACGTGACCACGGTCTTCTCCTACGAGGCGCAGAGGCTCGTGGGTGACAGCACGCAGACGCCGCTCACCGGCCTGTCGGCAGTGACCGAGAACCTGCTGCTGATGCGCTACTTCGAGGCCAAAGACCGGCTGGTGCGGCTGCTGAGCATCCTCAAGGTGCGCGACAGCGACACCGATCCCCGCCTGCGCGAGTTCCAGATCACCTCCCGGGGGATGAAGATCCTGCGGCCGCGGGCGAGCAGGAACATCAAATGAAGACGGTCCTCGTGGTGGACGACGAGTTCACCATCACCGAAGCGCTCTCCGACCTCCTGTCGGACGAGGGCTACCGGACGGGGCTGGCCTTCAACGGGCAGGAGGGGCTCGCGTGCATCCGGGAGCTGCACCCGGATCTCGTCATCGTGGACATGATGATGCCGGTGATGGGCGGCGCGGACATGATCCGCGCGCTGCGCCAGGACCCCTCCACGAAGGACCTGCCCATCCTGGCGATGAGCGCGCTCGGCGAGCCGCCAGAGGGGCCGACGCTGGGCTACCAGGCGTTCCTCTCCAAACCCTTCGAGATTGACCTGCTGATCTCCACCGTTCACCGGCTCATCGGCTTCGCCAAGGGGAGCTGACAGGCGGCAGGTTGCGCCTGCGCCTGTGCGGCCCAAGCGTTGATCACCATGGACACCCTGGTCCTCACCCGCGCCGACGTCGCCCGCCACATGGAGGCGCTGACCCTGCTGCAGGCGTTGCGTGAAGGGCACATGGGCCACGCGGCGCGAATGACGGATCCCACCCGCGCGCACGCGTCCCTGGGCCGGGCCGGAGGGGCCACGGTGGTCTTCCCGGGCACGCTCGAGGACGTCCCGGCCTGGACCGCGGAGGTCCACGCGAGCCTGCCCGGTGGCGCCATGGCAGAGGGCGCGCTGATCCAGCTCCGGGAGCTTTCGAGCGGCAGGCTCCTGGCGGTGATGGACGCAGGCCACCTGGCCCGCATCCGCACCGGGCTGGTCAGCGCGCTGGCGGTGGACGCGCTCGCGCGCAGGGACGCGGCGACGGTGGCGCTGATTGGCGCCGGGGACCGCGCCTCGGTGTTCCTCAAGTGCCTGCGGCTCGTTCGCTCCTTGCGCCAGGTGCACGTGTGGGAAACCCAGCTCGCGGACGCGGAGGTCTTCGCGCAGCGGAACTTCCAGGCCCTGAAGGTCCCCACCCGCTCGGAGGCGACCATCGCAGAGGCGGTGGCGGAAGCGGACATCGTCATCTGCGCCACCGCCAGTGACACCCCCTTCCTCTTCCCCGAGATGCTCAGGCCGGGCACCCACGTGAACGCGCTCGGCGGCGCCGAGCCCCACCGCGCGGAGATCTCCTCTGCCCTGCTGCAGCAGGCGCGCTTCTTCTGCGACGACCGCGAGCTGTCCGCCCGCGCTGGGGCGCTCGCGGCCGCGGGCCCGGGGACGGACGTGGTGGCCACCGAACTGGGCGAGGTGCTCGCTGGCCGGCTCCCCGGGCGGGCGAACCCCGAGGAGCTCACCGTCTTCGCCTCCGTCGGGCTCCCGTTCGAAGACCTCGCCGCGGCCTGGGCCGTCTACGAGAGCGCCCAGCACGACGAGACCCTCTCGCGGGTGGACTTCAGCGCCTGAGCCTGCCGCCCGCCCGGCCGGCCGCTTGGCAGTACCGGCCGCCCGCTGCGGTCCCCACCTTCGCTTCATGAGCGAGTCCGACGGCCGCGCCACGCTCTCCTCCACGCTGATCCAGCTGGGCGGGGTGCCGTTGAAGGGCGGGCACCGGCTGGGGCTGCTCGAGAACGGCGCCATTGCCCCCGCGCTGGAGGCGGCCATCCGCGGCGCACGGAGCACGGTGCACCTCACCGTCTTCATGTGGTGGCCGGGCGAGTTCGCGGACCGCATCTGCGGTGTCCTGTGCGCGGCGGCGAAGCGCGGGGTCACCGTCCGCGTCGTGCTCGACGCGGTGGGCAGCAAGGAGAGCGGCGACGAGCTGGACCGGATGCGGGAGGCCGGGTGCGACGTGCGGCACTACCGGAGCCCGCTCAAGGTGTCCCCCTTCCTCGCGCGCGAGCGCAGCCACCGCAAGGTGGTGGTGGTGGACGGGACGCTCGGCTTCACCGGCGGCTTCGGCATCCGCGACGTGTGGCTGGGAGACGGCGAATCCCCCGAGCACTGGCGCGACACCCACCTTCGGGTGGAGGGCCCGGCCGTCCGCGCCATGCAGGCCGCCTTCAGCGAGGTCTGGACGGGGGCCGGCGGGGACCTGCTGGGGCCGGACTGCTTCCCTGATCAGGACGCGCCGGGAGACGCCTGCGCCGCGTTCATCCAGAGCCGCACCGTCGTCGGCCAGAGCAACGCGCGCATCCTGCTCGAGGCGCTCATCGCCGGCGCCAAAAGGCGGGTGTGGGTTTCTACCGGGTACTTCGTGCCGCCGCGGAAGTTCCGCGAGGTGATGACGGAGGCCTCGGGCCGCGGGGTGGATCTCCGGGTGCTGGTGCCGGGGCCGCACACCGACATGCGCGCGGCGAGGCTCGCGCAGCGGTCCCTCTACCCGTACCTGGAGAAGCACGGGGTGCGGGTCTTCGAGTACCAGCCGTCCATGATCCACCGGAAGGTGGCGCTCATCGACGAGGAGACCGTCTGCGTGGGCTCCATCAACCTGGACACGCTGTCCCTGCGGCACCTGCAGGAGGGCACCCTGGTCTGCGCGGACGGTGCGCTGTCCGCGCAGATAGAGGCGGGCTTCCTGCGGGACTTCGCCCGGTCCGAAGAAGTGCACAAGGCGCACCGGAACCTGGATGTGCTGGCGCGGTTGGGGCACCGGATCCTCCACCCCACCTTCCGCGCCTGAGGCCTGACCCCGGAGCCCGGAGCCCGGAGCCCGGAGCTTTGGACGTCAGCCCCGCTTGTGCGCCTTCTTCTCCCGTTCACCCAGGGCCGCCTGCAGGTACTTGCCGGAGAGCTTGCGGCCGATGAACTCCTGCGCCAGCGCGCCCGCCTCCACGAGCTTCTCCAGATCGATGCCGGTCTGGATGCCCATCCCGTGGAGCATGTAGACGAGGTCTTCGGTGGCGAGGTTCCCTGCCGCGCCCGGCGCATAGGGGCAGCCGCCCAGCCCGCCAATGGAGGCGTCCAGGGTGGTGATGCCCATGGAGAGCCCCACCAGGGTGTTGGCGAGCGCGGTCCCGCGGGTGTCATGCAGGTGCAGCGCGAACTTCTCCTTCGGCAGCTTCGCGAGCAGCGCCTCGAGGATGGCGAAGGTCTGCCGGGGCGTCCCCACGCCTATCGTGTCCCCGAGGCTCAGCTGGTAGAGCCCCATCCCCAGCAGCTCTTCGCAGATGTCCACCACGCGAGGGATGGGGACCTCCCCTTCGTACGGGCAGCCCCACACCGTGGAGAGGTAGCCGCGCACGCGCATCCCTTCTGCCCGGGCGCCCCCTGCCACCTCGCGCGTGACGGAGAGCGCCTCGCGGATGGACTTGTTGATGTTCTTCTTGGAGTGGGCCTCGCTGGCGGAGATGAAGACCGCCGCCTCCTCCAGGCCGGCGTCCTTCGCCCGCGCGAGCCCCTTGAGGTTGGGCACCAGGGCCGAGAAGCGGACCCCCTCCACCTTCCCCACCTGCCGCAGGACCTCCTCCGCGTCCGCGAGCTGGGGGATCCACCGGGGGGAGACGAAGGAGGTGACTTCGATGCGGCGTTGCCCCGCGGCGATGAGCGCGCGGATGAGGCGCACCTTGTCGCGGGTGGGCACCATGCGCAGCTCGTTCTGCAGGCCGTCCCGGGGGCCCACTTCGTATACGTCCACCGCTTCGGGCACCTGCCCGAAGAGGCCGGCGGGCGACGTGAGCGGCCCACCCGGGGTCATGCGCGCGCCTGCACGTTGCCGCGGATCCACTCCACGATGTTCTGGGTGGAGGAGCCCGGCGTGAAGATCTCCGCCACGCCCAGGCCCTTGAGCTTCGGGATGTCGCCGTCCGGGATGATCCCCCCGCCGAAGACGAGGATGTCCTCCGCCTTCTGGGACTTGAGCAGGTTCATCACCGCCGGGAACAAGGTCATGTGCGCGCCGGACATGATGGACATGCCGATGGCGTCCACGTCCTCCTGCACCGCCGCGGAGACGATCATCTCCGGCGTCTGGTGCAGCCCCGTGTAGATGACCTCCATGCCGGCGTCCCGCAGCGCCCGGGCAATCACCTTCGCGCCGCGGTCATGTCCGTCCAGCCCCGGCTTGGCCACCAGGATCCTCAGCTTCCGCTCAGCCATTGCGTGCCGCTCCCATGATCAGGTCCGGGCTCGTCGCGTCTGGCGCCTGCCCGTCCAGTCCACCGTGCACCCACTGAACGGAAAACCCAACCGACGCAAGCAGCTCCGACAACTCCGGCACCCGATAGTAACGAATGAAGTAGGGGGCAGATAGCACGCGCCCATCCGGGGTGGTGAGCTCCCGGTGCCCTTCGTCCCGCGAGCGCGAAGCGTCAAACCGGCTGGTTTCGCGCAAGACGCTCCCGTCCGGCAGCTTGCCTTCGAACCGCGCGGTGGGCGAACGCAGGAGCCGCTCCAGAGGGGAGGTCTGCAGGACCAGGAGCGCGCGCTTCTTGAGGCACCGCGCCAGCTCCCGGAGGATCACCCGCTGCTCTGGGTCCTCGAAGACGAAGAGCGTGCTGTACCAGGCGAAGGCGCCGCCCAGGCTCTCCGCTCCGAACGGCAGGCGCCGCAGGTCAGCGCGCAGGGCGGGGAAGGTCCCCTCCCGTTCGCGCAGGGAGAGCGGATCCAGCTCCAGGCCGAAGACCTCCACGCCCGGGAGCACGCCCTGCAGGCGGGCGGCGTGGCGGCCGTGGCCACAGCCCAGGTCCACCACCGGGCCCTCGGGTGGGTGGTGTTCGAAGGCGTGCGCGAGGTAGGCGGCCTCCGTCGCCGAGACCTCGTCACCGAGGAACGGCCGGGTGCTGCGCAGGTACAGCTCGCCGAAGAAGGGATGGCTCATCGCGGCACCGAAGACCCATAGCGGGCCGGGCGCCGCGACGCCACGGGCGCAGACGCTCCTTCTTCACCCGTTCGACACGGCGGTTCTTTGCCCGTCTTCGGTCCGGTTGTCGGCGAAGCCAGTCCTAGAAGACGCCACCTTCCCGGTATTGCCCCCAGACCTTCCGGAACACGTCCGAGACCTCGCCGAGGGTGGCGTAGGCCTTCACCGCCTCGAGCACCGGGGGCATGAGGTTGTCGGTGCCGCGGGCGGCGGCCTCCACCTTCGCCAGGGCGGCCTCCACGGCGGCGGGGTCGCGTTCGTTCCGGACCTGCTTCACCCGCTGGATCTGCTGCTGGGCCACCGCTTCGTCGATGTGCAGGAGCTCGATGGGCGTGCTGCTGTCGGACTTGAAGGCGTTGACGCCGATGATGAGCCGCTCGCCCTGCTCCACCTCGCGCTGGAAGCGGTAGGCGCTCTCGCCGATCTCCTTCTGCGGATAGCCCTCCTCCACCGCGCGGATGATGCCGCCCATCTCGTCGATGCGGCGGAGGTAGTCCAGCGCGCGGGCCTCCATCTCGTCGGTGAGGTACTCCACGTAGTAGGAGCCGGCGAGCGGATCCACCACCCGGTCCACGCCGGACTCGTGCGCGATGAGCTGCTGGGTGCGAAGCGCGATGGTGACCGCCTCTTCGGTGGGCAGCGCGTAGGTCTCATCCAGGGAGTTGGTGTGCAGCGACTGGGTGCCGCCGAGGACCGCCGCCAGGGCCTGCAGCGCGGTGCGCACCACGTTGTTGTACGGCTGCTGCGCGGTGAGCGACACGCCTGCGGTCTGCGCGTGGGTGCGAAGCTGCATCGAGCGCGGGTCACGCGCGCCGAAGCGGTCCCGCATCACCGTGGCCCAGATGCGGCGGGCGGCGCGGAACTTGGCCACCTCCTCGAAGAAGTCGTTGTGGACGTCCCAGAAGAACGAGAGCCTCGGGGCGAAGTCATCCACGTTCATCCCGCGCTTCACGCACTCTTCGACGTAGCCGATGCCGTCCGCGAGCGTGAACGCCAGCTCCTGCACCGCCGTCGCCCCTGCCTCCCGGATGTGGTAGCCGCTGATGCTGACCGGGTGCCACCGGGGCATGTTCCGGGTGCAGAACTCGATCATGTCGATGACGATCCGCACCGCCGGCCTCGGAGGGACGATCCACTCCTTCTGGGCGATGTACTCCTTGAGCATGTCGTTCTGGATGGTCCCACCCAGCTTCGACATGGGGACGCCCTGCTTCTCCGCCACGGCGATGTACATGCACAACGCCACGATCGCCGAGGCGTTGATGGTCATCGACGTCG
>CAZQVZ010000161.1:0-12254 GCA_964596895.1 uncultured Myxococcaceae bacterium
CGTGGGAGCGGCTGGACATGCTCCTCAACGACGCGATGTACGGGATCCTCTTCCGTGACATCAACATGCGCCGCACCTTCATCGACCAGTACTTCTCGCGGCGGATCTGCGCGCTGGCCGGGATCATCATCAACACCGGCGAAGACAACTACATCACCACCGCCGACGCCTACGAGGCCGGCCACACGGTGGTCGCCTCCCAGTTCATCAACGAGTCCTTCGCCAAGAGGGCGGGGCTCCAGGACTGGCAGCTCGGCATCGGCCATTCGTACGAGATTGACCCGTACACGGACCAGACGCTCCTCCTGGAGCTCGCCCAGGCCATGCTCATCCGGCGCTGCTTCCCGGACGCGCCCATGAAGTACATGCCGCCCACCAAGCACAAGGAGACCGACATCTTCTTCAGCCACGCCTACGACGTGATGGCGGACCTGGTGGCCATCTGGACGAAGCAGGGCATCCAGCTTCTGGGGATGATGACCGAAGCCATGCACACCCCGCTGCTCGCGGACCGCTACGTGGCCCTCAAGAGCGCGTCCTATGTGCACCGCGCGGCCCGCGGCATCGAAAACGAGTTCACCGTCCGCGAAGACGGCGTCATCGCCAACCGCGCCCGCGAGGTCTGGGGCAAGGCGATGGGGCTCTTGGACGAATGCCACACGGACGGGCTGATGACCGCCATCGGACGGGCGCGCTTCGGTGACGTGGCGCGCAGCGAGACCGGCGGCAAGGGCCTGGACGGCGTGGTGGAGAAGGCGCCGGACTACTTCAACCCGTTCCTCAAAGAGCTGGAGGCCGTATGAGCGCCGTGACCTTGTGGGCCCTCGGGGCGGCGCTGGCGGTCTCCAGCGGCCAGAGCAGGGGGGAGTTGGCCGAGGTCTCGGTGGGTGGGATCATCCTGCGCGTCCCGAAGGACTGGGGCCTCGCCATCGAAGGCGGCACCCACACCTGGCAGAGCCCGTCCGGGGACCACCTGATGAAGCTGGACGTGGGCACCGTGCAGACGAAGGGCATGAAGCCGAAGGTGTGCGTGGACAAGATCCTCGCCGCCATGGGGAACCCAAAGGGCTGGAAGCGCTTCGACGTGGCGAAGAAGCCCGCGGCGCGAAGGGTGGACGTGGACGCGGCGGAGGAAGGCTCGGCCGAAGTGGAGACCACCACCGTCATCGGCTGTGACGGGAAGACCACCTGGTCCGTCGTCTACAGCGTCGAAAAGTCGAAGCGGGACACCTCCTGGCTGCAGCGCGTGGTGAAGACCGTCCGGTACGGCGGAGGCAGCACGAAGTGAGCGCGACGAAAGTGGGCAAGCAGATCATCCGGCCCTACGGAGACCGCAAGGACGACGGGGTGGTGCAGCTCTCGTTCACGCTCCCGGTGGCTTTGAGCGAACGGGCCAGGGAGGCGGCGCTGCAGTTCACCCGGAAGCTCGGGTTCTCGGACGTGAAGGTCGCGGCGGCAGAACGCGCGGCGGACAACTACACCTTCTTCATCGTCTACGCGCGCAGCGGGATGTACCTCGACTATTCGGAGATCGAGGCGCCGGAGGTGGTCGTCCAGAAGCTCGACTTCCACGCGCTCAACAAGCTCATCGAGCACACCCTTCGCCGCCGCATCGTCGTCTTCGGCGCCTGCACCGGGACGGACACGCACACGGTGGGCATCGACGCCATCTTGAACATGAAGGGCTTCGCCGGGGACTACGGGCTCGAGCGCTACCCCTGGTTCGACGCGCACAACCTCGGCAGCCAGGTGCCCAACGACGAGCTCTTGCGGCGCGCGCGGGAGAAGAAGGCGGACGCGGTGCTGGTGAGCCAGGTGGTCACCCAGCGCGACGTGCACAAGGAGAACTCCCACCAGTTCATCGAAGAGGCGAAGCGGCAGGGCGTGTACGGGAAGATGATCCTCCTGCTCGGCGGGCCGCGCGTGGACCACAAGCTGGCGCTGGAGCTCGGGTTCGACGCGGGCTTCGGGCCGGGGACCAGGCCTTCGGACGTCGCCAACTACGTGGCCCACAAGGTCCTGCAGAAGGAAGGGCTGGAGGCCCCCACCCCATGAGCGGAAACGTGAAGGCACGGCTCCGGCTGCGCATGAGCAGCCATGACGCCCACTACGGCGGCAACCTCGTGGACGGGGCGCGGATGCTGGGGCTCTTCGGAGACCTGGCCACCGAATTGTGCATCCGGCACGACGGAGACGAAGGGCTCTTCCGCGCCTACGAGCAGGTGGAGTTTTTGGCGCCGGTCTACGCGGGGGACTTCATCGAGGCCGAAGGGGAGCTCCTCCAGGCCGGCAACACCAGCCGGAAGATGCGCTTCGAGGCGCGCAAGGTCCTGGTCCCCCGGCCGGACGTGAACGCCTCTGCGGCGGACGTGCTGGCCGAGCCCGTCGTCGTCTGCCGGGCGGTGGGGACCTGCGTGGTGCCCAGGGACAAGCAGCGGAGGCAGAGATGAGCGCGCACGAGCCCATGGTGATCACCGCGGCCATGGTGGGCGCGGAGGTGACGCGGGAGCACACCCCGTACCTGCCCATCACCGCCGAAGAGATCGGCGAAGACGCCGCCCGCTGCCGCGAGGCCGGCGCCGCCATGGTCCACATCCACGTGCGCACGGCGGACGGCAAGCCCTCCCAGGACACCGAGCTGTTCCGCGCGGCGATCCGGGAGATCCGCAAGCGCTCGGACATCCTCGTCCAGACGTCCACCGGCGGCGCGGTGGGCATGAGCGTGGACGAACGCTGCGGCCCCCTGAAGCTCACCGGAGCTGACCGCCCGGACATGGCCACGCTCACCACCGGCACCGTCAACTTCGGGGAGGACGTGTTCTGGAACCCGCGCGGGCTGGTTCGGGAGATCGCCCAGCGCATCCGGGCGCTCGGCATCAAGCCGGAGATTGAGTGCTTCGACGCGGGGATGATCGACGCGGCGGATGCCCTGGCGAAGGAGGGGCTCGTGGACCTGCCGGCGCACTACGACTTCGTGCTCGGCGTGCCCGGGGCGCTCGCGGCGCGGCCGGAGGCGCTGGACTTCCTCCGCTCCTACGTGCCGGCGGGCTCCACCTGGACGTGCGCGGCCATGGGGCGCCACCAGCTCCCGTTCGTGGAGCTCGTCGCCGAGCGCGGCGGGAACTCCCGGGTGGGGCTCGAGGACAACCTCTACGTGTCGAAGGGCGTGCTCGCGAAGGGCAACTGGGAGCTGGTGCAGGAGGCCGCGAAGCGCGCGAAGGCGAAGGGCAGGGCGCTGGCCACGCCCCAGCAGGCGCGCGCGCTCCTGCGGCTGACCTGACGGCCCGCCTGCCAGCCCGGGCTGCTGCTCGAGCAGGAGCGCAACCTGCCTCCGTCCCATACGCACCTCCCGGTGAAGGGGAGAGAGCCGCGCACCCGGTCGGTGTCCGCTCCCGGGAGGCGCCCGTCTACACCGGCGAGATGGGCCTTCGGCGGAAGGGGCGCTCCACCTTCTTGTTCCACGCCCGCTTGAGGGCCCGGTAGAGCACCCGCCGGGTCTCGCGCGGGTCGATGACGTCGTCCACCATGCCCAGGGCCGCCGTCCGGTAGATGCTGATGTGCCCCCGCAGCCCGGCCGCGAGCTCCTCCTTCATCGCCTTCGCCGCCTCCTCAGACTCCGCGGCCTGCAGCATCTTCCGCGCGGCAATGGAGACGATGCCTTCGGGGCCCATCACCCCCACCTCCGCGCCTGGCCAGGCGACGAGCAGGTCCGGTTCGTACGCGCGGCCGTTCATCACGTAGTAGCCGGCGCCGTACCCCTTGCGGAGGACCACGGTGAGCTTGGGCACCGTGGCGCTGGCGACCGCGTAGAGCATCTTCGCGCCGTGGCGGATGATCCCCTGCTGCTCCACCTTCGTGCCCACCATGAACCCCGGCACGTCCTGCAGGAACACCAGCGGGATGCCGAAGGCGTCACACAGGGAGACGAAGCGCGCCGCCTTGTCCGCCGCGTTCACATCCAGCACCCCGCCGTAGAACATCGGGTTGTTGGCGACGATGCCCACCGGGTACCCGCCCACGCGCCCAAGACCGGTGACGAGGTTCCGCGCCCAGCGGGGCTTCAGGGCGAAGAAGCGGCCGTCGTCGACGACGGCGGAGATGACCTTGTGCACGTCGTACGCCTGCCGCGCGTTCGCAGGGACGATGTCGAGCAGCTTCTCCTCCTGCCGGTCCACCGGATCCGCAGACGGCTTCAGCGGCGGCTTCTCCTCGCAGTGGGACGGGAAGAAGGAGAGGTACTCGCGGATGGCGGAAAGGCACGTCGCGTCGTCCGGGTACTCGGCGTCCGCCACGCCGGAGAGCTCGTTGTGGATCTTCGAGCCGCCCAATTCCTCCTCGGTGACCTTCTCGCCCACCACCGACTCGACGAGGTACGGCCCACCGATGGCGATGGAGGAGGTGCCCTTCACCATGGGCACGAAGTCCGCCAGCGCGGGGATGTACGCGGTGCCGGCCGCGCCCGGGCCCACCATCGCGGCGACCTGGGGGACCACGCCGCTCAAGGTGACCTGCTCGCGGAAGAGGTAGCCCGTGTCCGCGAACCCGGCGATGCGTCTGGGGTCGATGCCCGAAGACGCGTCCAGCCGCGCGCCCGCGGAGTCCACCAGCCACACCATGGGGATGCGGCTCTTCAGGGCCAGATCGCGCAGGCGGGTCACCTTGCGCTCGCCCACTTCGCCAATGGAGCCGCCGAAGACCGTGAAGTCGTAGACCGCCGCCGCCACCGGCCGCCCGTCCACCTCACCGATGCCGGTGATGACCCCATCCGCCGGCGAAGGCTTGTCCGCCTCCTCTTCGTCCGGGAGGTTGCCGTTGGACGCGGCCAGCAGGCCCAGCTCCTCGAAGGTGCCCGGATCGAAGAGCAGGGCGAGCCGCTCGCGCGCGTGGAGCTTGCCCTTCGCCTTCTGCCGGGCAATGCGCGCCTCGCCGCCCATCTGGAGCTTCTGCGCGCGCAGCTTGTGCAACTCCTCCACGCGCTCCCGCATCGTCTTCGACATGTGCCCTCCCAAAGCCTCGGGGCACCCTACGCAAGCGGCGTCGCACGCGGAAGGGCAGGACGGTATGGTCCGCGCGTGCTCCGGCCCGGCCGCTCACCTCTGGCGCTGCTTCTCGCCGTGTCCACGGCCTTCGCCGCGTGTGGCGCTCCCCCGCCGCCGCCCGAGAAGCTCGGTGGGATCAGGGGCCAGGTCGAGGTGACGGACGGCACCCGCGGCGACGCGTGGCTCTTCCTCTATCCGCCGGGCCAGGGCTTCCCCTTCACCCAGGCGTTCCCGGAGGAGGTCACCGCGGTCAGCGACGTGCGCCTGTCCAAGGGAGACGGCCGCTTCACCTTCGCGCGCGTCCCGCCGAACGCGTACCGGCTGTGGGGCTTCCTGGACGCAAACGGCGACTTCGAGCCGGACATCGACGTGCTGGGCGGACCGGGCGCTGGAGACCGGGTGGCCGAAGGGGTGGAGCTGGGCGTGGAGCCCGGCGGCGTCACCGGAGCGGGGCTCTCGCTCTCCAGACACCTCGTGCACGAGCCGCCGGCGTTCGTCCTCGAGGACCCGGAAGCGCGCGCGGTGATCGAGCTGCCGGCGCGGCTTCTGGGCGTCCACCGGCTGGAGCTGCGGGCGGACGCGCTGGGCGTGCTCGATGCGCGTCGGACCGGGTTCGTGGTGGGGCTCGGAGACGCGGACGGGGACGGCGTGGCGGACGACGGCGACGGTGACGGGCTGCCGGACCTGTTCCCCCAGCTCTACCTGCGCTTTCTGAAAAGGCCGGGGCAGGTGGTGCCGCTGGACTCGCGCGGGAACCCGGCGGAGGTGATCGTCCCACTGGCGTTCGATCCGGGGCCGTACCTGGCGGTGCTCGCTGGGGACCCGTCGCGAGACCTGGTCACGGACCTTCTCACCGCGTTCGTCCTCCCCCAGGCGCAGGCCATCACCTTCGAGCAGCAGGGCAGGGTGGTGACGCCCATGGACGCCGTGCCGGTGGGCGACTACGAGCTGTGGGCGGTGAGCGAGTCCGGCCAGTTCTGGCGGATGCCCAACGACCTGGGGACGGACAAGGCCGCGCATCTGGGCGCCGCGCGCCCGTCCCAGCGAGTCGGCTTTCGCGTCGTGCGCTGAGCGCGAAGGCGGCGGCTACTGCGCGCCCTGCGCGAGCCGGAAGTAGACCGCCCGCGCGTCCTCCAGCGGATCCGCGAAGAGCGCGCGCAGCGCCTTGCGCGAGACGGCCCCGGTCTCGAACCCCCGGTGCAGCGCGTCCCCGAGCAGATAGCCCAGGCCATGGCTCACCGCGTGGAAGAGCCGGTCCTGCCGCAGGGGGATGAGCCGGGATGCGGCCTCGGGACCGTCCGCCTCCGCCGCCTTGTGCGCGAGCAGGAACGCGGCGATCTGCCGCTCCTCCCCGCGCCGCGCCCGGAAGCTCGACGCCCACTCCTCGAGGCCGCGGCAGGCGCGCTTCGGGTTCACCAGCCGCGAGCCGAAGAACCCCAGCGCCTCCTCCACACAGCGCGCGTAGAACGCATCCACCTGCCTTCGGGGGCGGTCCATGCCGTCTCCCACCGCGAGGTGCCGGACGAAGTGCGCCGCCTCCTCCGCCGCGTGGTTCAGGGACGCCGAGGACAGATATGCCGCCTTCGCGCGCGGGACGTACAGGCTCTCGCCGGAGAGGATGTGCCTTCGCAGCGCCTCCACTTCTTTGGCGCTCAGCCCGCCGCGGGTCTGCAGGGTCTGCAGCGCGCGCCCATCCGCCGGCGTCAGCACGCACACGTCCTCCAGCGCCGCCGCCACCTCCACGCCCGCGAAGCGGCCCACCAGCTTCGCCATCTGGGAGAAGCGCGCCTGCGCGGCGCCGTCCAAAGGCGCGTCGTCCGACTCGGCGGCGAGGTAGTCCAGGAAGCTCTGCTGGCAGAGCACCGGAGAGGTGTGGACGAGGCAGTACTCGCCGTCCCGCACCCGCACCGCCTCCACCTTTCCTTCGCGGCCGCGGCGGGCCAGCGCCCACCAGATGGTCTCGCAGTTCTGGTAGACGATGAGGGCCTTGCGCGCATGGGAGGGCCCCAGCGCCTTCGCCACTCCCTTCGGCAGGTGGGGGGGCGCCACGTGGTACTGGCCCATCAGCACCAGCACCAGGGGCCGGTCCTCCGCGCGCGCCACCTGCGCGATGCGCCTGGCCGCGTAGGCGTCCCTCCGTTGGAGCGCGCCGGTGCCGCTCGCCCGCAGGTCGATGCCGCGGACCTCCAGTCCCATTGCCCGCGCGCGTTCGAAGAGCGGCGCGAAGCCGGGCCAGATGTCGAACCCGCGCTGGTAGGGGTGGCCAATGCGCGCGAGGAAGGCGCGCGCCCCGATGCGCCCTGCCAGGAACGCCTCCAGCGACGCCTGGTGCCTGCCTTCGACGAACTCCAGCGCCAGCGCCACGCGGCGGCCGGTGGCGACGGCCGCGTCCACCAGCGCCCCGAACGCCTCCTGGGACGCGCGGAGCGTGTGGTAGTCCCCCACGTAGACGACGTCCGCGGCCGCCAGCTGCGCGTGCACCTCCTGGAGGCCAACGGTCTTCTGATGGCGGGCGGTGTGGCGGCGGTAGCGGGCCTCGTAGGCGCGGAAACCCGCAGAGCCCCTTTGGACCTGCTGGGCGATGCGCGCCTTCTGCGACCGGAACAAGGAGAGCTGGAGCGAGAGCGAAGAGGACATGCGGCGCGAGAGCGGAAGGTGGCATGCGCCCCTGACGCCCGCAAATTCAGGGCCGGTTTCGACCCCCATGCCTGCACACGCGGGTTGACTTTGCGGATCCCCACGCGTGACCATCCCGCTCGCGTTGACCCATCACCCCTTGCGCACGCGCTGGCCGCTCCTCGCCGTCACGCTCCTGTTCCCGCTGTGTGCCGCCCTCCCCGCAGCAGCGGAGATTCGGCCGGTCCTGCTGCACACCGCGCCCACCCAGGCGACGCCGGGCGAACCCCTGCAGGTGGAGGGCAGCCTCGTCGGCTCCTCGCAGGTGCGGCGGGTGGTCATCCGCTACCGCGGCCCGGGAGAGCCCTTCGCCGAAGCGCAGATGGAGCTGCAGTACGGGGACCTCTACCGGGGCCACATCCCCGCCCACAAGCTGGTGGCGCCGGGCGTCGAGTACTACGTGGAGGGGACGCTGCGGTCCGGAGAGACGCTCGCGCTCTTCTCGAATGCCTCGAAGCCGGCGCGGGTCTTCGTCGTGGGCAAGCCGGCGAGGCCGGTGAAGCCGCCGCCCAGGGAGGACCCGCAAGATCCCCTCGAAGAGGACCCCGTGCTGGCCGGCGGCGAGGACGAAGACCCTCCGACGGACGAAGACCTGGCGGAGGAACACGGCGAGCCGCCCACCCCGCGGACCGTGCGTCCGGAGCGCAGCGGGACGAGACCTCCGCCGCGCAGCGAGTTCGAAGAGGAGCTGGCGCTCTACAGCGCGGTGGACACGGTGGCCCTGGCCACCCGCCAGGATGAGAAGGTGCAGAAGGTGCCCGCCATCGCCGCGTCCTTCGGCCGCCGGCAGATCCGCGCCCTGGGCGCGCGGACGGTGCATGACGTGCTGGACGTCATCCCCGGGCTGACGGTGAGCCGGGACGTGCAGGGCTTCCACCGCACCGCCGTGCGCGGCCTGCGCTCGGACCCGGAGGTGCTCTTCCTGCTCAACGGGCACCCCCTCAACAACGTGTACGACGGCCGCGCGCTGGCAAACCTCCCCATCGAGAACGTGGAGCGCATCGAGGTCATCCGCGGCCCCGGCTCCGCGCTCTTCGGCACCGGCGCGTTTCTGGGCGTGGTCAACATCGTCACCGTGAGCGAAGACTCGGTGGCGCGCGGCGCGCTGGCCGGCGGCTCCTACGACACCTTCAGCGCCCACCTGGGCGGCAAACACGCCCTGGGCGGAGGACTCACCTTCTTCGGGGACGCGGACGTGCTGCGGCAGGGCGGCTACCAGAAGCCGGTGGTGCAGGACGCGCTCTACGCCGAAACCCTGGGGCAGGGGCTGCGCACCGAAGACCAGCCGGCAGGCGTCACCCGGGATGACCGGCTCTTCATCAACGTCGGCGCGGGCGCGCGCTACCAGACCGAAGGCGCAGGAGAGCTCGGCCTGTCCTTGCGGGTGATGAACGAAGGCCGCAGCGCGCTGGTGGGCCTGTTCGACAGCGTGGGGCCGGACTCGAGGCTCGGCTGGACGGTGGTGCTGGCGGACGTCACCTGGCGCAAGGCGCTCACCGAGACCGTCACCGGGCACGCGCGCGGGTGGTTCAACCACCAGTCTCTGGACCGGCGCTTCCAGCTCACCCCTCGGGGCTTCTCGGTGGGCGGGCAGGTGCATGACCTGGGGCTCCTGGAGCGCACGCAGGTGGCCACGCGCGGGCTGGGGCTCGAGGCCGGCGCGGACGTGCAGCTCTTGCCGCAGAACCGGCTGAGCGTGGGGGCGCTGGTGCAGCACGCCGCGCTCACCCGGTACGCATACGAGACGAACCACCTCATCGACGACGGGGGGAACATCACCGAATACCTCGCCGGCGAGTTCCGCAGGCCGAACGAGGCGTTCCGCTATCCCCAGGAGCTGGGGGAGGGCGCGGCGGCGTCCCGGCTGATCATGGGGCTGTACGCGCATGACCAGTGGACGGTCGTGGACCCCTTGACGGTGACGCTCGGCCTCCGCGTGGACGCCACGCAGCTGCCCACCGTGGATCTGGAAGGGAACATCACCGGCAGCTCCTTCGTCCCGAGCTTCAACCCGCGCGCAGGGCTGGTCTGGTCGGTGAGCGATCCGCTGGTGATCAAGCTGCTCTACGGCCGCGCGTTCCGGTCACCCACCATCCAGGAGCTGGTCGAAGCGGTGCCGTCCACGGACTACAACCAGGGCCGCTTCCAGGGGAACGCCGGGCTGGATCCCGCCACGGTGGACACCGTGGAGTTCGGCGCGGACCTCATCCAGGCCGCGGGCGAATCACGCGTCCGGCTCCGCGGGAACCTCTTCTACCAGTCGTTCGGCAACCCCATCGCCGCGGTGGATGACTCGGGCAACGTCATCCCCCTGCGCAACCGCATCGAAGGGGTGCAGGTCTTCGGCGCCGAAGGTGAGGCGCGGCTGGAGGCCTCGGAGCGCGCGCACACCTGGGTGAACGCGTCCTGGTTCCGCGCGCGGGATCTGGAGGCGGACCTGGCGCTGCTCACCGACGTCCCGCAGCTCCGGATGAACGCCGGGATGAGCATGCCCATCGGCGAGTACCTGAACTTCGATCTGCTGGTGAAGATCGGCGTGGAGCGGCGCAACAACAGCCGCACGCCCCTGGAGTACCTGCGCCGCTACCGGTTGCCGCCGTACGCGCTGGTGGGCGCGCAGCTTCGCAGCGAGCGGCTGTTCGACCGGGTGGAGGTGACGGTGTCCGGGCAGAACCTGCTCAACCTCGAGTACGCGGACGACGCGCCCAGGCCCGACCGGATGCCCGGCTCCATCCCCAGGGAGGGCGCCTCCGCGTTCCTCACCGTCCGAGGTGAGCTGTGAGAGTCCTCCTGTCTTTCGCGGGGATGGTCTGCGCGCTGGGCTTGATCCTCCTGCCGGGCGCAGGCTGCCTTCAGTACAACGAGCCGTGCGGCGGCCTGGTGGAGAACCCGGAGCGGGTGGCCGGCCACATCGACGGGGATGTGTACCTGGACCGCAACAACGCCCGGCACGCGAACCACGCCATCGCCCAGCTGGCGGCGCGCGCGTTCATCGACGCGTTCGGGTCAGGCAACGTGGACCTCGGGGTGATGAACGGCGGCGCCATCCGGTCTGAAGGCGGCGTGGTGGGCGCGGACGGCCGCTGTCTCACCCGGAACACGCTGAAGGCGGGCCCTGTGACCCTGGGGGACATCCACCAGATCCTCCTCTTCGAGAACCTCGTCTACGCCGCAGACGTGCCCGAACCGGTCCTCTTCGAGATGTTCGAGCACTCGGTGGCGGGGCTCCTCGCCAAGCCCAGCCCGGAGCTGAACCCCTCCATCTCCTCGCCGTCCGGCCGCTTCCTGCAGGTCGCCGGCGCCGGCGGCGTGGAGGTGCGGGTGGACTGCTCTTTGCCGGCGGGCTCCCGCATCACCGGCATCCGCGTGGGCGACCGGGACCTGCACCGAGACGGCGAAGGCAAGGTCCGCGTGGCGATGCCGGAGTTCATTCTCCGCGGCGGAGACGGCTACACCATGCTCGCGCCGCTGGCGTCGGACGTGGCCACGGTGGTGGCGGAGAAGGAGGGCGGCATCGACAACGACATCACCGCCGCCTGGTTCTCCGAAAACCACGGCACCGCCGACAAGCCGCTGAACGTCTTCGGGGAGGACCGGATCCGCTGCACCGTGCCCACGGCCACCGCGGTGGACTGCCAGGGGCCGGAGTGCTGCCAGGGCCCGCTCAAGCTCACGAACTGCGCGCACCCCACGCTGCCGGAGGACTAGGTGCCGCTGGCGGTCCCGCCGTGGCGTGCCCGGGCGCTCCGCGTGCTCCTGGCGGCGCCGGGGCTCGTCACCTTGCTCGGCGTGGCGGGGCTGGGCGTGTTCCTCCATGGCCCCACCTCACCGCTCGCCCTGCTGGCGCTGGTCTGCGCGCTTCTGGGCGGGTGGGCGGTGACGCGCGCGCGTCCTGGGCTGCCGCACGCGGTGGTGCTCTCCATCCTCGCGCTCACGGGGCTCTCGCTCGCGGACCGCTGGCAGCTCTACGGGGTCAGCGCGCTGGGGGCCGGGGCGGCGCTGCTCACCTGGCACGCAGCGCTGAGACGGCAGGCACCGGCCCGCAACTGAAAAGCCCCGGCGCCGCGTGGCGGCCGGGGCCTGAGGCTGGAGGCGGCAGGGAGGGGGCGCCGCTAGGTCTGCGACGGGCCGGGCGAACCGAGCACGTCGTTGACCGACGGCATCTTCCGGATGTCCCCGCGCGCCACCTTCCACGCCTGCTGGACGATCCAGGAGATGGACCGGTCCTGCCGGGTGGCTTCGCGCTGGATCTCCTGCAGCATCTCCTCGGGGAAGTAGAGGGATTGCTTGCGGTGATCGGTGGTGGACATGAACTACTCCTCCCGCCGGTCCGGCAGTTCGTCGCCGGTGACGTCGTTGACCGCGGGGAAGGACTTGATCCGCTCCCGGGCGATCTTCCACGCCTGCTGGACCACCCAGGACAAAGAGCGATCCTGACGGTTCGCCTCCTCCTGGATCTCCTTCAACATCTCTTCGGGGAAGTAGAGCGATTGCTTGCGCTTGTCGGTGCCAGCCATCCCGGTCTCCGGCAGAAGTCGC
>CAZQVZ010000162.1:0-12005 GCA_964596895.1 uncultured Myxococcaceae bacterium
ACCGCCGCGCACCTGGCTGCGGTTGTCCTTGAGGTAGCGCGTGATGTACGCGCGAATCCACCAGACCGCGTAGGTGGCAAAGCGGACGTTCTTCTTCGCGTCGAAGTGCTCGATGGCCTTCATCAGGCCCACGTTGCCCTCCTGCACGAGGTCCTCGAGCCTGGCGCCCCGGTTCGCATACTTCTTGGCGATGGCCACCACGAACGGCAGGTTGCTGGTCGCAAGCTGCTCGCGCGCGCGTTCGTCGCCCTGCTTGATCCGCCGGGACAGCTCGTATTCCTGCTCACGGGTGAGCTGCCGGTGGGGCGGCATCTGACGGATGTAGGTAGAGATCGATTCGTTCGAGTACACGGCCATCTGGCAACTCCTTCTGCGGGAGCCCGGCGCTTCCGACACGTGAGACGCAGAACGTGCGTTCGCGTTTCGCATTTCCTGGCCGGGGTCGATTGCGCCTGCTCACACAGCCGATAAGCGCCGCTTGCCGCCCCGGTTCCTCCGGAATCCGCCCGCAGAGGAGGGAACGCCCGGGTCAGCCGAAGATCTTCCCGGGGTTGCACAGCCCCAGAGGGTCGAAGAGCGCCTTCAACTGCCGCTGCACCGAGAGGGCTTCGGGCCCCTGCTCCAGAGGGAGAAAGGCCCTCTTGGTGAGGCCCACGCCGTGCTCGCCGGTGATTGTCCCGCCCAGCTCAACAGTGAGTTTCATGATCCGCTCGAGCACCGCCTCCACCGCGGGCCTTTGCGAATCGTCGTCCCACAAGACGTTGGCGTGGAGGTTCCCGTCCCCCGCGTGGCCGTAGGTGGCGACGGTGAGCCCCGCTTCGTGGCCGGCGGCCTTGAAGGCCCGGATGGCGAAGGCGAGCTTCGAGCGGGGGACCACCACGTCCTCGGAGAGCTTGTGGCGGGCGAGCGCCTTCAAGGCCACCGAGAGCATCCGCCGCGCGGCCCACAGCCGCTCCCGCTGCGCGCCGTCCTGCGCCAGCACCGTCTCGACCGCGCCGTGCGCCGCGCAGACCTCGGCGAGGGACGCCAGCTCCGCCAGCACCGGTTCGTCGGTGGCGCCGTCGACTTCGACGAGCAGCGCCGCGCCGGTGCCCGGCGGGAACGGGTAGCCCTTCTGGTCCACCGCGCGCACCGCCACCTCGTCGAGGAGCTCCAGGGTCCGGGGCAGAAACCCGCCCTGGAGCACCGCCGTGACCGCGCGCGCGGCGGCCTCGGCGTGCGGGAACAGGCACAGGGCGGTCTTCACCGCCCGCGGGTTGGGCAGAAGCGCGAAGGTGATCTCGGTGGCCACTCCCAGCGTCCCTTCGGAGCCCACCAGAAGCGACGTCAGGTCGTAGCCGGCCACGCCCTTGATGGTCCGCCGCCCCACCCGGATGACGTCTCCTCTGGGCAGCACCCACTCCATCCCCAGGACGTAGTCGCGGGTGACGCCGTACTTGAGCGCGCGCGGGCCGCCGGCGTTCTCCGCCACGTTGCCGCCCACCGTGCACATCTCCCAGGAGTTGGGGTCCGGCGGATAGAACAGGCCCACCTCCTCCGCGGCGCGCATCAGGTCCCCGGTGATGACGCCGGGCCCGCACACCGCGGTGAGATCCTCTGCGCTCACCTCCAGGAGGCGGTTCATCCGCTCCACGCTGAGGCTCACCCCGCCCCTCACCGGCAGGGAGCCGCCGCTCTTGCCGCTGCGCGCGCCCACCGGGGTGTAGGGCACGCCGTGGGCGTAGCAGGCCTTCGCCACCTGGCTCACGTCCGCGCAGGACTCGGCGAAGACCACCAGGTCTGAAGGGAAGTCGCCCGCGCCGGACTCGTCGCGCCCATACGCCGCGCGCGTGGGCGCATCATCCACGAGCTGGTCGGGGCGCAGGGAGCCGCAGAGCGCCTCGCGGACGCGCTGGAGCTGCTCGGGCTTGAAGACGGGGGAGGTCACGGGGCGGCAAGGTACACGCCTTCTGACGAAGCGCGACGCTCGGTGGAACTCCGGGGCGAGGCCGCGCGTCCGATGCGGCCTGGGAGGAAGACATGTTGTCCGTGCTCATCATCACCGGCGCCCTCGGCGCTGCGGCCACAGGCGCCGTCGGGGAGGCCGCCGCGGGTGGCACCGCGAACGCCCCCACCCTCGACGCGCCGGTCACCCACGTCACCGTGTTCAGCGACCGCGCCCGGGTCACCCGCACCGCGAAGGTGTCGGTGTCCGGGACGCAGGCGGTGGCGCTGCCTGTGCTCCGGGAGACCGTGGACCCGGCCACCCTCCGCGTCGAGGCGACGGGCGCCGAGGTGGCGCGGGTGGACCTGCGGCGCGTCAGCGCCGAGCAGATGCCCGAAGACGAGGCGCGGCTGCTGGACACCCTTCTGCGCCTGGACGGGGAGCTGCAGCGGCTCTACGCGCAGAGGGACGCGCACCGGCAGCAGGCCCGGCAGCTGGCCGCGCTGACGCCCACCCCCGAATCCGCCGAGTCGCTGCGGCCGCCGCCGAAGCTGGAGCCCTCGGGCTGGATGGCCACCGTCCGCTTCGTCACCGACGCGCAGGCGAAGCTACAGGCGCGGGCGCGGGAGCTGGAGGCGCAGATCGAAGCGGTGACGAGGCAGCGCACCGAGGTGGCGGACAAGGCGCTGCTCGTGGGCGGGGCCGAGCGGCGCGGCGGCTGGGCGGTCACCGCGCACCTCGAGGGCTCGGGCGCCGCCACCGTCCGGGTCACCTACTTCGCGGGGCCGGCGAGGTGGCTGCCGCACTACGACCTGCAGCTCGAGCCGGACACGGGGCAGCTCCGGGTCGGCTTCGCGGGGCTCGTCAGCCAGCAGACCGGCGAGGACTGGGAGGACGCACAGCTCACCCTCTCCACCGCCCTGCCCGCCACCGCGCTGCAGATGCCGGAGTGGACGGGCTGGCGGATTGGGGAGCGGGAGCGCTTCGTCCCCACACCCTCCCCCAAAGCCGTCTTCGTGCGCCCGCCCCCGAAGGCGGAGCCTGCGCCCGCGGTGGGCGAGGACGGCGCAGACAGGCTCCGCCAGCGGCTCGTGGCCCAGGCGCGCACAGGGCCCCTGCAGCTCGAGCTCACGAACGTGGGCGGCGCCGCGGCCAGGGTGCAACAGCCTCCACCGCCCCCTGCGCGGCCGCCCTCCCGCGGATCGTTGGCCTCACGTTCGGACCGCGGCGGTGGCGACGACGACGAGGCCTTCGAGGCAGACGTGGCACAGCCCCAGAGCACCCGCAGGTCGAAGCGCTCCGCCCCGGCCCCTGCGCCCATGGCCGAATCCCTGGCCGGCTCGGCGTACCGGCAGACGTCGTCTGGGAGCGATGACGCCCCGTCCTCGCCGTTCAGCCTCTCCCCGCCCCCGGCCTTTCGCCCCCCTGCGTTCTCGCCGGAGCTGCCCATCTCGCAGGCGGGCGGCTACGACCTGTCCTTCCCGGCCCTGCAGCGGGAGTCGGTGGCCTCGGGCGGCGGCGCCAGGCGGGTGGCGCTCTTCTCGCAGAGGTGGCCGGTGCAGGTGGAGCGGCACGTCTTCGCGGCGGTGGCGAAGGAGGCGTACCTCGTCACCGAGCTCGAGAGCCCGTCGAAGACCCCGCTCCCCGGCGGCACCGCCCAGCTCTACGTGGGCGCAGACCCCGCGGGCACGGCGCAGCTGGAGCTGGTGTCTCCCGGAGAGAAGGTGACCTTGCCCCTGGGCCTGGACCGCGCGCTCAAGCCGGTCCGCAACGTGGAGGTGCTGACGCAGGAGAAGGGGCTCATCAGCAAGGACGACCTCACCCGCTACGTCGTCCGCATCGAACTGGCGAACCCCTACTCCACCTCCATCGCGGTGAAGGTGTTCGACCAGTGGCCGCTCACCGAAGAGACGGATCTGGAGGTGAAGCTCACCCAGACGAAGCCGTATGCGCTGCAGGACCCGGTGACCGGGAAGCTGGAGTGGCACCTCACCTTGCAGCCGCGGTCGAAGACGGAGCTGTCCTTCACCTACTCCATCCGCAAGCCGCGAGGCTGGCGGCTCGGACAGCAGGAGCGCTAGGCCATGGTGATCTCCCAGACCCTGGTGATGGTGGCGCTCGCGTCCACGCAGGTGGAGGCGGTGGTGGTCTACCCGGACCGCGCGCAGGTGACGCGGGTGGCGCAGGTGTCCTGCGGCGGCAGAAGCACCGTGACCTTCGAGCAGCTGCCCCCTTCTGCGGACCCCTCCACGTTCAGGGCGGCGGCCGCAGAGGGCGCCACCGTGGAGGGGCTGCAGGCGCGTGAAGAGACGCAGGCCGAGGCCTACTCGGAGGAGTTGGCGCAGGTCGAAGCAGCGCTCCAGAAGGCGCAGGCCGAAGCGCAGGCGCTGGCGGATGACGCGGTGAGGACGCAGACCCTGCAGCGGCTCGGCGCCCAGTACGAGGCGGTGGCGCAACAGCTGGTGTCGCGCGAGATGGTGACCGGCCGCCCGGACCTCGAGGCCTGGCAGGCGGCGTACGCGCAGGCCCTGGGCGCGAACCTGGAGGCAGCGGACCAGACCGCGACGTTGACGGCTCGGCAGCGGGCGCTCTCCTACCGGCTCGCGGAGCTGCAGCTGCAGCAGGCGCGGCTGCAGAACGCGGCGCAGAGGCGGCAGCGCGCAGCCGAGGTCCTCGTCGCCTGTCCGCGAGGGCGCACCGCCACCGTGCGGCTGACCTACCTGGTGGGCGGGGCGTCCTGGACGCCGCAGTATGAAGTCCGCGCCAGAGAGCCGAAGGCCTCCGAGCTGTCCACGTGGGCCACCGTCACCCAGTCCACCGGCGAGGACTGGCGCGGCGCGAAGCTCCTCCTGTCCACGGCGGTGCCGTCCCAGGACGCCACGGTGCCCGAGCTGCGCCGGCTGATGGTGCACATCACCCGGCGCAGCGAGGAGAAGAAGGTGCTCGTGCGCCGGGAGGAGACCCTCTCGCACGCGCGCGTGGGCGAAGGCGGGGCACAGGGCGGCGAGCAGGCCGCCACCGCGCGGGCGCAGGGGCTCAGCGTCCAGCTGGAGGTCCCCGCCCCGGTGACCATCCCCGGCAACGCAGAGGCCACCCGCGTCTTCGTGGGGCGGCACACGCTGCCGGCGGTCTTCCGGTGGCGGAGCGCGCCTTCGCTGGCGCCGTTCGTGTTCCGGGTGGCGGAGATCACGCAGACCGCCCCCTTCCCGCTGCTGCCGGGCCCCCTGGAGGTCTTCGGCAAGAGCGGCTTTCTGGGCCGCTACCACCAGGAGCGGGTGGCCCAGGGCGCGCCGTTCGACGTCACCTTCGGCGTGGAGGACCAGCTCCGCGTGAAGCGGGTGGTGCTGGAGGAGGTCCGCCGCGAGGTGGGGCTCTTCAACCAGAAGAAGCGCTTCCGCTACGCCTACCGGTTCGAGCTCGAGAACCACGCGGCCGCACCCGTGGAGCTGGAGCTGCAGGACCGGGTGCCGGTGGCGGAGCTGGAGGACGTGACGGTGACGGTGGACGCGGCGAAGACCACGCCGGGCTACAGCGTGCATCCCCAGGATGGGCTGGTGACCTGGAAGGTAAAGCTCGGCCCCGGGGACGAAAAGGAGGTCACCCTCCACTTCCACGTGGACGTGCCGGAGAGCTACGACACCGGCGGGCTCTGACGGCTGATGCGCGCCCACAGCTCGCGCCGCAGGGGGCCGTCCTTGCGCAGCGCACCTTCATAGGCTTCGGCGTGGGTGCGCGCGTGCTGCTGGTTCTCCCCGCGCAGCCGCAGGCAGGTCATCTCCGCCTCCAGCACGCACGCGGTGGCGGGGCTTCGCAGGACCTCCTTGAGGCTCCGCGCGACCAGGCGGGCGAGCTCCTCCTGGAGGATGAGCCGGTGCGCGTAGCAGTCCAACAGCGCGCCGAGCCTGCCGAAGCCCACCACTTCGTCCCTGGGCGCGTAGGCGATGTGCGCGGTGCCTTCGTACGGCAGGAGGTGATGGGGGCAGACCGACCGGTAGCGCAGGTGGGTGACCACCACCAGTTCAGTGCCCGCGTCCTTCGGCGCCGGGAAGCGTTCGCCCAGGGCGGCTTCGGCCGAGGTCCCGTACCCGTCGAGGAACTCCTCCAGCCAGGCCCGGGTCACCCGCTTCGGGGTGTCCTTCACGTTCGGGTCCGACAGGTCTGCGCCGGAGGCCTCGAGGAACGCGGACACGGCGCGGCGCATGGCGGCCGCATCCGGGCGCTTCGTCGTCGGGGTGCGCTGCGGCTTTCGGGGGGGCTTCGTCGGAGGCACGGGAACCTTCGGCTTCTACGTGAAGCGGCCGCCCCCGGCGATGAGGATTCGCCCCGCCTCCACGCGCACGTCGAAGATGCGGACCTTCGCCTCCTCGAAGAGGGTGCACACGCCGGTGCGCACGTCGAACGGCCACGCGTGCACCGGGCAGTACAATTCCGTCCCCAGGAGGTCTCCTCTGCCGAGCGGCCCGCCCCGGTGGGGACAGTCGTTGTGCACCGCGTACAGGGCGCCGTCGAGGTTCACCACCACCACCGGGTCCCCGAAGACCTCGAAGCACCGCTTCCCGCCCGGGGGCACGTCCTCCGCGGCGCACACGTCCACCCAGTCCACGCGCTACTTCACCGCCTTCGAGACCGCCTTGAACTCCGGCGTCCCCGCCTGCACCAGCATGTCGAACAGGGCCGACTCCACAGAGGTCACGAAGGCGCCGGCGGCCTTCGCCATGTCCAGGCCGGCCAGCCGGTCCTCGTCGTTGCGCGAGAGGACCGCGTCCCGGAGCACCCACGGCACGAAGCCGCCCTCCACCAGGTCCCGCGCGGTCTGGAAGACGCAGATGTGCGTCTCCATCCCGGCGATGAGCACGTGCCGCGTGTCGCTGAACGCGGAGATGACCTCGGCGGAGACGGAGGAGAACCGCAGCTTCTCGTAGACCGGCGCGCCCTCCAGGCAGCCCCGGATCGGGTCGATGGTCTGGCCCATGCCCTTCGGGTACTGCTCGGTGCAGACGATGGGCAAGTCCAACGCCCGCGCCCCTTCGATGAGGGCGCAGGTGCGGTTCACCAGGCGGCCCAGGCGCTCTGCGTTCATGGCCGCGCACAGCCGCTCCTGCACGTCCACCACCAGCACCGCGGTGTTCTTCCTGTCCAGCCGTACCCCACTCATTCACGCCTCCTTCAGCGCCGCTTCCACGAAGTGGAGCCGGTCGTTCCCGAAGAACATCTGACCCTTCACGAAGAACGCGGGGACGCCGAAGACGCCGCGGTCCACCGCCTCCTCGGTGTTGCGCCGCAGAAGCTCCTTGATCTCCGGAGAGAGCATGCGCGCGAACGAGGCCTGCGGGTCCAGGCCCACCTGCCGCAACAGGTCCGTCAGCACCTGGGGATCCGACAGGTCGTCTCCGAGGACGAAGGCGCGCGCGAAGGCGGCGTGCGTCCACTGCGCAAGCTTGCCCGCCTCGTCTGCGACCAGCGCCAGGCGGTCCGCCTTCAAGGAGTCGGTGGGGAAGTTCCGCGGGAGCGCCACCTTCGGCAGCCCGTAATGGCGCGCCCAGGCCTGCAGGTCTCCGAAGAGGTAGCGCGCCTTGTACATGTTGGTGGCCGGCGGCTCGTTGCCGGTGGCCTTGAAGACCCCGCCCAGCAGCAGCGGCCGCCACCTCAAGGTGCCGCCTTCCCGCGCCACCAGGGCCTCTACCTGCGTCGATGCGAGATACGAATACGGGCTGCCTAGATCGTAGAAGAACTCGAGGGCGGGCATGCGCCGGCCCGTTTATCATCAAAGGCCCGTGCCAGCGCTCCAGGACCTCCTCCGCCAAGAAGCCGCCGCCTTCGGCCCCACGCTCGCCCAGGCGGCCTTCGAGCGGGGGCTCGCCGTGACGTCCCCGGACGGCAGCCGCCGGCCCATCCCCGTCACCGCCACCGCCATCGTGCTCTCCCGCGCGGAGATTGAGCGGAGGGTGGAGGCCGCCCGCCTCATCTCCAGCGCGGCGCTCAAGGTCTCCCGCTGCGTCCTGCGCGGCGAGCACCGGGAGCGCATCCTGGGCGCGCTCTCCCCGCTCGAGCGGCGCGTGGCCGAGGCGACCTGGGAGGGCGTGGAGACGCTCGCCACCACCCGGGTGGACTTCTTCGTCTCAGGGGGCGTGCCCTACGCGCTGGAGGTCAACGCCACCATCCCCGCCATGCAGGGCTACAGCGACATCGCCGCGGGCGCGTTCCTGGAGGTGGTGGGCAGGCACGCGGGGCTGGACGACGCGCAGATCGCAAAGCTCGTGGCCCTCAACGGCTCCAACGCGGCGGCGCTGCTCACCGCGCTGCTGCAGGGCTACGCCGCGCAGCGGGACGGGGCCGCGCCGCGCCGCATCCTGCTTTTGTGCCGGCGGAACGACGCGCAGCTCTCCGAACAGCAGCACCTCGCCGCGCGCTTCAACGCCCTGGGCGTGGAGGCGGAGGTCGTCCACCCGGATGAGCTGTCGGGCACGGACGTGGTGCAGGCGCGCGGCAAGGACTGGGATCTCGTCTACCGGCACCTCTTCGTGCGCAGGCTGGAGGAGCACCCGTCTCCCTGGGTGGAGCGCTTCTTCGCGGACCATGGGCGGTTTCGGACGGTGCTGCTGAACCCACCGTCCGCGCAGGTGGAGGTGAAGTCCGCCTTCGCCCTGCTCTCGCGGGCGCTCTCGGAGCCGGGGCTGGGCCAGGCCGCGAAGCTCTCGCCCGAAGAGGGGGACGCGGCGGCGAAGAGCGTCCCCTGGACGCGGCAGCTGCAGGCGGGTCCGGCGGTAGGTCCGGATGGGCAGCGGGTGGCGGACCTGCTCGCGCACGTGGCGGCGGAACCCCGGCGCTTCGTCATCAAGCGCTCGTGGGACTACGGCGGCAAGGCGGTCTTCGTGGGCCGCGCTGAAGGCACGCCGCAGTTCGACGAGCGCGCCCGCGGGGCCTACGGGGCCGCCCTCTCCTGGGAGGAGCTGTGCGCGCGGGCAGCGTCCGACCCCAGGGGCGGCGGCTTCGTGGTGCAGCAGTTCGTGGAGACGAAGCCCGAGCCGCACCTCCTGTGCACGCCGCAGGGGGTGGAGGCCGCAGCCCTGTATGTGGACTACTCCGCCTACGCCAGCGTCCAGCCCGGCCCGCACCCGCCGTGGGGCGGCGTGGTGCGCGGCTCCGTCTCACAGATCGTCAACATCGTGGGCGGCGGCGGGGTGCTGCCGCTGCTGACGGACGAGGTGGCCAGAGCGCTCGAAGACGCCTTCGCCCGGCGAGGGCGGGGGTGAGCGGCGCGCGTGACGTGTGCGTCGCCGGTGATGCGACCCTGGCTGCGCCGTACGAGGCCGCGCTCGGGGGCCGCAAGGTGGACCTGCTGCTGACGGATCCGCCGTATTGCCTGCTCACCCGCCGCCGCAAGGGTGGAGACCTGCGCGACGCCCGTCCCCGGAAGATCGACCGCGAGGAGGTCATCCGCTTCGAGACCGTCCGCGACTTCAGGGGCTTCACCCAGGCCTGGCTGGAGAGGGCCTGCGTCCACCTGCGCCCCGAGGCGAAGGCGGTCATCTGGACCAACCTGCTCGGCAAGGCGCCCCTGCTCGAAGCGGCGGCCAGGCTGGGGCTGGGTCACCTGTGGGGCGAGTTCGTCTGGGCGAAGAAGACCCGCGAGGTGAACGCCAACGAGCAGGTGCTGCGCGTCTACGAGGTCGCGCTGGTGCTCTCCCGCACGCCGCCTCCGCCGCCCTCGCTCGCCGAGCGGCCGCTGCCGTGGTCGGTGGTGACGGGCTACGCGGACGAAGGTGAGGACCCGGAGATCCTCGCACACCCGCACCACAAGCCCTACTCCGCGCTCTTGCCCCTGGTGCTCGCGTGGAGCCGGCCGGGGGAGCTGGTGTTCGACCCGTTCGCAGGCTCGGGCTCCATCCCCGTCGCGGCGAAGCGGCTCGGGCGCGTGCCTGCGTGTATGGAGCTGCGCGGGGACTGGGCGGAGAAGATCACCGCCCGGCTGGCGAAGGCGCCCGCCCCCTAGGACTGCGGAGGCTCGCGGCTGTCCGCCTTCTTCACGAACGGCGGCGTCAGCCTGTCGATGGTGCGGCCGTTCATCATCGTCTCGTCGATGATCTCGTCCACGTCCCCCAGGGTGACCCCGCCGTACCAGATGCCCTCCGGGTAGATGACCACCGAGCAGCCGGTCTCGCAGACGTCCAGGCAGCCGGACTGGTTCACCCTCATGTGCTTGCCCACGCCCCGCTGGCGCAGCGCCTCCTTCAGCGCGTCGCGCAGGGCTTCGCCGCCTTTTTCGGCGCAGGAGCCGCGGGGGTGACCGTCCGGGCGGCGGTTGGTGCAGACGAACAGGTGGCGCCGGTAGGGGGGCATACGGCCTGCCTTATGCGCATTTTGCGACCCGCGCCACGGGCGATTTTTCGGCCCGCTCGCCCCTTTTGCCAACACTTTGCACGCACTCCCAGCAAACCTGCGACTGGCAAACGCTTTGGTGGGCAAAGCAAACCCACGAGTCATGTAGCGTCACGCCAGCGGCCAGGCCGGACCGGTGGTGTAGGTTTGACACCCCGAGCGCATCTTCGGGGCCGGAAGATCGCCCCTCCGGCGCGTTTTTGCGGGGGTGCAAACTTCGCTTGAGCACCGCTAAATATGGGGGACGACTGAAAAATTGACACAAGGGATTGTGTCCGTACCCTCTTGACACCTTCATGTCACCAACGCTACAACCCGCGCCCATTCGCATCAGGGGGAACACGCCGAAACCGGGCTGGCCTGTCACGACGCCCAGGCAAGAAGAACGCTCCAGCCACCCGGGATCGCCCGTTCCAGTCAAGGGCAAAACACTTCCAGTCCTCCCTTCCAGGGGAGGAGTTACGTCGTTTTCGTTTTGAATCCGCACTCGCAGTGAAGTCCGTCATCGCAAATCGCAGTCGAGGGGAGGCACGCATGGAGAAGGACCTGGCCCAGAAGTCCACCGGAACCCAGAGCCGGAAGTCGGCGCGAAAGGCGGCGTCGAAGCCGCAGGGGATGAGCGTCTCGCGCTACTTCACCACGCCCGGCGTGGACCCGGCCGACGAGCTGGCGTGGGAGTTCCGCTCGGCGGGCATCTCGGGTGAGGACGGCAAGGCGGTGTTCGAGCAGAAGAACATCGAGGTGCCGAAGTCCTGGTCCATGCTGGCCACGAACGTCGTCGCATCGAAGTACTTCCGCGGCACGCCGGGCACCCCGGAGCGGGAGACGTCGGTCCGCAAGCTGGTGGCGCGGGTGGTGGACACCATCACCCGCTGGGGCGTGCAGGGCAGCTACTTCGCCACCGACACCGACAAGCAGGCCTTCCACGCGGAATTGACGCACCTGCTGCTCCGGCAGAAGGCGGCGTTCAACTCGCCGGTCTGGTTCAACGTGGGCGTGGAGGAGCACCCGCAGTGCTCGGCGTGCTTCATCAACTCGGTGGATGACTCCATGGAGTCCATCCTCGGGCTGTGCCGCACCGAAGGGATGCTCTTCAAGTACGGCTCGGGCACCGGGTCCAACCTCTCCTCCATCCGCTCCTCGAAGGAGCTGTTGGCGGGCGGGGGCACCGCGTCCGGCCCGGTCTCCTTCATGAAGGGCTTTGACGCCTTCGCCGGCGTCATCAAGAGCGGCGGGAAGACCCGGCGCGCCGCGAAGATGGTGATCCTCAATGCGGATCACCCGGACGTGCTGGACTTCGTGCGGTGCAAGTCGAGCGAGGAGAAGAAGGCGTGGGCGCTGATTGACGCCGGGTACGACGGCTCGTTCAACGGCGAGGCCTACGGCTCCATCTTCTTCCAGAACTCCAACAACTCGGTGCGGGTGACGGACGGGTTCATGGAGGCGGTGGAGGCGGACGGCAGCTGGAGCACGCGCGCGGTGCGCGACGGCGCGGTGATGGACACCCTCAAGGCGCGGGACGTCTTCCGGGAGATCGCGGAGGCGGCGTGGCTGTGCGGCGACCCGGGGATGCAGTTCGACAGCACGGTGAACACCTGGCACACCTGCCCGAACACCGCCCGCATCAACGCGTCCAACCCCTGCTCCGAGTACATGTTCCTCGACGACTCGGCCTGCAACCTGGCGTCGTTGAACCTGATGC
>CAZQVZ010000163.1:0-11977 GCA_964596895.1 uncultured Myxococcaceae bacterium
GGCGGCTCCTCCGGCTGCGCCCGCGGCCTCTGGAGGGATGAGCCGGGACCAACTCGCCAAGCTGCTCACGGAGACGGACGTCTACGTGAAGTACGGGCTGCACGACAAAGCGCTGGAGCACCTGCGCCGCGTCTTCAGCGTGGATCCGGAGAACCTCGACGCGCACGAGAAGGCGTACCACATCTATGTGAGCGCCAATAACGGGCAGGCCGCGTCCGAGCAGGTGCTCAACGTGCTGCGTCTGTGCACCCGCAGGCAGGAGGTGGCGCGCGCGCAGCCGTACCTCGCGGCCATGCTCCAGCAGAACCCGAACCACCCGGAGGTGCCGGCGTTCCTGGCGGTGCTGCGGACGGCGGACCTGCCGCTGGCGCAGGCCACCACCCTGGAGGAGCCGCTCCCGGAGGACGCCATCCTCGTGGACTCCAGCGACGAGGAGATCATCGTCGCGGAGGCGCCGGACGACGCGCTGGCCGCAGAAGACCTCGCGCTCGCGCACGCGCAGGAGGACGCGCTGGCCGAAGACGTCATCGACGATGGCGCGCTCGGCGGGGAAGACGAACCCCTGGTCTACGGCGACGAGCCCTCGTCCGCGGAGATCGTCGTCGACGACCCGGCGCTCGAAGCCGCGGCGGACGAGCCGCCCACGCAGGAGTCCTGGGTCGGCGGCGGCGCGGCGCTGGGAGATCCGGACGAACACGAAGCGCCCACCCGCGCGCTCCCGCTGTCGCCGGTCCTGATGGCCAGGGCGCGCGCCGGCCGGGCGTCTCCGTCCGAACCGGTGGCCGAACCGGTGGCCGAACCCGAAGCCGAGCTCGAGCTGGCAGACGAGGTCGGGCCGTGGCCGGAGGAGGACGTCATCTCCGACGTGGACGTCCCGGTGGACGTGGAGCCGTTCGACGCGGAGGAGACCCCGGAGGTCATCTCCACCGGCGGCTACGAGACCCTGGGCGAAGACGAGCCGGCCACCGGCAGCTACCCCTTCCATCCGGACGACGGACAGGCCGTCCCCGACGCGCAGGGAGGCGACGACGCGCAGGCGGACGCGGCGTGGGAGCCCGCCCAGTCCTCGCCCGAGTCCTACGAAGCCCCCCAGGCCTTCGACGACGCGTACGCCCACGAGCAGGCCGTGGAGGCGCCGCCGGAGGAGGAGCCCGCGGGCGAAGAGTGCGACGAGGCCTCGTTCTTCCTCGACCAGGGCCTGCACGAAGAGGCGCGGGAGATCCTGGAGACGGTCCTCATCGCCTTCCCCGGGCACGTGCGCGCAGGCGAGTTGCTCGCGCAGTTGGAGGCGGCGGAGGCGGGCGGCGGCGCGGCGCAGGCCCAGGCCGAAGCGCAGCAGGCCGCATACGACCTGGAGCAGGCGGCGCCGCCCCCGGTGGAGCCGGTCCCTGCGGACGAAGGCGAAGAGCCGCGGGACGCGTTCGACCTGGCGGCGGAGCTGGCGGGGGAGCTGGACGACTTCGGCGGCGAAGCCGAGGCCCACGTCCCCTCCGGGGACGACTACCAGGTGTCCGTGGAGGAGGTCTTCAGCGAGTTCAAGAAGGGGCTCGAGAAGATCGTCAAGCCGGAGGACGTGGAGACGCACTACGACCTGGGCATCGCCTACAAGGAGATGGGGCTGCTCGACGACGCCATCGGCGAATTCGAGGTGGCGCGGCAGGGCTGCGTCGGCAAGCGCAAGGAGGTGGACTGCCTCACCATGGTCGGCCTGCTGCAGATGATGAAGGGTGACGCGCAGGCGGCCATCACCGCGTTCAACGAAGCGCTGCACTCGGGGCAGACCTCGCAGGACTCCGCGCGCGCGCTCCGCTTCGAACTGGCCACCGCGTGGGAGGCGGCCGGCAGCCCCGGCAAGGCGCTGTTCCACCTGAAGGCGGTGGCAGCAGAAGATCCCCACTTCCGCGGCGTGGGCGGGGCCATTGACCGGCTGGCGGCGCAGGCCGAACCGGAGCCGGACGAAGACTTCCTCGCCAACGGCGCAGGGGGCGGCGGCGCATCCCGCCCCGGGATGGCGGCGCCCGCGGCGGCAGCACCGGCGGCGCGCGCCCCCGGAACGAAGTCCAGCAAGGTCGGGTACATCTAGGCGGCGGCGGACGAGATGACCTACCTGGACTACTTCGAGCTCTCCACCGAGCCCTTCTCCAACGCGCCGGTCAGCCGCTTCTATTACAACTCCACGCAGCACGCGCAGGCGCTCACGCGGCTGATGCACGCGGCCCACTACATGAAGGGCCTGTCCATCCTCGTCGGCGACATCGGCGCGGGGAAGACCACGCTGGCCCGGCGGATGTTGGATTCGCTCCCGGAGAGCGAGTACGAGGCGGCGCTGCTGGTGATCATCCACTCCGGGATCACCGCCAACTGGCTGCTCCGGCGCATCGCCCTGCAGCTGGGCGTGGAGAGCCCGGCGCAGGAGAAGCTGGCGCTGCTCAGCCAGCTCTACCAGCGGCTGCTGCAGATCTACGAATCCGGCAAGAAGGCCGTCGTCCTCATCGACGAAGCGCAGATGCTGGAGACCCGGGAGATCATGGAGGAGTTCCGGGGGCTGCTGAACCTGGAGGTCCCGGAGCGCAAGCTCATCTCCTTCGTGTTCTTCGGGCTGCCGGAGATAGAGCAGAACCTGAAGCTCGACCCGCCGCTCGCCCAGCGGGTGGCGCTGCGCTACCGGCTCGAGCCCTTCACCGCCGAGTCCACCGACGCGTACATCCGCCACCGCCTGCGGCTGGCCGGCTGCCCCCGGATGCCGTTCACGCCGGAAGCGGTGGAGGCGGTGCACAGGCTCTCCGGCGGCACCCCCCGCGTCATCAACACCCTGTGCGACAACGCGCTCTTCGAGGCCTTCCTCGGCCGGCAGGAGGAGATGGACGGCGCGCTGGTGGAGCAGATTGGCCAGAACCTGGGCCTCATCCCCAACCGGGAGGCGCTCACCGAGGCCCCGGCGCCGCAGCCTGGCTCGCAGAACGGCGAGCGGCACGGCAAGGGTCAGTTGCCTGCTCGGCGGGGCGGCGGCCGGGTGGATCTGGCCGAAATCGACCGGTACCTCGAGGGCTTGGGTAAGCTCTAGACGTGACGCAGAGACACCGGCGCGGCCCGCTCAGGGCGCTCGCGGTGGTCTGCCTCGTTCTGTTGGCTCTCGTCCTGGGGCTTCGGACCGAGGAGGCCGCTGACAACGCCTGTGCGCTCGCGCGCCGTCACCTCCCCGCAGCGCTCGGCCTGGACGTGGGCATCGGCCGCTGCGCCATCGATCCGCTGACCCAGACGGTGCGGCTGCACGGCGTCTCGCTGTTCGAGCCCGGCGCACGAACGCCGCTCATCGCCGCGGACATGGCCGAGGTCTCCGTCGGGGCGGTGCATCCCATTCGCGGCGTGGTGGAGCTCTCGCAGATCCGCCTTTTGCGTCCCCGCATCACCCTGGACCTGTCGAAGCCCGGGCCGGGCACCGCGGAGGACGAGCCCACCTGCACGCTGGAGCCTCTGCGCAGGCTCGACATCGCCCACCTGGAGATCCGCAACGCGGAGGTGCGGCTGCTCCTGCCGCAAGGCCGCGCGGTGCAGCTCCTGGACGGCGAGGTCTCCTGGCGCAGGCGCCGCGGCCGCGCGGAGATCCACGTCTCGGCGTCCCGCGGCGGCGTCACCGTGCGCCCGGGCGAAGAGCTGGAGTTGGCGAGCCTCTCCGTCAACGCGCGCTTCGACGCCGCCAACGAGCGGGTGGAGGTGCACTCGGCGGAGCTGGAGCTGGACGGGTTCTCGCTCACCGGCGCAGGAGACATCTCCCGGCTGTGCGACCCGGAGCTGACCCTGGAGGTGGGGGCCTTCATCCCCATGGAGACGGTGGCGCGCGCGGCCGGAATCACCCAGCCTGTGCGCGGGCACCTCTGGGCGCAGGCGTCCATGAACGGGCCCGCGGCCTCCACCGAGGTGGCGGTGGAGGTGGCGGGCGCCGAGCTCGCCATTGGCCCGTACCGGCCGGGGAACTTCGATCTGCGCGGGCGGCTCGCCGGCGACGTGCTCCACATCGACGGGTTGGAGACCGCGGTGGGGGACGGCCAGGTGCAGGTGGAGGGCACCGTCACCCTCACCGACAAGCTGCCGGTGACCCTGCGCGCGCAGGTGGACCGCGCGGAGCTGGGGCCGGCGCTGGCGCGAGCGGGCCTGCCGGGCGCGTGGGTGAACCTGCCCGCCACCGGCCGCGCGAAGGTGTCCGGGACGCTGCTCCCCGCGCCGCAGCTGCGCGGCGACTTCGACCTCGCCACCGGCCGCTTCATCCTCGCCTCCCAGGCGTACGACGCCCCGTTCGACGAGGACGCCGTCATCCTCGAGCTCGCCAGCGCGAAGGTGCAGGGTGGGCTCGCGGTGCTGCCGGACCGGGTGGAGCTGGAGGGGATCCGCGCAGACTCGGAGCGGTCCACCGTGGTCGGCAACGTCACGCTCTTCTACGACCAGGACCTGGGCCTGCTCATCCGCGGCGAGGCGCCGGAGCTGGACTTCGCGGACTTCGGCCACATCGCCGGCATCCACTGGCGGGGCAAGGGCGCAGGCCAGTACCAGATCTCCGGGCCCTACTCGGACGTGCGCGCGGTGGCGCAGGTCACGGTGCGCGACTTCGACTTCTGGAACTTCTCGCTCGGCAACGCGCAGGGGCGCATCGAGTACGCGGGGGACACGCTCTCCTTCCCGGCGGTGAGCGGCCAGAAGGGGAAGCTCGGGTACACCGGCAAGGCGGAGCTCGTCTTCGGCAAGGGGCCCATGCACTCGAAGGCCGTGGCGTACCTGGTGGGCGGGCGGCTCGAGGACCTGGTGGATGCGCTCGCGCCCATGCACGAGAACATGTCGCACTTCCAGGATGGCACCCTCACCGGCGAGGTGGCGGGGCTGGTGGAGGTGGATTCGCCCGCGGACGCCTTCGCGGCGACGGTGGATCTCCAGCTCCGGAACGCGCGCTACTTCGACCGGGGCCTGGGAGACGGGCGGGTGGTGCTGCGGTTCGTGGACGGCGAGCGCGCCATCCTCGACCGCACCGTGCTCGAAGGGCCGCTGGGCCGGACCGAGGTGCACGGCACCTGGTACTTCGATGGCCCCCTGGACTACCGCTTCCGCGTGGATGGCGACCTGGCAGAAGTGGTGGGTGAAGCGCGCGCGAAGGAATGGGGGATGGCGGGGCGGCTGGCCCTGCAGGGGCGCGTGGGCGGGGACACCGAGGTGTGGACGGTCAGCGCGTGGCTGACCTCGCCGAAGGTGGACTTCGGAGGCCGCAGCCTCGGCGCAGGTCACCTCGAGGCGCGGCTGGTGGGGGACGATCTTCAAGTGTGGGGCCGCCCCTTCGACGGGACCACCGCGCGGCTCGCGCTGACGGTGGAGGCGCCGTATCCGTGGACGCTCTCCTCCCAGCTCTCGTTGCCGGAGTTGCGGCCGCTGCTGCCGGAGGCCATGGCCGCGCAGGGGGTGTCCGGCTCATTGGCCGGGCAGGTGGAGGCGAAGGGCAACCTCCGCGACGGCAAGGCGCTGGAGGCGACGGCGAAGCTCGACAGGCTGGTGCTCACCCGCGGGGACTTCACCGGCCAGAACGACGGCCGCATCGAGCTCGGGTACAAGGCCGCGCGCCTGTCGGTGGACAGCTTCGACTTCCGCGGGCCCAACACCAGCCTCTCCATCGCCGGCAGCGCGGGGCCGAAGGCCCTGGACCTGAAGCTCCACGGCTCGGCGGATGTGCGGCTGCTGGAGTCGTTCCTGCCGGAGCTCGAGCGGAGCGCAGGAAGGCTGGAGGTCTCCGCGGCCGCGGGCGGCACCTTCGAAGTCCCCACGCTGGCCGGCAGCGCCACCCTCACGGATCTGCGCTTCAACCTGCGAGACCAGCCGGTGGCGGTGCGCAACCTCTCCGGCCGCATCGAGTTCTCCGAGAAGCGGCTGGTGGCGCAGAGCATCCGCGGCGCGCTCAACGACGGGCGCGTGGACCTGGAGGCGGACGTGCGGCTGGAGAAGTTCCGGCCGCGAGACCTTCAAGTGCGGATGCTGCTCGACGAGGTGTCGCTCCGGCCGGTGGACTACCTGCCTTTCACCGCCTCCGGAGAGCTCAACCTCTCCGGGCGGCCTGACGATTTGACGCTGGCCGGGCTCGTGGACATCGTCCGGCTCCGCTACGACCAGCCCCTGGAGGTGGAGGACCTGCTCACCGAGGTCCGCGGCGCGCGCGTGGGCGGCGGCGGGAGCTCGACGGGCGAGCCGAAGAAGGAATGGCTGACCTTCGACCTGCTGGTGCGCGCGTCCGGGGATGTCCGCGTGGACAACAACCTCGCGCGGGCGAAGCTGCGCGGCGGGGTGCGGCTGACCGGCGACAACCTGCGGCCCGGGCTCATCGGCAGCATCGAGGCGCAGGACGGCGGGGAGATCTTCTTCCGCGGCAACACCTTCCAGGTCGAGCAGGCGATCATCGAGTTCAAGGACCGCCGCGAGATTGACCCCGTCTTCGACCTGCACGCGCAGACGCAGGTGCGCGAGTACCTGGTGAAGCTCCATGGCTTCGGCCGCGTGCGGGACCCTCAAGTCATCCTCACCGCCGACCCGGAGCTGCAGGAGGCGGACATCTTCTCCCTGCTGACGCTGGGCGTGACCTCGCGCGACCAGAGCGACGCGGTGGGCACCGCGGTGGCCGGCGCCGGCGAGGCCCTCTTCAGCGCGTCCGGGCTCGACCGGCAGGTGCAGCGGTTCCTCCCGCGCAACCCGCTCTTGCGAGACCTCTCCTTCCACATCTCCAGCACGTACAACGAAGCGTCGGGCAGCGTGGAGCCCACCGCGCACTTCGAGACCCGGCTGCTCACCCTGCCTCTGGAGTTGGGGATGACGCAGCCGGTGGTCACCCGGCGCGGCGCGCGCGCGCGGATGGAGTACCGCTTCGACGACCGGCTCTCCGGCCAGCTTCAGTGGGACGACGAGCGCGGCGAAGACCTCCCCAACTTCGGTCTCGACATGAAGCTGCGCTGGGAGGTCGAGTGAGCCTCGCCCTCCGGCTCGCGCTCGCAGCTTCGCTCGTCGCCGCGCTGCCGCTGCCGGTCCTTGCGCAAGAGGACGCGCCGCTTGTGCCACCTGCTCCCCTGGTGGTGGGGGTGGAGCTGCACCTGCCGCCCGGCGCGGACGCCACCGGCATCGCCGACAAGGTGGTGGTGGCCCGCGGGGCGCCCCTGTCGCAGGCGCAGGTGCGCCGCTCCATCGAGCTGCTCTACGCCACCTTGCGCTTCAGCGACGTGGTGGTGCGGCAGGCCCCCGCGCCCGGCGGCGTGCAGGTCATCTTCGAGTTGACCCCGCGCCGGCAGCTCGCCGCGGTGGACGTGGAGGGCGAGCGCGCGCTGCTCTCAGAGGACCTGGTCGCGACCTCCCGGCTGCTGGAGGCGGAGGACGTCTACCCGGAGCTGCTCGAGGAGGCGCGGGCGCGGGTGGAGCAGCTCTACGCGCGGCGCGGCTTTCGGCAGGCGAAGGTGGCGGTGGAGCTGCACGAGGACGAGCGGGGGCCCATCGCGCTCCTGTCGGTCGAAGAGGGCGAGGCCACGACGGTCTCCGGCCTCACCGTGAGCGGCAACCCCGGCCTGCCGATGCCGAAGCTCTTGCAGGTCCTCGGGCTCGGGCCCGGGAGCGTCCTGGACCTCGACCGGCTGGAGGCGGGGCTGGAGCGGCTCAAGGCGCGCTACCGCGACGAGCGCTTCTTTCGCGCCCGCGTGGGCGAGCCCGAGGTGGTGGCGCAGGGGACGGGAGCGCAGGTGGCGGTGCCGGTGGCGGCGGGGCCTCGCTACGACTTCGCGTTCAGCGGCAACCGCAGGTTCCCGGACCGGCACCTGAGGGGAATGTTGGCGTGGGACGGGGAGGAGGCGCTGGACCGGTCCGCCATGGACCGGATGGCGCGCCGGCTCGAGAGCTTCTACCGCTACCGCGGCTTCCACGACGTGCGGGTGGCCGTGCGCGAGGTGCGGACGCCGAACCACGCGCGCGCGCGGGTCACCTTCGACGTCCAGGAGGGCCGGATGCTCTGGGTGCGCGAGGTCCTCTTCGAAGGGAACACCGCGTTCGACACCCAGACCCTGCGGCGGATGTTGGCCGAGCAGATCCGCGCCATGGAGCCTGTGCCCAAAGGCGAGGTCCCGCCGCGGATGGATCCGCTGAGCACCCACGGGCGCAGCGCGCCGCGGGCCCGGCCTTCGTCGCCGCGCCCGGAGCCCGTCACCGTCTACGTGCCCGAGGCCTACGAGGCCGCAGCGAAGGCGATGCGCGACGCCTACCGCGAGCGCGGCTATCTCTCGGCAGAGGTGACGGTCCCGGAGGTGCAGGTGGACGTGGGGCGCCGCAGCGCCACCTCGCGCTTCCGCGTCGTCGAAGGGCCGCAGACGCTGGTTCAGTCCGTGAAGTACGCAGGCCTGCCGGCGACGTTCGACCCGAAGCCGTTCGCCGCGCTGAAGGCGGGCGAGCCGTTCCGCTTCAGCGGCGTGGACGAGACCCTGCGCGAATTGTCCCGGGCGCTGGGGCGGCAGGGCTACCTGTTCGCGCGGCTGGACGCGGAGAGCAGCGTGTCCGGGGACGGGACGCAGGCAGAGGTCCTGGTCCGCACCGAGCCTGGCCCGCGGGTGAGGGTGGGGCGGATCATCGTCACCGGGCTGTCGCGCACGCAGGAGAGCGTGGTGCGCGCCAACCTGGTGATGCGGGAGGGCGGGGTGTTGGACCCGGAGTCGCTGTTCGACTCGCAGCGCAACCTGGTGCGGCTGGGCATCTTCCGGACGGTGGCGGTGCGGCTGCACCGGCCGGAGGCGGCGGAGGCGTCCAAGGACGTGCTGGTGGAGGTCCGCGAGCGGCCGCGGGTCTCCGGCGAGGTGGGCGGCGGCTACTCGCTGGTGGAAGGCGTCCGCGCGGTGGGCGACTTCACCTGGCCCAACCTCGGCGGGCTGGGGACGAGCTTCTCCGGGCGCCTCAAGGTGAACTACATCGGCGCGAGCGCGCTGGTGGCCTCGGGGGACATCGACGCGCCGGAGGGGGTGCTGGACGGCATCGACTTCCGCGGGAACATGGCGCTGGCGCAGCCGCGGATCTGGGCGTGGAACCCCGCCAGGGTGGGGGCGCGGCTGGACCTCGTCGGTGAGCGGGTGCACCGCCCGGCCTTCACGTTTTTGCGCTGGGCGGCGGTGGCGGGCGTGGACTGGGCGGCCATGGACTGGCTGACGCTGGCCACGCACACCGAGATCGAACACGACCGCGTCCGGCTCTCGCAGACCTCCCAGGATCTCTACCGGCTGGGCCGCACCGACCTCGAGCGGCTGCGCTTCGGGCACGGCAACTTCAGCCTCTGGTCGGTCCGGCCGTCGTTCACCATGGACTTCCGGGACGACTTCGCGCGTCCGTCCAGGGGGCTGCTGGTCACCGGCTCCACGGAGCTGACGCGGGATCTGGGCGCTGAAGAGTTCCTGCCCGGCGGCGGGCGCCAGCAGTTCCCCATCAACACGCTCAAGCTCGCCGGGAACATCACCGGCTACATCCCGCTCTACCCGCGGGTGGTATTGGCGCTCTCCGCGCGCGGCGGGCGGATCATCCACCTCGAGGAGGAGTCCCGCTCCATCGCGCCGCGGCGCTTCTACCTGGGCGGCGCCGGCTCCATGCGCGGGTTCCGGGAGGACGGGGTCATCGCCGAGGACCGGCGGGCGGAGCTGCGCGGGGACATCGGTGAGTGCGTGGGGCTGCTTCTCCAGGAAGGCTGCAGCCGGGAGGCGCAGCACCTGCTGGGCGGCGGGGACCTGCCGGGGGAGGGCGGGGAGCTGTACACGCTCGGGAAGGCGGAGCTGCGGTTCCCGGTGTTCGGCAGCTTCGACATGGGGCTGTTCTTCGAGGCCGGGAACCTCTGGCTGGATCCCGTCGGGTTCGACGCGCTGCAGCTTCGCTACGTGGCCGGGGCCGGCATCCGCTACGGCACGCCCATTGGACCCATCGCGCTGGACCTCGGCGTGAACCTCGACCCGGATCCGCTGGTGAACGAGCAGCGGGCGAACGTGCACTTCAGCATCGGGCTGTTCTAGCGCCTGGCTGCTCGCGAGCGCGGGTCCTGGGGCGCGTATACTCCCGCCGTGTTCTACGCCTTCGTCCGCGCCGTGGTGGGCTTCGCGCTGCGCCTGTTCTACCGGTTGGAGGTCAACGCGCGGCCCATCCCGGAGACCGGCCCGGTGATCTTCGTGGGCAACCACCCCAACGCGCTGGTGGACCCCGCCCTGATCTTCGTCATCACCTCGAGGCCGGTGACGTTCCTCGCCAAGGCGCCGCTGTTCAAGACGCCGGTCATCGGCCAGATGCTGCGCGGGCTGTCCGCCTTGCCCGTGTACCGCAAGCAGGATGACCCCGCGCAGATGGGGAAGAACGAAGGGACGTTCGAGGCCGCCACCCAGGCGCTGGTGGACGGGCGCGCCATCACCCTGTTCCCTGAAGGCAAGAGCCACTCCGAGCCCATGCTGGCGGAGATCAAGACGGGCGCTGCGCGCATCGCCTTCCGGGCCGGCCGCCGCGGCGCGCCGCCCACGGTCATCCCCGTGGGCCTCACCTACGAGGAGAAGCACCGGTTCCGAAGCCGGGTCTTCATCGACGTGGGGGAGCCGCTGCAGACCTCGGACTTCATGCCCGCGGACGGCGAGGACGAGTCGGTGAAGGTGCGCGCCTTGACCGACGCGGTGGAGGCGAACCTGCGCGCGGTGACGCTGAACCTGGAGAAGTGGGAGGACCTGCCGGTGGTGGACATGGCCGAGCAGCTCTACGCGTTCCGGCTCGGGGAGAAGGCGCGGGACCCGGACCGGCGGCGGCGCTTTGGAGCCGGCATCAAGCTCTTCCGCACCGAGCAGCCGGAGCGCTACGAGGCCCTGCGCGAGGACGTGATGTCGTTTCGGACGCGGCTGGCGCTCGCGCACGCGGACCCCGGGGATTTGACGCTGGTGTACCGCCGCGGCGAGGTCTACCGGTTCATCCTCAAGAACCTCGCGTCGCTGCTGGTAGGGGTGCCGCTGTTCCTGTTGGGGATGGTGCTCTACGCCGTGCCGTTCTGGATTCCGCGGCTGCTCAACCGGGCGCTGAAGGTCTCGTGGGATCAGCAGGCCACCGTGAAGCTGGTGTCCGCGCTGGGGCTCACGCCCATCTGGGCCGCGCTGATGGCGCTCGGCGCGTGGTGGCTGTGGGGCCCGTGGGGCCTGGCGGTGACGCTCGCCGCGTGCCTGCCGCTGGCGCTGTTCACCCGCTCCTTCCTGGAGCGCTGGCGGCGCGTCCTGCGGGACGTGCAGGTGTTCTTCGCGCTCGGCAACCGGGCGAAGTTGAAGGCGCGCTTGCTGGTGGAAGGCGAGCGGCTCGCGGAGGAGATGGGGCGGCTCGCGGACGAGTACCGGGACCGGGTGACCCCATCCGCTTCGCTGGCGCGTGATACGGCGTAGTCCGCGCGGATTCAGGCGAGACGCTGTGGGAGGCATCGCTCCCGCAACCGCCGGTGGCGGGGCGTCGGAGTGGACCGCGCAGCAGCTCATGAAGGTCACCGCCGAGGGCGTTCGTTGGATCCTTCCCGGGCGGGGCGCGCCGGTCATGGGCGACCACGTCACCCGTGGCCGCATCCTCGACGTGCGGGACGCACTCCGGGGCATCGATGTGGAGCGGGGTGAAGTGGCCTCCGCGAGCGTGAGCGCGGCGGCAACAGGTCCATCCGCCGCATCCCCAACTCGATGAGGGTATTGGCCCAGAAGACGCGGGGGTGTCGCGCCATCAGGCGGGAGGGGCTGGGGACGCGGCCGTACATCCTGCGGACTCTGCTGAGGACGAGCCGGATGACGCCGGAGGGACGAGCGGGAGCAATGGCATCCAGACGCGACGGGGGCATGGGGACCTCTACCTTTCAGCCCTCACCACGATCGGACGGGTAGAAAGGTTACAGAGGCTCTGCCTCAGCTCGTGAGCAGCCCTGCGGCGAGGCACAGCCCCCCCCAGG
>CAZQVZ010000164.1:0-11917 GCA_964596895.1 uncultured Myxococcaceae bacterium
GGGTGGTCATCCCCAGAAAGTGCGTGCGCTGGTCGTAGCTGATGTCCACGAAGTCCTGGATGAGCCGCAGGGCCTTCGACGTGGTCAAGGGCTTCCCCTCGCGGATGGACTCCATGTACTTGCCGAGGAAGAACACCGCCCGCGCGTAGACGGTCATGGCGTACTTCTTCCGGTCCACCTTCTGGTCGTCCGGGTTGTCCAGGTCGTCCTTGTCCAGCTTCTCCTTGAGCTTCGAGTACTTCGCCACCTTCATGTTGAGGAGCTTCCGGCCGCCGATGCCGTCCTCCTCGGTCTGCTCGGCCTGCTCGCGCGCGAAGATCCAGACGAAGTTCTGCAGCTCCGTCACCGTCACCGGCTTGGTGAGCGTGAACCCGCCCACGTCCTTGGCCCGCAGCTCCGCCACGAGGGAGCGGACGTTCTCCAGCGCGTTCAGGTCCACCTTCACCAGCATGTTGTTCAGGTAGAAGGAGTCCTTCACCGTCATCAGCTCGAAGCGGGCCTCCTTGGCGATGACGGCGTTGATGTTCTCGGCCAGCGCGCCCAGCGGCTTGTTGAAGACGGCGTTGTCCGGGTCGTACATCTTCACCGACCGGACCAGCATGTAGAGGCTGGACACCACGTTCCGGGCCCAGGTCTGCAGCTTCTCCGAGTGCGCGCGACCGAAGTCGGAGAGGTTCTCCTGCATCTCTCCGGGGTTGATCTTGATCGCGTCCGCCATGGGGCCTCCTGCCTGTGTCCTACTCTTCCGCGGCGCCGTCGCCGAACAGCGCCTTCTTCGTCTGGTAGATGCCCTTGCGCGCCGCCACCAGGACCTCGGTGGGCTGCGCCTTGTCCTCGACCAGCGCCTGCAGCAGCTTCAGCCCCTGGATGGACTGCGCCCCGGTGAGACCGGCGATGGCGAGCAGCTTGTCCTCAAGCACCTTCTTCTTGTTGAGGAAGGAGGCCTTCTGCGCGAGCAGTTGCTGCATCAACGCCAGCGCGCCCGGCAGGCCGGTGGCCCCCAGCGCGGCGTAGAGCGCGGCCTTCTCCTCCTGGCCCTTCTTCTCGAAGGAAGGGTCCTTGATGACCTTCACCAGGTCCAGGTAGGCCTTGTCCCCGTCGAACTCGGGCAGGAGCCTCGCCGCCAGCATGCGGGCCTGGGGCGCGGGGTCCGACAGCGCCTCGCAGATGAGCCTGCGCGCCTCGCCGGTGCGGCCTCTGGCGATGACCGCCATCGCGTCGAGCTTCACCGCGAGGTTCTTGTGCTGCAGCACCACGCCGAACATCTTGATCCGGTCCGGGTGCCCGCTCTTCTCGAGGATGTAGACCATGTCCCGCACGCTCTGCGGACGGTCCGCCTCCAGCCGGTGCACGAAGGGCTCGGGGATCTCCTTCGCATGCTCGGCGAGCACGTCACACAAGAGGTGGCGGTTCTCCGGGATCTCCACCGACTCGAGGATGTCGAGCAGGGTGGGCACCGCCAGCGCCTCCACCGCCTGCAGGTAGCGGACGAGATCCTGCGGGTGCCTGGGCCGCGTGGTCCGCAGGACCTCTCCCACCCGTCCCAGCCGCTGCTCTTCGCCCATCCGGCTGACGAAGGACATCTTCAGGCGGCCAATGACGTCGTTGCCCGGGTCCTTCTGCTCCATCGCCCGGAGCTTGAGGACGATGTTGTTGATGGTGGCGAAGTCCTCCTGCATCAGCATCGCGTCCAGCAACTGTCCGAACATCTCCTCGAGCACGCCGGCGTCGTCCACCCCGGACTCCACCACCTGGAAGACCGCGGAGACGAGCTTGGGGAAGAGCCTCTGCGCCTCCTCCTCTTCAATCTCCTTCTGCAGCCGGGCCTTGAGCGCGTCGGTGGCGGTGACGCCCCCGACCACCGCGCCGCGGAGCTGGTCCACGTCCTCCAGCTTGCTGTCGAGATCCTCGGTGGAGACGCGCGCGAAGCGCAGGTAGTCGTCCGAGTTGGTGCGCAGGCGGTTGTAGAGGAACCCGACGATCTTATCGACCTCGACGGCGACCTCCTCCTCGGAGAACTCGTCCATCTTGAAGCCTTCGACGACCACGTACTCGATGTGCTCGAGCCCGCTGCGCCACAGCTGCGCGAGCACGTCCTCGCCGCGCTCCGAGTCCGACACCGCGATCAGCGTGAAGGCCACGAGCTGCTCGACGGGCAGCTCCGGCCGGAAGATGAGCTGCCGGATGCCGTCCTTGTAGAACTTGTAGGGCAGCGGGTTGTCCTCGCTGAACAGCGGCTGGCCGTAGAGCAGGAGGTTCTGGGGGTCCACCTTCAAGGACAGGGCCCCGTGCTCCCGCGTGTACTGACCAATGGCCTCGTGCGCCTTGCCGAGGAACTCGGCGAACTTGGCGTCGTTGTGCCGGTACATGCCGATCTGCTTGATGCCCTTGAGCAGGTGGAAGGCGAAGTTGCGCGCCAGCTCCACGCGCTCGCGCTTCTGGGGATCCTGCATCGGGTCTGTGGCTGCGCCGGACGCCGCCGCCGCCGCGCCCCGGGTCTGAGGCTGTGCCATGCGCCCGCAAGTCTACCGCCGCACGCCCCGAAGGTCCTACCCGCGCCGGGCCTACTGCGTGGCGTTGCGCAGCCGACGGGTCAGGACCTTGATGATCCCCACGGCGATTTCCGGCTTCTCGGACATGATCTCCTGGAAGTCCTCGCGGGAGATCTTGAGCAGGTTGGTGTCCCCCAGCGCGGTCACCGTGGCGCTGCGCGGCGCGGCGTCCAGCAGCGCCATCTCCCCGAAGCACTCGCGCTCGCCGAGCTCCGCCAGCACCCGGTCCTGCTTGTGGACGCGCACCTTGCCGTCGAGCACGAGGTACAGGGCGTCTCCTGCTTCGCCCTCCGAGAAGATCTCGTCCCCCGGCTCGTGCGCCTCCTCCACGGAGACCATGGCCACCTGCGTCAGGTCCTCGCCGGGGATCTGCGAGAACAGGTCGATGGACTTGAGGAAGAGGACCTTCTCCACGGTGGACAGCATCGGTGGGAGGACTCTAGCCCGCTCGCCGCGGATCTCACTCACCGCACGCTGGCAGGCAGGACCATGGTCCCGTCGTTCCCCTTGCGAGCAGCCTCGGGGTCCTCCGCGCCCATGGCGTCCAGGTCCAGCTTCTCCGGCTGGGCAGGCAGGCCGCGCTTCACCCGCGAATCCTCCATGGCGCGCCTGACCAGGGTGGGGTCCGGGCCGGCGAGCAGGAACGCCAAAGGCGCGCCGAGCGCCGCGCAGACGAGGAACACCAGGTAGAACGCCGCCTTCTTCTTGTCCCAGCCTGCCCGCTCACGGAGCAGGTCCACGGTGACGGTGAGCAGCGAGTCGCCTTCGCGCAGTCGCAGAATGGTGCCCGTAGGGACGTCCAGGTAGCCCGGCCTCAGCTCTTCAGGCGGCACTGGCTCGAACCCGGCCGAGCCCCGCGCGCGCTCCAAAGAGGCCCTGGGGGGCGGGTAGAAGCGGACCCCGTCCGCGCGCCACTCGGCGATGCGGTAGCTCTCCTGCTGGAGCTCGAAGCCGAAGAGCGGGTAGTTCGCCTGCTCATCCACGCCGGCGACGACGGGGCCATCCTTCCGGGAGTACGAGCGGGCTTCGGTGCGCATGGGGCCCCAGCTCTGGTTGAACCAGATGCGGAGCCGGGGGTCTGTCGGGGGCTGGGACACGGCGTGCACAGTGTACCCGGACAGCCGGGCGAGCGAGATTGTTCCCGCCGCGCCTGGCCGGCTGGTGTATCGACCGGCGCATGGACTGGAAGCTCGTCGTCACCACCTTCGCCACCATCTTCCTCGCAGAGCTGGGGGACAAGACCCAGCTCGCCACCCTGTCCTTTGCGGCCTCCGGCAGCTCGCGGTGGGCGGTGTTCATCGGGTCGGCCGCGGCGCTCGTGTTGACCAGCGCCGTGGCGGTGCTCTTCGGCGAGGCGCTGACCCGCGTGGTGAACCCGAAGTGGATCGAGCGCGCAGCGGCGGTGGCGTTCATCGCCATTGGCGCGTGGATGCTCTTCGCCACCTTCAGCCCGAAGGGCGGCTGACGCCGGACGCCGTTCGACGCCCCGCGCCGGGGCCGCGAGGCTCACGCCGACTGCAGCGTCTGGCCGGCAATGCGCGCCGCCTGCCTGCGCACCACCTTCGCCTCGTCTTTGAGCCTGCCCTTCGCCAGCGCCGCCGCCTCGTCCGGCCTGGCCCTGTGGCTGCACACCAGGGCGATCTCCCGGACCACCGGGCTTGCGTCGCCCACCGCGGCCGACACCCGGTCGGCCACGGCGGGCTCGCCCACCTCGGTGGCGTAGTAGACGGCGCAGGCGCGGACCCAGGCGCTCTCGTCACCCAGCAGGTCTGCGAGGAGGGCCCCCTGCTCGCGGGAGAAGGGCGGCAACAGCTCCGCCACCGCGGCGAGCTTCTCTGAGCGGGGCACGTCGTCCGCAAGGGGCAGGAGCTTCCGCTTGAGGTCCCTGTCGAGCAGGTTGTCGAGCAGCTCCACCGCCGTGGCCCGCCGCCTGGGCGCGTCTTCGGCGGCGGCGTCCCGGATGCCCGCGTGGATGCGCTCCATCTCCGCGTAGGGGTAGAGCACCGCCAACAGCGTGAAGATGCGCCGCTCGGTGGCCGCCACCTTGTCGGTGAGGGCAGAGGCCAGAAGCGCCGCCGCGGACTTTCGGCCTCTTCGCGGCGTGTGCGGCCCGGGCCCGTTGCCCAGCCCCAGGACCCCGCCTGCGTGCAGGGCGTGGAACGCGCGGTTGAACTCCCGGTCCAAAGCCGCCTTCACCGCGTCCCTGTCCACGGGGACCTTCTGCGTGCGCACCGCCTTCGCCAGCGCGCGGTAGAGCACCGAGCGCAATTCCTCGTCGGCCTCGTCGAGCTGCCGGCAGATGAGCGAGGCCGCCTGCGCCGTCCCCAGCCGCCCGAGGACCCTCGCCACCGCGCAGCGGATGGGCTGCGCCTCCAGCCGGTTCTGCAGCACCTTGCCCAGGGTGGGGATGATGGAGGGCCCGAACTGCGAGAGCGCCTCCACCGCCTCGCGGCCGGTCTCGGCGGAGCGAGTCTTGTAGATGAGCGGGACCACGAACTCGGAGGAGCACAACACTCCCGCCGAGGCGATGGCCTCGCGCCGCACCGAAGGCTCCATGTCGTTCATCAGCTCGAGGACCGGCTGGTAGAAGTTTCGGACCCCCACCGCCCCCAGGACCCGCGCGGCGTGCTGGCGCATCACCGGGTCCTCGTGGGCGATGAGCCCCTTGAGCGCCTCCGCGGCCATGAGGATGCCGTCCAGGCCGCCGTACCGGATCATCCCGGTGACCGCCGCGGAGCGGACCGCCGGGTCCCCATCCTGGAGGAAGGCGCGCACGCTGCGCACCGCCCGGTCCTTGCCGATGGCGCAGAACGCGTTCACCGCCGCCGCGCGCACCCGGGGCTCGGGATCCTCGAAGCAGCGGAAGATGGAGTTGGCGAACCGCACCGCCTGCCGCTCCCGGTAGTAGTCCAGCGCGGCGATGCGGACCTCGGGGACGGCGTGGCCGAGCAGCGCCTCCACCCGGTTGTCCAGGGAGAGATCTTCGAGGTGGGGGAGCAGCTCCAGCGCCCCCAGGACCTCGCGGGGGACACCGGACTCCAGCGCGCGGGTGAGCACGCGGATGGCGCTGGGGTCAGACACCTTGTACGGCGTGGACGCGAGATCCAGCCTGCGGCTGCGCAGGTTGTCCTGCAGGCTCCGCACGTAGCGGCTGCGAAGCGCCCACACCACGCCCAGCCAGGCGGCGCAGAGGAACAGCGCCACCCAGGACAGCTTCCACGGATCTCCGCCGAACACGGCGCGGTAGCCCAACAGCGCCAGGCCCGCCGCCCCAATGGAGACCGGCTTCACCACGCTGTCGATGAAGGCCTTGGCGGAGGCGCGCGCCTGCGGTGACACCGGGAGGAAGAGGATCTGCGAGGTGGCGTCGTTGATGGAGTAGCGGAAGAGGTTGTCCGCCCCCTTCACGAACGCGGCGGACCACAGGACCGGCAGCAGCGCCAGCACCAGGCTCCCGCCGCCGAGCGCCAGCGGCAGGACGCTCAAGGCGCCCACCACGCCCACCCGGGAGAGGATCCGCCCGGTGCCGAAGAGCTGCAGCACCAGCGCCAGGACGCCCACCACCGCGTAGAAGTACCCGAAGAACGCGGCGAGCCGGTCCACCGGGAAGCTGTCCCCGGCGATGGACTTGAACTGGAAGTCGATGATGGAGGTGGTGAGGAAGGTCAGCGCGGTGAGCGCCGCCACCATCCGCAGATGGGGGCTCGTGAAGACGCGCCCCGCGCCGGTCTTCACCTTCGAAGAACGCCCCCCTGAAGAACTTCCAGTGGCCGCCCGCGCGAACATCCGCTGCCGGCCCAGCCTCCCCACCGCGTACGCCGCCGCCGCGCAGGCCCCGAGCAGCGCCGTGCACAGGAGCAGCAGGGCGGGGGCGCCGAGCGCGTTGGCCACCCAGGCGGTGAGCAGGCCGATGAAGATGTTGGCGATCATCCCGCCCGAGCCGATGAAGCCGTACAGCCGCTTCGCCTCGCGGGCGTGGAAGAGCTCGTTGGCCAGGGTCCAGAACTGCACCAGGGTCAGCGCGCCCATCAGCTCCACGTAGATGTAGAGCCCCTGGTAGACGAACGGCGCCTTCGCGCGCTCGGCGATGAAGGCGAGCACGAACCCGCCGGCGAACAGCGCCGAGCTCACCGTGGCCATCCGGTCCCGCCGCACACGCCCGGCGAGGGGGCCATAGACCAGCCCCACCAGCGCCACCGTGGCCGCGGAGGCCACGTACATCCACGCCAGCTGGCCCCGGTCCGCACCGGCGAGGAACAGGGCATCCCTCACCGACCGGCCGGTCATGAACGCGCCGACGGCGAAGAGGTTGTGGAGCAACAGCAGCAGCGTCAGCCGCCGTTCGCCTGGGCGAACCGGAAAGACGCTGTGAAGGAGGGCCCCCAAACGCAAGCGGCCCGAGCCTAACAGACCCGGGCCGCCGCGCGTTCACCCACCCAACAGCCGGAGACGACGACTCAGTGCGCCTCGAGCATCTCCGGATCGACCTCGGTCATCAGCGCGGAGAGCTCCATCTTCAGCTTCTCCTTCGCCCGGATCTCGAGCTGGCGGGCGCGCTCGCGGGAGAACCCGAAGTGCTCCCCGAGCTCCTTGAGCGTCATCGGCCGCTCGTTCATCACCCGCTGCTCGATGATGAAGCGCTCGCGCGGGTCCAGCCTGCGCAGCGCGGTCTGCACGCGCGCGGAGACGATGCCCGCCTCCTCCTTGTCCGCCACCTCGTCGTCCTGCCCAATGGCCTCGGACGCCACGAAGTCCACGTGGCTGTTGCCGCCGTCTTCGCCCATGGGCGCGTCCAGGGACAGGTCGCGGCCGCCCATCCGCTGCTCCATCTCGCGGACCTCCTGGGGCTTCACGTTCAGCCGCTTGGCGATGTCGTCCACATTGGCGATGTGGCCGTCCGCGGTGCCGTTGAGCTTCTCCAGCTCCCGGCGGGTGCGCGCGAGGCTGAAGAACAGCTTCCGCTGGGCCTGGGTCGTGCCCAGCTTCACCAAAGACCACGACTTGAGGATGTAGTTCTGGATGTACGCGCGGATCCACCACACGGCGTACGAGATGAGGCGGATGCCCTTGTCGGCGTCGAACTTCTGGACCGCCTTCATCAGGCCGATGTTGCCCTCCTGGATCAGGTCCGCCATCCGGATGCCGTACGAGCGGTACTCGTACGAGACCTTCACCACGAACCGGAGGTTCGCGGTCACCAGCCGGTGGCCGGCCTGCAAGTCACCCTTCGCGAAGCGGCGGGCCAGGGCCTGCTCCTCGTCGACGGTGAGCAGGGGGTAGCGGTTGATCTCCGCCAGGTACATCGAGAGCGAGCCAGGGCTCGACGACTCGGTAGAAAGCTGCATGGGCTTCTTCTCCCTATTGATTCGCTTCGTAGGCTTCTTTTCCGACGCCACTCCCCGACCTCCCCGTGAACGCCCTTGACTTGAGCAATGCGGATGCCAGCGGTTGTTGCCCGTCAAGCGCGTGGAAAAACAACGACTTACGACAGCTCCACGCCAACGGGGGCCTCACTCTCTGTAGGTGTTACAGCCTGTTTTTGTGCTCCTCCTGACGGCCCGGAGAACTTTCTTCAGAACCTTGGTGGCCGATGCGCTCCGGGCTCGAAGGCGCATCGCTCGGCCGCCAGCCCCCGGGGTCGCTGGAGGGGCAGTCGGTGTCAACAGGGTGCTCGTCTTCGCCGGGCTGCTCGAAGCGCTCCGGCCTCGTTTGCGTGGGTTCCATGCCGCCACCTCCGAGGGAGAAGGCTAGACACGTCCACGCCACGGTTCAGCAGACGTGCAAGGGCAGGCCGTAGAGCAGTCGGCCAGTCAGGCCGCTCGTCGGTCCGGGGCCGGGTGGCTCTGTCTGAGCGCCGACTCCAGGTGGCGAAGGAGGGCCTCGGCCATGGGCGGAGGCAACACCCCGCCGCCAAACCGAGCCCGGAGCCAGGCGTCCTTGACGTCCCCCAGGGCCTTCGCCGCCGGGTGACCTTCGCACCCCAGGCGCAAGGCGAGATCCTCGAAGCCCTCCTCTGCGTCGAGCGCCACGCCGTGCCGTGCGAGCAGCACTTCTGCCCGGGCGCGCAGGGAGGCGGCGGCATCTTGCGTGGGCCGGCCCTTCCGGAAGCGGCGGTAGCGCCAGGCGGCGTACAGCGCGAGCACCGCCGCGGCGCCCCACAGCCAGAGATCTCTCCGAGAGCCTTCGCCCTGCGCGGCGGCCTCCCCGTGCCGGTGGCCGCGCCCGTCGCGGTCACGCGAGAAGAGGCCCCTTGCGATCTGGAACTGATCGCGCAGCGAGTATTCGAGGATGGCCAGGCGCCACCAGGACTCCACACGCTCGTATTGCCGGAGCGCCCAGGCCAGCAGGCGCTGCGGCCTGGCGCTGCGGCCGGACTCGGGGGTGGCGTCGAGGTTCACGAACCCGCGCCCGTCTATCCACACCTGCGTCCACGCGTGCGCGTCTCCGGCGCGGATGAGGTAGGCGCCGTCTTCGCCCGAGCGCTCGCCGCCGAAGAACCCGGTGGCCACCCGCGAGGGCACCCCGCGCGCGCGCAGCATCACCGCCAGCGCCGAGGCGAAGTACTCACAGTGCCCCTGGCGCCGCTCGAAGAGGAAGGACGCCAGGGGGTCGCCTTCGGTCTCGGGCAGATCCAGGGAGTACGCGTACGTCCGCTTGAGGTAGGCCTCGAGCCTGTGCGCCAGCCGCAGGGGATCGGACTCGGCGCTTCCGACCTGCTCCGCCAGCTGCGCGACGCGCGGGTCCAGGCCGTCCGGCAGCGCCAGGTGCCGCGCGCGCTCCTCGTCGGTGAGCGGCGGCGGCGGCGGGAGCTCCTGGGGCCGCTGGGCGCTGAAGGCCCGGTAGGTGTACGCGTCCGCGCGGGACTCCATGCGCACGTCCTGCCCCGGCCGGTGCACCATCCGTGACTGGCCATAGGTGGTCTGCAGCTGCGTGCGCACGCCGCCCAGGAGGACCGGCTCCACCAGGGCGATGGCGGTCTGTGCGCCGTACGCAGGCAGAAGCTCGATGCGCTGCTTGACGATGTCACCCTTCTGCAGCCCTTCGGTGTCGCGCAGAAAGACGCGGTCCTTCGGCGGTGCGGCAAGGCGGTCATCCGTCCAGGCGCTGCCGGTGAAGGTGCCGTAGGTCCCGGCGAGGAAATACGCGTCCAGGCGCTCCCGGCCCGGGTCCGGCTCGAGGAAGGCGCGGGCCACCACGCGGGGGTTGGTCTTGATGGAGCCGCCCGAAGAGGAGAGGGAGACCCCGGATTCGTTGAGCCCGGTCTGCGCCACGCCGAAGCCGCGCGACGCCCGCCGCCCCGCCACGTTCCACGACAGGCGCGGGAAGAGCGCGAAGAGCACCGCCGCGCCCAGGAGCGCCGCCAGAAGGCCCCACGCCGTCGCCTTTGCCGCCGGCCGCACCTTCAGGGCCGCGTCCTTGCCCGCGGCCTCGTCGAGCACGCCCAGAAGCAGCGTGAAGCAGGAGAGGGCAGCGAAGCCGATGAGCGCCAGCGCGAAGAGCAGCTCCCCGGAGAGCGCGGCGCCGCCGGAGATCATGAGCAGGCTCGTCAGGAGGACCTGGTGGTCGGTCCGGGGGCCCGGCAAAGACAACATCCGCTGCGCGGTGATGAGCGAAGCGAACGCGCACGCCGCCACCACCAGGTCCATGCTCCCCGCGCCCACGCCGCCGTAGAGCGCCAGCGCGCTGACCGCGAGCAGGACGCCGCTGACCACCGGCAGCTTCGCCAGAGGCCGCAGCCCCAGAAGCGCCAGCGCCAAAGAGAGGCCGAATACGCCCAGCGCCCACAGGGGCAGCTCGCCGGACAGGCCCATGGACGCGAAGGCCGAGGCCGCCGCCAGATCGCGCAGGAGGAGCCGCACGCGGGTGCGCCTTTGGGGCGTCACGCCGCGCGCTCCTCGAAGCCGAGCGAGGAGAGCGCCTGGAGGATCCGCCGCTCCTGCGCGGGGCCGGGTGCAGGCCGCAGGGCGAAGGTCGCGCTCTCGAAGCCCACCTCGTGCCCGCTGCGGATGAGCGCGTGCAGCGCGGCCGCGAGCACCTCGCACTCGCGCTCCAGCGCCTCGGAGGGGCTTTCGGTGCCCGGCTTCAAGACCACCGTCCGCCGCTCGTCGCGGGCGCGCTCCAGCCGGACCCATTGCCCGAGGCTCGCGCTCCGTGCCCAGTGGACGCGGCGCGCGTCGTCCCCTTCACGCAAGGGCGCAAGGCCTGTGACCTCACCCACGCCGCCCATCCGGTGGCGGCTCTCCTGGGCGCCGTCCGCGGACTCGGGGAGATCGTCTGCGCCCTGTGCACGGCCCACCCGCCGCGGGAAGACGTGCAGCGCGCCGGGCGCGTCGAACACGCGCGTCTTGGCGAAGAGCCCGAAGGGAAAGCGCGTGGTGACCCGGATGCCGAAGAGCGCGTGCGGTCCGCGGCGGGTGGCGAGCATGTCCCCGCGCACCACCACCTCCTCGCCCGGCGGCAGGTGCGCCAGCGTGCCCTTGCCTTCGAGCGGCGCGTCCGCCTCCGACAACTCCAGCGCGAAGGCGTGGCCGCGCGGCCGCGTCACCGCCCAGCGAAACGCGAAGGGCTCGTGCGCGAAGGGGGCCTCGGCGCCGAGCCGGCGGACGCAGAGCCCCCGCAGGCAGCGCTCGGAGAGCACCCCCGAGAGCACGATCAGGGAGAGCAAGAGCCCCAGCACCAGGTACAGGAGGTTGTTGCCGGTGTTGAGCGCGCCCAGGCCCACGCCCACGGTCACCACCAGGTAGGTGCGGCCCACCCTGGTGACCTTCAGGGTGCGCGGGGGCTCGAGCCTTTTCAGCATGCGCGCCCACAGGCCCCTGCGCACGGGCCGGTCCGCGCCGATGGGCGCCAGGCGCAGGGGGCGCGCCGTGGACATCTACCGGGGCTCCGGGACCTGCCGGGAGATCTCGGCGAGCAGGTGCGCCGCTTCGTCCCGTGAGTAGCTGCCCATCACCGCCGAGCGCAGCAGCAGCCGGTGCGCCAGCGCGGGCGCGAAGCAGTGCCGCACATCCGCCGGGGAGGCGAACGCGCGGCCCAAAGAGAGCGCGTGCGCGCGGACCGCGTCGGTCAACGACAGGAGCGCGCGGGTGGAGACGCCGCGCTCCATCTCCGGGTGCCTCCGCGTCGCCTCACCCAGCGCGACGATGTACGCGGCCAACTCGGGCGCCACCGCGACGGTGTTCGCCGCGTCCTGCAGCGCCTGCAGTTCATCAGGCGTGCACACAGGCCGCAGCGTCCGCAGCGGGTCCCCGCCGGCGCGGCTGGCCAGCAGCTGCGTCTCCACCTCGGCGGAGGGGTGGCCCAGGGAGAGCCGGAACAAGAACCGGTCGAGCTGTGAGTCCGGCAAGGGGTAGGTGCCGGCGAGG
>CAZQVZ010000165.1:0-11898 GCA_964596895.1 uncultured Myxococcaceae bacterium
TCTCCTCTACCGGCGCAGCTTTGGGCTCTTCCGCCCGGGTCGTCACCTCTGCCACCGCCCCCCTGCGCCTCTGCTCGGCCTGGCTCATCTGGTAACTGCCCCCTCCCGCGCCAACGGACGCGCGCGTGAATGACGTGACGATACGTGACCCGACACGTCAGGTCAACGAAGCCCCGATGATCGCTGGGGTTTTTCCAGGACCCGTTGCCAGCGTGGGCCTCGCGTGCTTGTATCCGTTCACTATCCGAAGCCGAAAAATCGGCCTCAGCGCCGTTTTCGAGGCTCTCGCCTGGAGGGGCTGCGGGCATCCATGGATCACCGCTACATCGTGGTGGAAGGCCCCATCGGGGTGGGGAAGACGAGCCTCGTCAACGCGCTCGCGAAGAAGTACGGCGGCCGCGTGGTGTTGGAGGTCGTGGAGGAGAACCCATTCCTCGCGAGCTTCTACGCGGACCGTCAGAAGTACGCGTTCCAGACGCAGATGTTCTTCCTGCTCTCGCGCTTCAAGCAGCAGCAGGAGCTCTTCCAGCAGGACCTCTTCAGCGCCGTCACCATCAGCGACTACCTGTTCGCCAAGGACCGGATCTTCGCGTGCCTGACGCTGGATAGGAACGAGCTCTCCCTCTATGACCGGGTGTTCGAGGCGCTGGGGACCCGCGTCACCAAGCCGGACCTCGTCATCTACCTGCAGGCGCGGCAGGACGTGCTGCTCTCCCGCATCAAGAAGCGCGGCCGGGAGTTCGAGCGCAAGTTCGACCCCGTCTATCTGGAAGAGCTGACCCGCGCGTACAACGACTTCTTCTTCCACTACGCCGAGACGCCGCTGCTGGTCATCAACACCAGCGACATCGACTACGTGAACAACGAGGAGGACCTCGACAACCTCCTCGGGGTGATCCGCCGCCACAAGCGCGGCGTCCAGCACTACATCCCCATGTCCTCGAAGAAGGGCCAGGCGTAGGGCCGCCGTCCACTCCCGGACGCGCCGCCGCCTGCCTGCTGTGTGCGCAAGTTGCCGACAACGTAGACAGAAGCCATTACACTCTGCGGTATTAGTGAAGGGTTCGGCCCACGGCGATCCGCTTCGGTGGACGGTGAAGGGCCCTGGGGCGGCGGCGGAAACATCCAACCAGAAGGAGGTGAACCGTGAAGGACAAGGTCACCATCCACACGTTGAAGCGGCAAAAGCACGCAGGTCGGAAGATCTGCATGGTCACCGCGTACGACGCCACGTTCGCGCGCATCCTCGATGACGCCGGCGCGGACGTGCTGCTCGTCGGGGACTCCCTGGGCATGGTGGTCCAGGGACACCCCTCCACGCTCCCGGTCACCCTGGACCAGATGGTCTACCACTCGCAGGCGGTGAGCCGGGCGGCGAAGCGGGCCCACGTGGTGGGGGACCTGCCGTTCATGAGCTACCAGGTCAACCCGGAGGAGGCCGTCCGCAACGCAGGGCGGCTGGTGGCCGAAGGGGGCGCCCACTCGGTGAAGCTCGAAGGCGGCGCCGAGTTCTCGGAGACCATCCGCCGCATCGTCCGCGCGAGCATCCCGGTGATGGGTCACATCGGGCTGACGCCGCAGTCGCTCCACAAGATGGGCGGGTACGTGGTCCAGGGCCGGGACGAAGAGACCGCCCAGCGCCTGCTCGATGACGCCATCGCGCTCGAGCGGGCCGGCTGCTACGCGCTGGTGCTCGAGGGCATCCCGCTCGACCTCGCCGAGCAGATCACGAAGCAGCTCTCCATCCCCACCATTGGCATTGGTGCGGGCGTGGGCTGCGACGGCCAGGTGCTCGTCTGCTACGACCTTCTGGGCCTGAACCCGGACTTCAAGCCGAAGTTCGTCAAGCGCTACGCGGACCTCTACGGCACCGTGAAGGGCGCGGCCGAGGCCTTCTTCGAGGAGGTCCGCGGTGAGACCTTCCCGGACGAAGCGCACTCCTTCCAGTCCACCTCCATCCGGCTGGTGGCCTCCAACCCGTCCCCCACGGTGGTGGCGCGGGAGCCGGGTGCCGAAGAGCGGGACGAGAAGACCGGTCCCATCTACGGCGTCCCGGTGTAGACAGCGCGTCCAGATGAGCATCGAGATCCTCCGCACCGCGGCGGAGGCCGCCCGCTACTGTCACGGGGCGCGCCTCCGGGGCCAGCGTCTGGGCTTCGTCCCCACCATGGGCTACCTGCATGAAGGTCACCTCTCGCTGATTCGCGAGGCGGCCTCACGCTGCGACGTGGTGGTGGCGTCCATCTTCGTGAACCCCACGCAGTTCGGTCCGAAGGAGGACCTGTCCCGCTACCCCCGGGACCTGGAGGGGGACCTCGCCAAGTGCGCGAAGGCCGGGGCCCACGCGGTGTTCACGCCGGACAACGACGAGATGTACCCGCCGGGCAGCCAGACCTGGGTGGACGTGGTGGACGTGGCGCGCGGGCTGTGCGGCGACAAGCGCCCTGGCCACTTCCGCGGCGTCGCCACCGTGGTCACCAAGTTCTTCAACATCGTCCGGCCGGACGTGGCGCTGTTCGGCGAGAAGGACTTCCAGCAGCTCCGGGTCATCCAGATCCTGGCGCGGGACCTGTTCCTGGGGGTGGAGGTGGTGGGCATGCCCACGGTGCGTGAGCCGGACGGGCTCGCCATGTCCAGCCGCAACGCCTACCTGTCTCCGCCGGAGCGGGAGAAGGCGCGCTCGCTCTCGCGCGGGCTGCAGAAGGCCCAGCAGATGACCCGGCAGGGCAGGGTGGACGTGCGGGAGCTCGTGGGCGTGGTGCGCGCGGAGCTGGAAGAGGCAGGCGTGCGCGAGGACTACGTGGAGGTCGTGGACGCCCGGACCCTGAGGCCCTTGACGCGGGTCACGAAGGACGTCCCGGCACGCGCGCTCGTCGCCGGTTACCTGGGGACCACGCGGCTCATCGACAACCTGCCGCTGGAGGTCTGACGGTGGCGAAGGCGGGCGGCAAGGCGCAGGGCGGCGGCGGCGCGGACAAAGACCACGTCCGGATCATCTCCGAGAACCGCAGGGCGAAGTTCGACTACCACGTCGAAGACAAGGTGGAGGCCGGGCTGCAGCTTCTGGGCAGCGAGGTGAAGGCCCTACGCGAGGGGACAGCCAACCTCTCGGACGCCTACGCGCTCCCGAAGGGCAGCGAGCTGTGGCTGCACAACGCGCACATCGGCGCGTGGAAGCCGGCGAGCATCTTCGGGCACGAGCCGCTCCGGGCGCGCAAGCTGCTCTTGCACCGCTCAGAGCTGGATCGCTGGGCCACGAAAGTGCGCGAGCGGGGTTACAGCATCATCCCGCTGGTGCTCTACTTCAAGAACGGGCGCGCCAAGGTGGAGCTCGGGTTGTGCCGCGGCAAGACGCACGAAGACCGCCGGCACACCATCAAGGAGCGCGAAACCAAGCGAGAGCTGGACCGCGCGGTTCGGCGCAGGTAGCGGCGATGGACAAGAAGGAAAACGAAAAGAAGGAACGGCTGCTCACCGCGCTCGACAAGGGCATGGTGATGATCCACCTCGACGCGAGGCGGCCGGGGGTGCTGGTCCCCAAGGCGTTGTGCGGCGAAGCCCACCTGCGCCTGAACCTCTCCTACCGCTTCGATCCGCCGGACCTCACGGTGGGGGACTGGGGCATCCGCTCCTCGCTCAGCTTCTCCGGCAGCCGCTTCAAGGTGGCGGTGCCGTGGTCCGCGCTCTTTGCCATCACCTCGCAGGTGTCGCGCGAGTTCTGGCTCTACCCGGACGACATGCCGCAGGAGCTCATCCAGCAGGCGGTGCAGAACGCCCGCGCGCAGCCGCCCGAGGACGCCACCACCCCGCGCGCCATCCTCAAGGAGGTGGCGGGGGAGAAGCCGGCGGACGACAAGGGCCCGGACGGGGATGACGAACCGCCCCCGCCGCGCACCCGAGGACACCTTCGGGTCATCAAGTAGCAAGGGGAGGGCTGCCCAGATGCGCGTGCTGGTGACGGATGCCGCAGGCTTCCTCGGGTTTCACCTCGTGCGGCGGCTCGTCGCCGAGGGCCACGAGGTCCTGGGCGTGCTCTTCCCCGAAGACGCCGCGGATCCGCACACGCCCGCGCGCGCCTCGCTGCTCGAAGGCGCGGGCATCCGGCTCAAGCGCGCGTCCACGCCGGAGCACGCCGCCGCCCACCTCTCCGTCTTCCGGCCCCGGGTGCTGGTGCACCTGCCGCTGGTGCCGCGCAACGAGCTCCGGGAGGGGCCTGTCGCCGCGCGGTGGGCGGGGCTGGAATTGGCGCTGTACACGTCCTTGCTGGCCGAGTCCCTGGCGCAGGGCACCGAGCACGTGGTCCTGGGCTCGGGGGCGGGCGTGTATGGCGCGGGCGAGAAGCTGCCCTTCGCCGTGGACACGCCCCTGGACCGGCCGTTGGGGCTTCGGGCCGCCACCGCGCGCTCGGCGGAGAACCTGTCTCACGCGTTCGCGCACGCGCACGGCCAGCCGGTGACGTCTCTGCGGTTCTTCTCGCTGTACGGCCCCTATGGCGTGGCCACCCAGGCGCCCCTGCAGTTTGCGCTGCGCCTGCTCGAGCGGGAGAAGGTGGCGCTGTACGAAGGCGGCGGATTGCGCCGGGACTTCGTCTACGTGGACGACGCGGTGGAGGTCCTGGTGCGCGCCGTGGAGCGGACGCCCGAAGGTGGCGAAGGGGTACCGCCGTTCGCCCTCCACAACGTGGGCACCGGCACCCCCACGCCGGTGACGCGGGTCCTGGAGCTGGTGGAGGCGCGCATCGGCCGCGCCGCGGAGCGGGAGGAGGTCCCCTTGCCGCGCACCTCTTTGCACCACACCTGGGCGGACGTGCGCGAGCTGCAGCAGGCCTATGGACTGCGGCCTGGGACACCGCTGTCGGATGGCGTGGGGCGCACCGTGGACTGGCTGCTCTCGGAAGAGGGCGCGCCCTGGCGACCCGCGCCTGCGCAGTCGTAGCGCGCCGCCCTGCAGCGCTACGCGGCAGGGGCGGGCAGGTCCGACAGCCTCCGGAGGGTCTCCCAGTTGTAGATGCCGGTGCCGTGGCCGTCGCTGAAGGTGAAGGAGACGGCGTAGTTCCCCACCGTCTGCAGCCCTTCGATGGTGGTCGTCTCCGGGACCTTGGTCACGTCGTGGCGCCGCTCCTGCGTCCATTCGTCCACGCAGGCCGCGCACGGGCACATCCCGCGCAGGATGCGCGCGGTGAGCGTGGTCACAGGTCCGTCGCTCCAGGTGATGGTCAGGGCGCGGCGGTCAGCCGCCCGTTCCAGCGCGGTGGGGGTGGGCGCAGGCTGCGACGGCTTGATGTGATCCCAGAAGCTCATCTCTCCTCCTCGAGGGCGCGGCACCATAGTCGGCTATGGTCGAGCGCGCATGAGAGGACTTCCGCTGGCGCTCGCCGTGTCTCTCTCGTTCGGGGTCCCCTGCCTGGCCACCGCGCAGGAGGGGGGGGACGCGTTGCCTCCGCCCACGCCGCCGCCGGTGCCGACGGAGCTTCGCTCCGAAGAACCGCCTGCCGAAGACGCGCCCCTGGCGTACCCCCCACAGCTCGAAGGAGACGTCTTGCGCGGCGCGCCGCCGAAGGGGGATTTGCGGCCGCGGGTGGACAAGGAGCGCCTCGCGGAGGCGAAGGGGCTCGCGGCGCCGCCGGCGCCGTCTGGGAGGGTGACCGCCTTCGTGCTCGGCGGAGCGCCGGCCACGGCCGTCGTCACCACGTCTGCGTCCCTGCTGGTGAGCGGGCTGGTGGTGGCGGGCCTGGTGTATGCGACCACGGGCTTTGGACCGTACATGGTGCCGGTGGCGCTCCTGCCGGGCGCTGCCACGGGCGTGGTGCTCTCCACCCTGGCCCTGCCCCAGGTGATGGTCTGGCTCGGAGATGACGCGCACGGGAAGGGAGACGTGCACGCGGCGCGGGCGAAGGGCTGGCAACTGTCGCGTTGGCCGGTGCTGACCGGCGCCGCCGGGGCCCTGATGCTCACCGCGGGGACCCTCTCTTCTGGAGACGGGCTTCGGAACTGGGGCCTGGGCACCGCGGCGGTGTCGTGGGTGGCCTTCTGGGTGCTGCAGACGGTGGGCGTGGTGGACGGGTACCAGAAGAGCCGCAGGGTGCGGCCGGCGCTGCTGCCCGGCAGTTAGCGCCCAGAAGAGCGAGCGGCGCTCAGCCCGCGAGCTTCACCGGCGCCCGGCCCCCTTCGAGCCGCACGCCCTTCTTCTCGAGGACCCTGCGCAAGGCGTCCACCACGTCCGGGTCGAGCTGCGTGCCGCGGAGCTTCTCCATGATCTCCATGGCCTGCTCGAGCGGCATCGCCTTCTGGTAGGGCCTGGTGGACGTGCACGCGTCGAAGGTGTCTGCCGCGTTGACGATGCGTGCGGGCAGCGGGATCTGCACGCCCTCGAGCTTGTCGGGGTAGCCGGTGCCGTCCCAGCGCTCGTGGTGGCTGCGGATGGCGGCGCGCACCGGGTCCAGGAAGCGGATGCCCTGCACCATCTGGTCACCGATCTCGGGGTGGTTGCGCATCACCCCCATCTCCTCGTCGGTGAGGCGGGTCTGCTTGCAGAGGATGGTCTCCACGATGCCGATCTTCCCGACGTCGTGGAGGATGCCGCCGTAGTGCAGCCACTTCAGCTCGCGTTCGGTGAGGCCCAGCTCCCGGCCAATCTCCACCGCCACGTCTCCCACCCGCTGGCTGTGGCCGCGCGTGTACGCGTCCTTGGAGTCGATGGCGTTGGCCAGGGCGACGATGGTGTCCAGGTAGCCCTGCTCCAGAGACTCGTAGAGCCGGCGCGTCTCCTGGTCGTACGCGTCGAGCTGCGAGCTCATGTAGTTGAAGGTCGAGGCCAGCTCGCCCAGCTCGTTCTTCTGCTTCACCTCCACCTGCACGCCGAACTTCCCGCGCGCCAGCTGCAGCGCGCCTTCGCGGAAGCCCTGCAGGGGCCGGGTGACGGAGCGGGAGAAGACCGCCGCCAGCACCAGCGCGATCAGCACCGCGCCCACCACCAGCATCAGGCTCCGGCGCTCGAGGTCCGCCACCTGCACATACGCCAGCTCCATGGGCTGCTCGGAGACCACCGCCCAGCCGAGCTCGGGCATCACCGAGTACGCGGCGACCACCGCGTCGTCCCCCTCGCCGAAGTTGCCCACGTGGAAGGTCTCCGCGCCCGGCGACACGCGCAGGCTCGCGAGCAGGTGCGCCACCGCCGGCCGGGCCGAAACATCATCCCCGGTCTGGTCCTGCGCCCTCCCGAGCGCGGGCGTGCCGGCCACCAGCCGCCCTGCGGCGTCCACCACGTAGGCGAACCCGGACGAGCCCACCTTCAGCCGCCCCAGCACGTCCGACAGCTCGCGCAAGGAGACCTCCGCCGCGCCGAAGGCCACCGCCGGCTCGCCGAAGGGGAAGGCGAAGGTGACCACCGGCTCCCCGCGCGACGGGCTCCAGTACACCGGCGAATAGGTCACCTGCTGCGGCGGGAAGAGCCGGTGCGCCCGGGCCTCGTGTTCTGCGAGCTCGGTGGGCGGCAGGTCACGCAGGGCGAAGGCCTGCAGCCCCGGAAGCCGCGTCCCATCCGGTGCGAAGAGGGTGACCGCGGTGAGGTCCCGCCGCTGCGTGAGCACGCTGCCCAGGTACGTCTGCTGCTCTGAGCGCGGCAGCCGGAAGTAGCCGGGGACGCGGGCGAGCCCCACCGCGGCGCGCGCCGGTTCATCCAGGACCGCGCGGGCCTTCATCCGCAGCTGCTTCACGCGCTCCTGGGCCAACTCCTGCGCGTCACGGACGAGGATCTCCCGCGTTTCGCGCGCGGACAGCCACCCGACCAGCGCGGTGGGCACCACCCCGGCGACGAGCATCAGGATGAGCAGCGTCCAGAACAGGCGCATGGCTACTTCCACCCCGTGCCGCGCACGTCGAGCTTCAGCGTGTCCGCCTCGAGCTGGAAGGCCCTCGCCTCCGAGGCCGCCGACAACAGCGAAGCGTCCCCCCGCGCCTTCACCGTCCACCGGTAGCGGCCCGCCGGCAAAGGCGGCAGCTTCAGCTCGTTCGTGGGCGCCTGCAGCACCACCGGCTCGGCGGTGGCATCCCCTTCAGGCGCGAGCTCCACCGTGTAGCCGCGCGCGCCCGAGATGCGCTTCCAGGTGAGCTTCACCGGCCCGAGCTTCCCGTCCTTGTCCGGCCGCAGCTTGAGCAGCGCTCCGTCTGCGGGGAGGGACAGCGCGGGCGGGGAGGGCGGACGCTGCGGCTCCGGCGGCGGGTCACCCTTGCGAATGGCGACGACCTCGCCCGGCTCCACCTGCCGCTCCACGCCGCGGGCCTCCACCCGGACCGGCTGACCCGCCCTGGAGGTGACCTTCGTCGCGCCTGCGTCATCCACCTCCACGGAGAAGCGGGTGCCGCTGGCGCCGGCGGCGGCGAGCAGCTTCCAGGCCTCGTCCGCGCGGGCGGCGGCTTCGGCGAAGCGGCCTTTGGCGTAGAGCCTCTCCGCGTCCGCGAGGTGGGCGCGCGCCTTCTGCACCTCGGGCTCCGCTTCGACCTGCGAGAGCGCGGTGCGCACGGCGTTCAGGGCCAGCTGCGCGCGCTCCTGGTCGTTCGAGGCAGCGGAGGCATCCTCCGACCAGGCCGCGGGCGCGGCGAGCGCGAGCCCGAGCGCCAAGCCGGAGACGAGCGCGAAGGGGAGGGGACGCGGGCTCATTGGAACACGATCTCCCTTCCGGCCCGGACGGTGGCGCCTGGCGTGCTCACCGTCAAAGATTGGGTCTGCGAGTCGGTGAGCTCCGCGTCGATGCGGCCCTTGAGCACGGTGATGTCCGCCGGGTGCTGTCCCGGCGGAGGCCGCGCTTCGGCGATGCCCACCAGCGCGTCTTCGCCCACCGCCAGAAGGGAACCCGAGGCGAAGCGGATCTGCGCGCGGGCGCCGCGGGCGGTGCGCACCTTGTCGTTCTCGAACAGGACCATCGCCGCCGTTGCGCCCACCCACGCGTCTCCCGCCGCCCGCTTCACCGCCACCTCTCCTTCGAAGGTCGCGAGGTGTGCGCGCGGCGGCGCCTCCTCCACCTGCGGACCCGGGAGCGGTGCGGCGGTGGCAGCCGCGTCTTCGTCGCCTTTGCAGGCTGCGGCGACGAGCAGGCCCAGCACGGCCGTGACGATGTGGCGCTGCCCAACGCTCAACCAGGACTCCTCGAGAGGGGCGGGAGTGTAGCCGCTTCGGGCGGTGCGCCTCATCTCTCCCGCGCGCTCCGGGGTCGGGGTTGCTCGCCCGCTGGGCGCGGACGTGGGCTGAGGTGCGTCCCTGAAAAGAAGTCAGGCCGTGCGGGTGCCTGACGGCGAAACCCCTTGAAGGCAGGGCGAAACGCGGCGGCGCGGTTCCTGCTCACGGTCAGTCCATGGGCAGGACGCCTAGGTGGGGTGAGGCAGAGGTGAAGCGGGGACACCGCGGCTGGCGGGTGGTGATCCCCTGGATGGACGGGCGCGTGATGGAGTACGTGTACGCCTCGAAGCGGCAGGCGGAGTTTCACGCGGCGGTGTTCCGGCTCGGGCCCACGTGGTTCCCCGCGCCGGACCGGGTGCGCAAGGCGAGCGCCGACGTTGCGCCGCCTACGGGTGACAGGCCGCCGCTGCCGGCGCAATGAACGCGTTCACGCAGATGGTGGCGCTGGCGCCGCTCTGCTCGAAGGTGCAGCACTGGTTGTTCTGCCCGAAGCCCGCGCAGTCCGCGGCGGTGTGACAGAACGCCGAGGTCCACGTCGTCGAGCAGCTGAACGGGAAGTTGGGCGTGCAGGTGCTGGCGCAGGCCGCGGCCACGTCGTTGATGGGGCACGAGGGGAAGGTCCCCGCCCCGAAGTCGATGGTGCCGCAGCACTGGGACGCGCCGCCGCCGCAGTCCTCCGGGCCGTCGCATTCGAGGGTGCCCTGGGTGGGCGGACAGGTCTCAGCGCAGGAGGCGACGGCCGAACCAGAGGAGAAGTCCACGCAGCACACGTCGCCCACCGGGCAGGTGGCGGCGCCGCAGGTCACCCCGTCGCCTCCCGTGCCTGCATCGGGGTCTGTGCCCGCGTCGGTGCCGGCGTCGGTGGGGTTTCCTGCATCCGGGTCCGTGCCCGCGTCGGTGCCAGCGTCCATCCCAGCGTCCATCCCTGCATCGGGATCGGTGCCCGCGTCCGGATCCTCTCCGGCGTCGGTGGCTCCGGCGTCTGCGCCTGCGTCCCCGCCGCCCGCCACCGCACAGGTCCCAGCCTGGCAGACGGCGCCCAGGCCACACGCGCCGCACGCACCCCCAGCGGTGCCACACGCATCCGGGCTGGTCCCCTGCTGACACGCGCCGGTGCTGTCACAGCACCCGGCGCAGGTGGCGGGGCCACAGTCGGTCTGGGACGTGCCTCCGTCCCCGCAGGCCTGGACGAAGAGGGCCGTGGTGAAGGCGGCGACGGTCAGGAGCAAGAAACGACGGAGCAGGCGGGCGGACAAGCGCATGGCCGGCATTCAACCACAGCGGCAGCCGGGGCGTTACAGCCTGCGGTGCGAGGCACCCCGGCCGCGCTGGGCGAGGCGTCTTTCGCTACGGTCCCAAGGCCGTGCTCCCACGTGTCGAAGGCGACGTGAAGGTGCGTGCGGCCGGTGTGGAACAGCGCCTCGGGTGAAACCTGGGCGGTGGCGTCCGTGAGGCAGGGACTGCAGCCGGAGAGCGCGGCCAGGCCGAGCAGGCCCAGCCCGAGAGTTCGTCGGAGCATGTGAAGAGACCTACCAAGCGGCCTTCACAGCCGCCGGTGCGACAGGCAGGGCAGATCCCGCCGCACCCGCGCCAGCAGCTCCCCATCCACCTGCGCCAGCGCCAGCCCTTCACCTTCCGAGGCGCGAGCGACGACGAGCCCCCAGGGATCCGCGACCAGCGCGTGCCCGTAGGTCCGTCTGTTCTCCGAGTGCTGGCCCCACTGCGCCGGCGCCATCACATACGCCTGGTTCTCGATGGCGCGAGCGCGCAGGAGCACCTCCCAGTGGTCCTTGCCGGTCATCAGCGTGAACGCAGCGGGGACCGCGAGCAGGGTCGCGCCGTCGGCGACGAGCCGCCGATAGAGCTCCGGAAACCGCAGGTCGTAGCAGACGGAGAGCCCCAGCCGGCCCACCTCGGGGACGGCGCAGACCACGTCCTCACCCGGCGCCACCGACTCCGACTCGCGGTAGCGGGCACCGTCATGCACGTCCACGTCGAAGAGGTGGATTTTCCGGTAGACCCCCAGCCGCTCGCCGTCCGGACCGATGACGACGGACGTATTGAAGAAGCGCCCCCTCGGCGCGCCGACCTCGGCGATGGACCCGGCGAGCACGGTGACCTTCTTCGCCCGCGCGACCTCGGACATCTTCGAGAGCGTCGGACCGTCCAGCGGCTCGGCGGCGGCCGGGCGCTCCTTCTCGGGGCCCATCCAGGAGAAGTTCTCCGGCAAGCCCACCAGCTTCGCGCCCAGGCCCGCGGCCCGGCCGATGAGCCGGAGGGCCTTGTCCACGTTCTTCGCCTTGTCGGCGCCGGAGGTCATCTGCGCTGCCGCGATGAGGTGCATGGCCCGAAAGGTAGCAGCGCCCACCGCCCTGCGCCGGAGGGCGTCGCGCCAGCCTCTTCCGGAGGGAAAAATCGTCCCTGGGGCCCGGGGTGGCCCGCCAGGGCGAACGAGGGCCGCCCCGCATCTATAGTAGCTGCCCCCAAACAGCCTCCCTGGGCTCCTGGGGGCCCGCTGGGGGCTTCCGGCGACAAGCAGGCGGGGGGACCGGGCAATCAGGCAGGGTGGATCCGGGCGCAGGATGCGGCCGGGAGGCCGGCCGGTTAGACCTGCCTGCGCGCTTGCCACCTCTAAGTAGGGCGTGGTAGGTCGCGACCGACATTTTTCGGGATTCACCTCGAAAAGTGGGCCCTTCGTGCCCGCTTTTTCTTTTTTGGGCCCCT
>CAZQVZ010000166.1:0-11882 GCA_964596895.1 uncultured Myxococcaceae bacterium
GGGACCACCACCACGGTCCGCGCGGCCTCCAGCACCATGGCCGCCTCTTCGGCGCCGCAGGAGCGGACGTTCTTGTACTCCTCGCCGCCGCCTGCGCCCGCCGGGGCCGAGTCCCCGCCGAAGCCGCCCAGGATCACCGAGGCCAAAGAGCGGTTCATCGCCTCGCACATGATCTTGGTGAGGATGAGCCCCGCCGCGCCCACCATCGCCCCGGCGATGATGAGCAGGTTGTTCCCAATCACGAAGCCCGCCGCGCTGGCCGCCACGCCGGAGTAGGAGTTGAGCAGCGAGACCACCACCGGCATGTCCGCGCCGCCAATGGGGATGACCACCAGCACGCCGAGGATGAGCGCGATGCCGGAGAGCCCGAGCATGGCCCACCGGCCAATCGACGGGTCGTCGGTGATGAACCCGAAGTAGGCGCAGGCCCCGAGCGCGGCCAGGAGCAGCAGGATGTTGAGGACGTGCCGGCCGGGCAGGATGATCGGGTTGCCGGAGATGCTCCCCTTGAGCTTGCCGTAGGCGATCATCGACCCGGACAGGGTCAGCATGCCAATGAGGATGGACGCGCCAATGGTGACCGCGTCCGCGGCGCCCTCGACGTCGGCCAGGGTGCCCGTCTTCCCCGGCTCGATGACGTCCACCCAGTACACGGCGATGGCCACCAGCGCAGACGCCGCGCCGCCGAAGCCGTTCAGGAGCGCGACCATCTCCGGCATCGACGTCATCGGCACGCGGATGGCCACGAACGCGCCCGTCACCGCGCCCAGCGTCACCCCGATGGCGATCCACCGGAAGTCGATGGCGCCGGTGCCCGCGAGCACGCCCTGCGCGTTCAACTCCAGCAGGGTGCCGACGACCGCGAGCAGCATGGCGGAGGAGGCGAGCGTGTTGCCGAAGCGCGCCGTCTTCACCCTCGAGAGACGCTTGAGGCCGAAGATGAAGAGGATGGCAGAGACCAGATAGAGGACAGGGACGACGTACGACGCCAGCGTCCGGGCGATGAAGTCGTTCATTTCTTCTTCCCGCCGAACATGCGGAGCATGCGGTCGGTGACCAGGAACCCGCCCACGACGTTGAGCGTGGCGAGCGCGATGGCGACCGTGCCGACGATGTTGGACACCGTCACGCCACCGGTCTGGGCCGTGTAGAACGCGCCGATGATGGTGATGCCGGAGATGGCATTGGCCCCGGACATCAGGGGCGTGTGCAGGGTCGGCGGCACCTTGGTGATGACCTCGAAGCCGACGAAGCAGGCCAGCACGAACACGTACAGGCCGATGAGCAGGGGTCCCATCACCATGGCTCAGGCCCCTCCGGCGCGGAGCAACTCCGCGGTGGGCGCGTGGCGGACCTCTCCTGCGTGGGTGAGCATCATCCCCTTCACGATCTCATCCTCCAGATCCATGGCCGCCTCGCCCTTCTTCGTCACGAGCAGGAGCACCTCGAGCACGTTCCGCGCGTAGAGCGCGCTGGCGTCCTGCGGCACCGTGGCGGGCAGGTTGGTGTGGCCGATGACGGTGATGCCGTCCACCACCACCGTCTCGCCCGGTTTGGTCAGCTCGCAGTTGCCGCCCTGCTCCGCGGCGAGATCCACGATGACGCTGCCCGGCTTCATCGCCAGTGCGGTCTCCCTCGGGATGAGCCGGGGCGCAGGCTTTCCGGGCACCAGCGCGGTGGTGATGACCACCGTGGACGCTGCGATGCGCGCGGCGACAATCGCCTGCTGCTTCGCGAGGTCCTCCTTCGACAGCTCCTTCGCGTAGCCGCCGGTCCCTTCGGCCTGCAAGGGCAGGTCGATGAAGCGGCCACCGAGCGACTCCACCTGCTCCTTCACCGCGGGGCGGACGTCACTGACCTCGACCACCGCGCCCAGCCGCTTCGCCGTGGCAATGGCCTGCAACCCCGCCACACCTGCGCCGAGGATGACCACCTTGGCCGGCTGCACCGTGCCGGCCGCGGTCATCAAGAGCGGGAAGTAGGTGGGCAGGTGGGAGGCCGCGAGCAGCACGGCCTTGTAGCCCGCGATGTTGGCCTGCGAGGAGAGCGCGTCCATCTTCTGCGCCCGCGTGATGCGCGGCACCAGCTCCATGGCCAGGGAGCTGACCTTGCGGCCCGTCAGCGTCCGCACCACGTCCGCGTTCTTGTGCGGCGCGGCGAAGCCGATGAGCCAGGCGCCTTCCTTCAGGCGCTGGGCCTCTTCGACGGTGGGCGGCGCAACCTTCACCACCACGTCCGCGCGGGCGAACGCAGCGGCTGCGTCCTCGACGAGCGTGGCGCCGGCATCCGCATAGAGCGCGTCTCGCAGATACGCGCCCATTCCGGCGCCGGACTCCACCGTGACCTTGAGACCTTCCTTCACCAGGCGCTTCACCGTGTCCGGCGTTGCGGCCACCCGCGTCTCACCGGGCCGGCGCTCCCTGGGTACCAGGACCTCGAGCATGGGCGGGGTATACGCCCGTCCTCCCAAGGAATCGAGAAACCCAAAGCCCCGGAGGTGGGATACCGGAACGAGCCTGATGGCGGTCAAGGACGCCGCAGAACGTGCGCCTGTGGGCGCGCGATCGTGCGCTATGAAGTGGGCCGAGGGAGGGAGGGCACCCCATGCGGATGCTGCGGCTGGCGCTGGCGGTCACAGGGGCGTTGTGGCTCGGCGGCTGCTTCGACCTGGTGCAGGAGTACTGGTTCGCAGCAGATGGCTCGGCGCGGGTGGTGGTGGACGTGGCGGTGCCGAAGGCGCTGTTGCATCTGGCCGGGCGTGACCCGGTGCTCGCGCTGCGCGAAGAGGCGTCTCGCGTCGAAGCCCAGCTGAAGGCCGACCCCGCGGTGACGGCGTTTCGTTTCAGCGACCGGAAGGAGGCAGACGCCCACCACCTTCGTTGGGAGCTGGAGGTGACGGACGCAACGAAGCTGCCGGAGTTGTACCGGCGGGCGCTCGCGCAGAGCGAAGTGGCGACGGACGGGCCTGCGCCGGACTTCACCTTCACGGTGGAGCGGACGGTGCTGGGGGACACGGTGTTCGCGCAGCGCCTGGTGCCGGCAGAGGGCGGTTCGGTGCCGGACGCGCAGACCCGGGACTTCGGCCGGCAGCTGGCGGGGGCGCTGATGGGCGAGCGCTTCGTGACGGTGCGGGTGAGGGGCCCTGGCATCGGCGAGAGCAACGGCACGCTCAGCGAGGATGGGACGGCGGTGGAGTGGCGCATCCCGTTGAAGGAGCTGATGGTGGATGCGGCCGCGCAGCAGGAGCTCCGGGCGGTGGTGAAGACCCGGGCGCCCCTGTGGCTGTGGGCGGTGGTGCTCGGGGTGCCGTCGCTCCTTTTGTGGGCTGCAGTGAGCGGCATGAAGCGTCGGCGTCGCGCGGGGGCGGAGATCCGCTAACCTCCCGCTTCGTCGCTTTCGAGTGTCGCTGGAGGAGGGGTTCACATGCCGGATTGGATTGTGGGACTGAAGAAGGCGGCCATCGAACATCGGCCGGGTGTGGATGCGTCGGGCTGGGCGGAGGCGCAGCGCGAAGCGGGGGATGAAGCCCCAGCGGAGTTGCGGGCGCTCTACAGCGAGCTCAACGGCGCGACCTTCGCGTCCGGCGTGGTGCTCTTTCCGCTCCGGGGCCAGGGAGACGTGAAGGGGATGGTCGAGCAGAACCGCTCGGGGAACGGCGGGTTGCCTGCGTCCGGCGTGTGGCGCTTTGGCCGGCGAGACCAGGAGCACCTGGCGGCGGTGCGCAAGGGCCGGCTGAGCGAGGTGCAGCAGGCAGAAGGCGATGCCCCGCCGGACTGGCTCGACGACGTCGCGGACGACGCGTGGGTCTACGTGGCGCGGGATGAATCCCAGGACCGGCTGCGGGTCTACCGGTCGCTCCAGCAGCTCCTCTCGTCGCGCATTCCGCCGGCGGAGTCGGAGGAGTTCGGTGAGCCCACGCTGGCCCGCGCGAGCGCGCTCGTGGAGGCCGCGGTGGCGGAGTTGGCCGGGTCCACGGCGCAGGCGGTGCAGGACGTGGCGAACAAGCTCGGGGTTGGGAACGCGAAGGACCGCCGGAGGATGCGCCGCGCCGTCCAGGCCCACGGCTTGGGGCAGGGCACCTTCGTGCTCGAGCCGCCGGCGAAGAAGGCCGCCGCCAGCAAGCGCGCGCCCGTGAAGAAGGCCGCTGCCGCCAGGAAGCGCGCGCCCGTGAAGAAGGCCGCTGCCGCCAGGAAGCGGACGCCGGTGAAGAAGGCCACTGCCGCCAGGAAGCGGACGCCTGCGAAGAAGGCCGCTGTCGCCAGGAAGCGGACGCCTGCGAAGAAGGCCGCCGCCGCGAAGAAGCGGGCGCCGGTGAAGAAGGCCGCCGCCGCGAAGAAGCGCGCGCCGGCGAAGAAGGCCGCCGTCGCTAAGAAGCGGACGCCGGCGAAGAAGGCCGCCGCCGCGAAGAAGCAGGCGCCGGTGAAGAAGGCCACTGCCGCGAAGAAGCGGGCGCCGGTGAAGAAGGTCGCCGCCGCGAAGAAGCGCGCGCCGGCGAAGAAGGCCGCCGTCGCCAAGAAGCGCGCGCCGGCAAGGAAGGCCACGCGGACGAAGTAGTCCTCCGCCGCGGCTCGCGAGCCGGACCGGCACAGAGCTGCGCCGGTCACGCCAATCAGCGTGATGCTCGACGTGGCCCAGGGTGCGGCGTGAACCCGTGGCACCGCCGATGCCAGATCCGCAGGTTGGAGCCGCGGTTGTCTTTCACCGCTGCGGGCCCGAAGACAACGGTGGCGTCGTTGCCGCAGTAGCCGAACGTCAGGCGAAGACCGGCGTCACGTTGAAGGGCCTGGTCGACGGCGCCCAGCGGGCCCTCAGCGACGCATGAAGCGGTAGCGCGCGGTGGCGAGCATGCCCTCTCGCTCCAGCAACCCCTGCTCGACGCCCCGGTGCAGGTCTCGGCTGGCGGTGGCGGTGGAGACGCCGCGGAACCGAGCCAGGTAGTCACGCCGGGTGAACCAGCTTCGGCCGAAGTGGACTTGCGCCTCGGCCAGGCGCGCGGTCGGAGGCCGCCTCGTCGTCCGCGCGTGTCCCGCAGCCTCCGCGCCCGCCGACGGAGCGGTGCTCCCGATGGGCCACAAGTTCTCCGCGAGCTGGACCGCCGCGTCGAACGCGGAGCGCTACACGGCCAACTTCTCTCCGTCCTTCGACCTCAATGTGAGCGGCTACTCCGTGGACGACGTCAACACCACGTTCGAGACCCCCCACGTGATCGACGCCGCGGGCCGCGCGACCTTCAGGGTCACATCCCGCGCCCTGGGCAGCACCACCCAGCCCGTCGAAACGGCCTACGAGAAGTCGCTCGAGGTCCACTTCCAGTAACGACCACTGCGGTCAGGGCGAGGCCCTCGGGGAGAGGTCCCCGGGGGCTTCGTTCGCGCTTTGCCCGGTGCTCGCGTACGCAGGCGGGCCGGAACCCTTTCGCTTTTCGCCGATCCCACTGGGTAAGGTCCGCAGATGAAAGCGCGAAGCCTTCTGCTCCTGCCCGTGATGCTCGGCGGGTGCACCCCGGTCTACGTCCCGTCCGCGATGCACGCGCCACTCCACCACCGCTCCGGCGAGCTCCATGTCGCGGCCCGGGGGGGAACCCAGGGGGGACAGGCGGATGTGTCCTATGCGGTGACGGACTCCGTGGCCCTGCGGGCTTCCGGACAGGGCTTCAGGTCCCGCCAGGCGAGCGCACCGGACGAACATGCCAGCTTCGTGTCGGGTGGCGGCGGCGTGAGCCTGTTTCACGGTGGAGCACCGGCTTCAGGGGACGCCTTCCCCGCCGGACTGCGCAGCAGCGGGAGCCTCGAGCTGCACGGCGGCCGTTCCTCTGGTTACGGCGAGCTCGGCACCTCCTTGCCCCCGAGACTGGTGAACTACAGCGGCACGTTCCTTCGCCCCGCGCTTCAGGCGGATGTGGGGTACGCGTCGAAGCACTTCAGGGTCGGGGCCGCCGGCAGGTTCTCCTATTTCCACTACAGCTTCGATCAGGCCAGCGACACGCCGGGGCAATCTGCCTGGAGCCTGGTCGGGGAGCCCTCGCTCTTCGCCCGCTTCGGATTCGAGCGGGTGAAGTTCGAGCTCCAGGCCGGCCTTCGGATTCCGCTCGCCGCCAGGGACGACGCGGCGCTTCCAGTGCCGCTCTCCCTCTCGGGGGGGATCATCGTCGATCTCTAGCGCGGCCCGATCGCCACCGGTCACGGGGCCGAACCTGTTGGGCCCCGCAGGAACCCGAAGGTCCCTTTGCACAAGCCGCTGGCACCGCGGTCAGCCGCCTACGGCTTGCACGCCGTGACGTAGAACGCATTCTCCCAGATGAAGGGGTTCGCCGAGGGCGGCACCTGCGCCACGAAGCAGTTCGCCCCGTCGAACTGGCCGAGCGCGCACTGCCCGTTCACCGGCGAATGGTAGAAGGCCCCGCCCCAGAGGAAGGCCTGGCTGCCCGCGGGCGCGGTGGCGACGTGGCAGTTCGCGCCGTCGAAGGTGCCGATGTCAGGGCAGGCGCGGGGACACGCTCCGTGGCACGCGCGGACGTAGTGATTCCGCTGGTAGATGAACGGGCTCGCGCGGTCGGCCGGCACGCTGGCCACGTGGCAGTTCGCGGTGTCGGAGGTCCCCACGGTGCACTGTCCGTTGACGGGCGTGTAGTAGAGCTCGTGCGAGAACCCGGTGGGGTTCAGGATGAACGGCTGGGCCGGCGGGGGCGGCGCGGTGGCCACGTGGCAGTTGGCACCGTCGAAGCTGCCAATCACCGGGCACGGCGACTTGCACTTCTGCTGCTGGCAGCACTGGTTGACGCCCTCCGCGTTGAACGCCGACCAGCCGAGATCTCGCGCGGAGAAGAGCGCCTGGAGGTAGTGCCGCGCCTTGCCGCTCCCGTTGCCGTACAGGGTCAGGTCCACCTGGACCGTCGTCGTCTTCATCGGGCAGCTGAGCTCGATGTAGCCGGTGGCCGTGCCGGTGTCGTCGTAGAAGCCGTCCTTCTCCCGACCGTAGAGCTGGATGGGGACGCGCTTCCGCTGCCCGCAACCGATGCGGTGCACCGCGACCTGCTTGTCCACCGTCTGGGTCGTCCCCTGGCGGATGAAGTAGTACGGCTGGTCGCCGTAGAGGTTGGGAGGCAGGGTCAGGGCAGCGCCTCCCGCCGACACCTCGAAGAGGAAGGTGCCGAGTGAGCTGCCCTCCGACGCATCGTCGTGCATCACCCGGTCGAACCGCACCTCGACCTCGCACTCGCCGCCCACGATGTTCGTCTCGTGAATGGTCACCGGACCGCAGTGGTCGCTGTTCGCCACCTCGGTGCGCAGGGTCACGTCGACCTTGTGCTTCACGGTGCCGCTCTTGTTCGCGAGGTTCACCCGGAACGTGCTCCGCTGCGGCGTCACGCCCGGCTTGCACTCCAGCAGCAACTCGCCGGTGCGCTCGCCGAACTCGTTCGAGGACATCCCGTCCTTCTCCTCCGCGAAGACGAGGTAGGGGATGCGCTTCGACTCGCCACAGCCGACCACGTGGGTGTCGATGACGCCGTTCACCGTGCGCGTGGCCCCCTCCGCGAGCTCGATGTAGAAGCCGGCGCTTCCGTCCGAATTCAGGCCGGGGAACGTGGCGCCGTACCCGCCCGCGCTGGTGATGAACCGGTAGGTGCCCTTCTTGTCGCCGAACGGGCCCTCGATGTTGGTGAAAGACTCGAGCAGCACGTTGAACTGGCACGCCTTCACCGGCCAGCCCTGACACAGCTTGCCCTTCTCGTCGCCGTACAGGTCCTTCAGGTCGAGTCCGAGCTGGCGCACCTCGCTGTCCCGCTCCGTGAACAGTGGATCGCGGAAGCCGTTCCCGGCCTCCTCTTCGGGTGGTGTTGCCTGAGCGAGCGCAGGCGCCGCGATGGCGACGACCAGCGGGACCAGCAGCTGCGCGAGAGACAGGCGAAGTACGGAAGGAGAGAGCGGCATTGGGCTCCTGGAGGGGGAAGTGACGATGGGGGTCTTCAAGGGGGTAGGGGCCACCCGCGGGTTCCTCTCTTCTTCCGTCAGCGCCGAGCGCGACCGGGGAGACGACGAAGCAGCCTTGCGACCCCGAGCAGCGCGAGCGCCGCGGCCCAGGGCAGCGCGCCTCCGCCGCTCGTCGAGCACCCGGTGTCCCGGAACGCGACCTGGTACTCGACCTCGACCGTGTGCTGGATCCCCGCGTGCTCGAACACCCAGCTCTCCTTGCCCTCCGCTGCCGATCCTGCCGACAACCCGAAGCTGAAATCTCCCCGCTGCCCGGGGGCGATGGAATCGCAGCCGTCGCTTTGCGGGAGCGAGCCGTCCGCCGCTTGGGCGCAGTACCCGAAGCCGGGGGTCGCGCTGACCGGCGCCTCGCAGCCGTTCAAAGCGGAGAGCCTCACCCCGCAGTTGCACGTGTCCTCACCGGACTCAATCTTCAGACACTCGAGCGCCGGCTCGAACCGGAGGGTGCTTTCGAGCTCGCACAATTCGCCGCAGCCTGCGTGCGCACGGGCGGGAAGCAGGGCGGCACCAACGACGATCAACGTAGCCAACAGCTTCTTCATGGACGGTCCTGAAGTTGAGGTCTGACCGCACTCAGCAACACCCGTACCCGCGGGCGCGGAGGCCAACCTTGCGAAAATCATGGTGGTGAACCGCGCGGCGGTGCGGCCGGCATGTCCAGCGTGACAGCGGTGTCATGACACGCCCGCCGCCCCGCGACACCGGCGAACGCGCCCGTCCGAGCGGCTCTGCCCTCCTTCAGCGAACCCTGGTGAACAGGGTCCCGCCGGGCGGGCTGGCCCGTGTGTTCCCAGCTTCCGCAGCGTCGTCCACGGCAAAGCTGCGCCACGCGCGCTCCCCGAGGACGTCACGCCGGGCGCAGGTCCGGCAGCATTTCCTCCTGCTGCGCCCTGACGAGCGCCTCGGTCAGATCCGCCTGTAGTGTCGCCAGCCGCTTCTTCCCCCGGCCGCGCCTTCCCTCGCTCACCGGCAATCGTCACCGTCGCGGCTCCCGAGAGGCGCGTCGTCAACGCGCGCGCCAACGAGGCGAGCGGCCCCGCGCCTGCGCTACCAGCCAGCGATCATGTGGCCACCGTTGGAGTTGGCCTTGATGAACCGGACCATCTGCTGATCGGTGAGCCACTTCTGCTGCCCGCCGTTGGGATCCTTCAGGGAGAAGCCCTTCCCCGGCACGTAGGCGTCCACGTACGTGTAGTGGCCACCGAGCCCGAAGTTGCCATTGGCGATGATCTTGCCGCCCTCGGAGAGCACCTTGCGCATCCAGGCCGGGTCCGCGCCCTGCCGCACCTCGGACCGACGGCCGTACTGCACGAACATGCGGCGGATGTCGTCCACGTAGGTCTGCTTCTTCTGGTCCACGCCCGCGAACGCGGAGAGCTTCTGCACCAGCCCGCCTGCGTCCACGCCCAGCAGGTCCCCGAGCGCCATCGCCACCGAGGTGGGGCCGCACTTGTAGGCCCCGCCCGGGTAGCTCATCTGGTTGAGGATGCGCCCGGTGCCCGGCGCGCCCGCGGGCCGGTCGAACCCGTCGCTGAGCTGTTGGGGCCGGGGCGTGGCGGTGGACGCGCTCGAAGACGGCCCGGAGCGGGAGGGGGCGGCGCCGGGGATGGTCAGCTTCTGCCCGGTGATGATCAGGTCCGGGTTCTTGATGCCATTGGCGCGGGCCAACGCTGCCACCGTGGTCCCGTACCGCTGCGAAAGCTTCCAGAGGGTGTCACCCGCTCGAACGACGTACATGTCATGCCTCCAGTCCAGGGTTTGCCCACGCGTGCTGCGAACGGATGGGGCTCATCCAGAGGACCCAGCCCGCGCCCGCCCTTCCAACACGGGCCGCAAGAAAGTTGAGAGGGACCCTCCCGCCCGCCGTCAGGCCGCCTGTTTGCGCCGCTTTGGGCGCCTGGACGGCCCAGCTTCTGGATGTCGACACCGCGATTCTGGCGGACTCGCTCCCGAGGCATGCCGGTCCGGCTGACCGGCTCATCGCCGCGACCGCCTTGCAACGAGCCGCCTGGTGAACCGAGCCCCTTCACCCGTCCCGAACGGCAGTGAGCAGGAGCTCGTACTTGCCGGTCAGGAAGGTGCGGAACCCATGCTGATGCAGGTAGCGCCGGTAGAAGGAGAGGTCCTTCACCAGGAGCGACAGCTCTGTCTCTCTGAGGTTTCGGATGCGGGCGCCGTAGACCACGTCACCGCCGCGCATGCGGCAGTTGGGGAAGCCCAGCAGCAGCGACGCGGCCGGTTCGAGGTGCGCCTGGACGAGCCGGCGCAGCAGCGCGCGGTCATCCACGCCGGGGCTCTGCAGCGTCCCCATGCAGATGACCAGTGAGAACCGGCCGAGTTCCTCTGGCAGCGCGTTGAGGTCCGCTTCGATGAGCTGGTGCCGCGGAGAGGGGAGCCGGCGCCGCGCCTCGGCGATGGCGCTGGGGCTGTGGTCGATCCCCACGAAGCGCAGCTCCGGTGCACAGGACCCCTGCTCCAGCGCCAGGAGCTCGTCCCCGCGGTTCACGCCGAGATCCAGCACCCGCTGCCCCCGCTCCAGCGGGAGGCGACCGAGCGCCTCGAGGTAGGGCAGCAGGAAGGCCGGATCTTCGTACTTCTGAAAGAGCGCGAAGGACGACCCCGCCCCGTAGCGCTCCTTTGGATTCTCCGGCCACTCGGCCTCCGGACCGAGCGGCTCGAAGCGAAGCTGCACGTGCGCCGGCGGGAGCACGCGCGGCGTGAGCAGCCGGCAGCCGAGCCCCTCCGCCAGATCGCACCACGCGCGCAGCGGGCGGTGGACCAGCGCCTCCTCCGCACCGACCCGCTCTCCGGTCCAGCGGCCGCGGCCGAGATCCGGATCCGGCACCTCGATGGTCACGACGCCAGGGACGTCATCCCGCGTGCGCTCCCCGAGCCGCGCGCGCAGGTGCTGGACGATGTCGACGAGCGGCTCGTGGTGGAAGCGCACGGGACGCAAGGTAGCGCGACCCGCGCGCGCAGAGGCGTCGCCGGCGTCACTGTCCTTCAGTTTCGCTGCTGCACCACGCGCCGGCACCGGGCCTCCCGCTCGCGCAGCGCCTGGGCCTCGCCGAGCTGCCCGGCGGCTTCGAGCAGGCCGGCAGCGCGCGCATAGAGCGCGGCCGCCTCGCCGGGCAACATCGCGTCCTCCTCGGCGGAGGCGGCCGTGACCAGCAACGCGAGTCCGCGCTGGGGCACCCCGGCTTCGAGCCAGTGATGCGCCTGCAGCACGGCCGGCGCGCCGCGCTGCGCAAGGTCCTCGGCTATCGCCGAGTGCAGCGCGCGTTGCAGCGCGGCGGGATGTTGGCCTCCACGGCCTCGTGCACGAGGTCGTGGGTGAAGCGGTCCTCGACCATCAGCAGCGCCGCTTCCAGCTCCGCCGCCGCCTGACCCAGCGCGGCCATCGGCTGCTGCAGCGCGCTCGCCGCCAGAGACAGGCTGAACTGCGTTCGACTCAGCGCCGCGACCCGCGCAAGCTGCAGCGCTTCCGGTGACAGACGCTCGAGACGGCGCTGGATCAGCAACACCACCTTTCCCGGCGGCGGTAGGCGCTCGGGCCAACCGTGGGCGAACAGAAGAGGATGGAGGCCAGAGAGACCGCGCGCACCAGTTAGCGCAGCCTCCACCCGGTCCCGCCATGCTCCCTGTGACCTTTCTCGTCGCCGCGCAGTTGCTTGACGAAGATTGCGCGAAGAGTAACCCCGGGCCCATCACATGGCGGGCGGAAGCTGACCGCTCGGAGGGCCGTCACCAAGGTCACGCCGCCGAGCGGCGGGCCGCGAGGGACAGCGTCCTCCGGATGAGCTGGGCGACCTCGTGCGGCCGTTGCAGATCCGCATGGCTGAACCGGAGGATCCGCCAGCCCCAGAAGACGAGGTGATTCTGGCGGGCCAT
>CAZQVZ010000167.1:0-11759 GCA_964596895.1 uncultured Myxococcaceae bacterium
ACGTTGATTCTGCTCGCCATCCCGCTCGCGCTGGCGCGGCCGGAGTGGAACAAGGAGGCGCAGGCAGCAGAGGTCGCGCGCGGGCCGGCGGCCACCAGCATCGTGCTCGACGCGTCGCTGTCCATGCGCTGGTCGGACGGCGGCGAGTCCCTGTTCGAGCGGGGGCGGGACCTCGCTCGGGATGCCCTGCGAGAGCTCGGCAACGACGAACCGGCCAACGTCCTCCTCTGCCAGACGGGCGCCACCCCGCCCGGCGCGCCCCTCTTCGACCGGGGCAGGCTCCGCAGCGCGGTGGACGAAGCGAAGGCCACCTTCGCCGCCGCGGACCTGAACCGCTGCCTGGAGCTGGCGGCGGCGTCGCTGGAGGAGAGCCCCTTGCCCGGCAAGCGGCTGGTGGTCATCTCCGACTTCACCCAGAACGCGCTGAAGCTGGAGTCGCCTGCGCCCACGGTGAAGGGGCCGGACGGCCAGCCCGTCCGTCCGGAGGTGGAGCTGCGGGACGCCGCGGAGGGCGCGAAGGCGCTGCCCAACCGCGCCATCGTGGACCTGCGCATCGAGCCGGCGCTGCAGGCGGGGCCCCGCACCTACCAGTTCGCCATCACCGTGCGGAACCACGGCCCCGAAACCGCCAGCGACCTCGAGGCGCAGGTGGTCATCGGCGACCGGGTGGTGGCCAAGGGCTTCCTCGAGGTGCCGGGTGAAGGCACCGCCCAGAAGCTCCTCACCTTCCGCTTCGAGGAGGGCGGGACCTTCGCCGGCGAAGTCCAGCTCACCTCGGACGGCCTCGCCGAAGACGACCGCCGCCCGTTCGTGCTCCGGGTGCCGAAGGAGGTCCGCGCGCTGGTGGTGAACGGCTCCCCCAGCACCGTCCGCTGGCGGGATGAGTCCTTCTTCGTCAGCGCCGCCTTGAGCGGCCAGGGCTCGCCGGTGCGCGAGTCGGTGCGAGACCCCTCCGCCGCCTGGCGCGAGGACCTCACCGGGTACGACCTCGTGTACCTGCTCAACACGCCTGCGCCGCCGGCCGAGTTCGCCGCGCAGCTCGACGGGTTCGTGCGCGAAGGCGGCGGGCTCTTCGTCTCGGTGGGGGACAACGTGGAGCCGGAGGCGTGGAACGCGCGGCTCGGCGGCCTCCTGCCCCGGGCGCTGCGGCTGGTGAAGACGGCGAGCGTCCCCGGCGAAGAGGACGCGGACCGGAGGGCGGCGAGGCTCTCCAACATCGAATTGGAGCACCCCATCTTCAGCCCCTTCACCGGACAGGCCGGCGAAGGGCTCGAGAGCGCCCGCTTCCACAAGTACATGCTGCTCGAGCCGGAGGCGCCCAGGCCGGATGACCAGCCTTCGGTGGTGCTCGCCGCGTACGACGACGGCGCCCCGGCCTTCGCCCTGGCGCGGGTGGGCAAGGGGCGGGTGCTGCTCTTCACCTCGTCGGTGGACCGGGACTGGGCGGACCTCGCCATCCGCACCAGCTTCCTGCCGCTGGTGCAGCGCACGTCCTCCTTCCTCACCGGCTCGCTCGAAGAGCGCGAGGAGATGCGCGTGCGGGTGGGCGCCACCCTCCCCTTGCGTCCCGAGCCCCACCACCAGGTGGCGGAGGTGCTCTCGCCGTCTGGTGAGAAGGTCCCGCGCAAGGCGCAGGAGGACGGGACGCAGGTGGTGGGCCCCCTGCCGGAGCCCGGCGCGTACCGGGTGATGGACGGAACGGAGCAGCCCATCGTGGAGCTCGGCTTCGCCGCCGTGCTCGACCCCTCGGAGAGCGACCTGACGCGGCTGGACCCCGAGGCGCTGAAAGCCTGGTTCGGGGATGCCACCGTGCGGCACGACGGCGCCGCCGGCGACGGCCCGTCTGTCCCCCTGTGGACCTGGCTCATCGCCGCCGCTGCCCTGGCCTTCATGTTCGAAGGCGTGCTGCTCCGAAAGTAGAGTGCACCCGATGCGTCGCCTTGCCCCTGCCCTGTTCGTCGTCGCTGCGCTGTCGGCCGCGGCCTGCAAGAAGTCCCAGCCCGAAGAGGCCGCGCCCCCGCCCGGTCCGCTCGCGGTCACCGACCACGCGCCTACAGACGAAGAGGCAGAGTCCACCGAGATTGGCGGCGGCGGGGCGGTGCACGGCGCGGACGCGCTGCTCGCGCAGGGACAGGACGGCGCGCTCGCGGTGCCCGTAGACGCCGCGCGGGTGGAGAAGTACCTGACCTACCGCCGGCAGGTGGTCTCGAAGGGCCAGAGCGCGGTGGCGAAGTTCCAGAAGGACACCGCCGTCCAGCCGGCTGCGGTGAAGGGGCAGGCCTCGGCGGTGAAGACCGTCCGCGCGGCCGAAGAGTTCGCGGTCCGCATGCGCGCCATCGAAGAGCAGGCGCTCAGGGATCTCGGCCTGTCGCGCGAAGAGGCGGGCGCGGTGGCGCAGGTGGTGGGCGCGGTCCTCTCCGAACGGCAGATGTGGAAGATGAGCGGCGGTGACGCCGCCATCGAGCAGGCGCGCGCGAAGCTCCTGGCGCTCTCCGGCGACGAGCGGGCCCGCGCCGAAGCAGCGCTGAAGGCGAGCGAGGCGGGCTTCGCCCAGGCGAAGGCCGCGGGCACCTCCCGGCGGCGGTTCGGGGATGCGGCGGTGGACGCGGTGCTCGCGCACGAAGACGCCCTGTGGACGCTGCAGAAGGAAGGCATGAGCGTCATGGCCCAGGTGCACTGATGAGCGCCTTGCACCGGCAGGTGGCGCGGATGTTCATGGTGGGCTTTCCCGGCCCGCGCGTGGACGACGACGTCCGCGGGCTCATCCGGGACGGCGTCTTCGGCGCCATCTTCTTCAAGCGCAACATCGAGAGCCCGAGGGCAGCGGCGGACCTCTGCCGCGCGCTCAAGGCGGAGGCGGACCGGCCGTTCATCCTGTCGGTGGACCAGGAGGGCGGCAGGGTGGCGCGCCTGCGCGGCGAGCCCTTCACTTCGCTGCCGCCCATGCGCGTACTGGGTGAAGCCGGTGACGACTCCGCGGCGGAGCGCTGCGGGAGGCTGCTCGCGTTCGAGCTGCGCGCGGTGGGGTTCGACTGGGACTTCGCCCCGGTGCTCGACGTCGACACCAACCCGGACAACCCCGTCATCGGAGACCGCGCCTTCCACAGGGACGCGCAGGTGGTGGCGCGGCTGGGCGTGGCGCTGGCGCGTGGCCTGGAGGCCGGCGGCGTGGCCTCGTGCGGCAAGCACTTCCCCGGACATGGAGACACCTCGCAGGACTCGCACCTCACCCTGCCCCGGTTGCCGCACGGGATGGACCGGCTTCGCCAGGTGGAGTTGGTGCCCTTCGCCGCGTACGCGAAGGCGCGGCTGGCGTCCTTGATGACCGCCCACGTGGTGTTCGACGCGGTGGACCCGCTGACGCCCGCAACGCTGAGCGCGCGGGTGATGGACGGGATGCTGCGGCGGGAGCTGGGGTTCGAAGGGGTGATGGTCTCGGACGACCTGGAGATGAAGGCCATCGCCGAGAACTACGGCGTGGGCGACGCGGCGGTGCGCGGCACCCTGGCGGGCGTGGACCTGTTCCTCGTCTGCCACCACGCGACGGTGCAGCGCGAGGCCATCGAGGCGGTGGTGAAGGCCGTCGAGGCCGGCCGCATTCCCCGCGGACGCATCGAGCAGGCGAACGGGCGGCTCGACGCGCTGGCCGCGAAGTTCGCCCACCCGGTGGCGGCGGGGCTGCGGACCCTCGGCAACCCCGAGCACCGCGCGCTGCAGGAAGGGCTCGCCGCCGCGTTCGAGGGCAAGGACCCCACTGAAGTGCTCGCCTGAGGGTGGGCGCGGGGTGAGGGCCGCTACCGCACCCGCCCGTAGAACCTGCCCCCGCGGAACCCTTCGTAGCGAGGCAGGGCGCCGTCTTCGCCTGGCGGCCGGATGACGCCCTCCACCCACGCGAAGTCGAAGAGCAGCCCGAAGGAGACGGGCTTGCCGGCGGCGTCCTCGAAGCCCAGGCACGGGACGACGGGGTGCGGCTCCACCTGCACGTGCAGACACGTCTGCAGCCGCGCGGCGGTGGTGAAGTCGCCGATTCGGACCTTCCCGTCGGGCAGCACCTCGAAGGGCGCACCGTCCCGGCTCTGAAAGCGCGCGGCGAGCGCAGCGAAGCTCACCGGAGGCCGCGGCGGGCGCGCAGCGGGGACGACGTCAACGACCGGTATCACCGCGGACGCGGAGGCCGGCTCGACCTTCGATGCCGGCGCGCGGCGCAGCTGGCCGTCGGGCACGTCCACCAGATCCGTCCACACATCGCCGGACGGCAGCCAGGTCCAGTCGTGGCGAAAGCGGACGCCGTCGCACAGAAGCTCGAGCGCCCACAGGTAGCCGCCTCCTTCGGCCGTGAAGGTGCAGCGCGTGCGCGCCTCTCCCTCCACCCGCTCCACCTCCCCCGGCGCGGTGAAGACCACTTCCACCGGCAGGTCCAGCTGCGTCGCCGCCTCGAACCGCGCGCCCGAGAGCAGCGCCGGAGAACCGCTCGCCGGTGCCGCCGCCGGCAGCAGCAGCGCGCAGAAGTGGAGCACCGGGGCAATGCGCATCACCTGCGCATCATCCCTCATGTGCCCGGCCGCTCGAAGACGCGGAAGAAGGTCCGGGGCGCCTTGCGCTTGCGCAGGCAGCGGACGTCTTCGCTCATGAAGCAGACGGAGAACCCGAGCCTGCGGCCGCCGGGCTTGCCGCGACCCGACCGGTGCCACACGTGGTTGTGCAGGAGGATGACCTCGCCTGCCTGCGCGGGGAGCGGGACCCCGTCGCGCTCTACGTCCACCGCCGCCACCCGCTCCGGCGGCACCACTCCGCCCAACGGCGTGGCCAGCCCACCGCGGTGCGTCCCGGGCAGGATCTCCAGGCAGCCGCCGTTCAAGGGCGCGTCATCCAGCGCGGTCCACAGCTGCAGCTCCGGCTCTTCGCTCAGGCCCCAGAGCCTCCCGCCGTCCTGATGCCACGGGATGTCGCTGCCGCCGCCTTCGCCCTTGTTGAAGAGGATGGCGCGGTAGAGGTTCACCGCCTTGCCGGGGATGCGCGCGCGGCAGATGCGCTCGAAGAGAGGGTTGCGCAGCCAGTCCCGGTAGAGCCCGTCGAGCTCCAGCTTCTCCAGCTTCCGGTAGCGCAATGAGGGCCCTTGCCACCCCAGCCCCAACGGCGCGTCTTCGTAGCGCCCCGTGGTCGCGTCCAGCTGGAAGAACATGCCCGGGTAGCTGACCTCGCCTTGCATCAGCTCGGTTGCGCGGGCCCGCAGCGCCTCGAGCCCCTCTTCGTTGAGCACGCGGCCCAGGCGCGCGTAGCCGTCCTGCTCGTAGCGGGCGAGCGCGGCTGGCACATCCACCGCCGCCGCCTCTTCGGCGAGCCACCTCACCGCGCGTAGCTCACGTCGGTGCCCACGTGGTCGCGGTGTACGTCGTCGATGGCCTTCTGAACCTCGGCGGGCAGCGTCACGGCGCAGCCCTCCAGCGCCGCATCCAGATGCTCAACGCTCGCAGGTCCGGCGAGCACCGAGTGCACGCCGGCGCGCGACGAAGCGAACGCATGGGCCAGGGCCACAGGCGTCATCCCCGCCGCGCGGGCGATGGCCGCGTACCTCTCCGCCAGCCCCAGGAACGTCTGGGACCAGTAGCGCTGGCGGTAGAGCTTGTTCTTCTCGAAGCGTGAGCCCGAGGGGACCTCCGCGCCCGGCGCCACCTCCCGCGCGAGCAGCCCACCTGCGAGCGGGTTGTAGACGGTGGTGTGCAGAGGGTGCCGCCGGGTGAAGGCGAAGTACTCCACGTCCAACTGCCGCACGAGCAGGTTGTAGAGCACCTGGGAGACGCGCGGCTTCGGCATCCCGCGGCGCTCGCAGGCGGCGTTCAAGTCGAGGATCTGCCAGGACGCGTGGTTGGACACGCCCCACGCGCGGATGCGTCCGGCCTCCAGCGCCGCCTGCAGCGCGTCCAGCGTCTGCTCCAGCGGCGTGTGCGGGTCTGGCGCGTGCAGGTAGTAGAGGTCCAGGTAGTCGGTCCGAAGCCGCTGCAGACTCTCATCGAGCGCCGCGCGCACGCGTTCAGCGGAGAGCCCCTCCGGCTTGCCGCCGCGCCGCCACAGCCCCACCTTCGACGCGATGCCGACGCTCTCCCGGCGGCCCTGAACAGCCTCACCGAGGATCCGCTCCGAATCGCCCTCGCAGTAGAGGTTCGCGGTGTCGAAGAAGGCCGCGCCGCGCTCCAGCGCGCGCTCCACGATGCGCAGCGCCTCCGCCTTCGCGGTCCGCCCGCCGAAGTTCATGGTGCCGACGGTCACTGGTGTGGGGTCCACGTCGCGACCATAGACAAGCCGTCTGCCGAAGGGGCTTCCGCGGTGACTGCTCGCCTGCCGTCGCTCCCGCGGTCAGGCTGGGCGGTACGCCAACCGTCGCTGCCCGGTGGCGCTGCTCTTTCCGCAAAACGCAAACCGGCGCGCCGCCCAGGTGGACGACGCGCCGGCCCTCTTCATCCTGCAGCGTCGGCCTACAGGTCTGCGGCCGCGCCGATCTTCACGTCATCCAGGTACCAGCCCGGCTGGTTGGTGCTGCTGTCACTTCCGAGGTCGAAGCGCAGCACCACCTGGTCCACCGGCTTGCCGGCCAGCTCGGCCGCGAGGTCCACCGTCACCTGCTCCCACGAGGCGAGCGTGCCGGACCAGGCGGCCTGACCTGCCATGGGATTGCCCCAACTCGCGGAGATCGTGCCCGTGTACGGCGGGGTGACGTTGGCCCCCTGCAGCTGACCGAAGGTCGCGCCACCGTCCGTGCTGAGCTTGAGGTTGGTCCCGTCGAACCGGCTGGAGCTGGAGCCTTCGAGGCTGTACCAGTGCATGAAGGTGAGCTGCGGCGCGGTGACGCCGGTCAGGTCCAGCACCGGCGTGAGCAGCCGGGAGTGCGACGAAGCGGAGTAGCTCCCGTTCAGCCTGGTCGCGGCGACCTCACCGTCGTGCAACACCGGCGGCCCGACGCTGCTGCCACCCGTGGTGGGAGTGCCGAACTCCCATTCACCCGTGAAGCCCCAGCCCGCGGGAATCGCAGGACCGAAGCCTTCCACCAGGGGTGAGCCGTCCACCAGCACCACCGCCGGCGCCGGCGCCACGGTGATGGTGAAGGTCTGCGTCGCTGGCGTTCCCACGCCGTTGGTGGCCGTCACGGTGATGGTGCCGGTGGTCCCCACGTGTGCGGCGTTGGGCGTACCCGAGAGGATGCCGGTCGCGGAGTCGTAGGTCAGCCAGGAGGGACGGCCGGTCACCGTCACCGTCGGAGCGGGGGTTCCGCTGGCGGCGACAGCGTAGGTGTACGCAGATCCAACCGAGGCCGTCGTCACCGGAGCGCTGGTGATCGCCGCGGTCGCAGGCGTCGCGCGGGCAATGCCGCGCAGCTCCAGGTTGTCCAGGCGGAAGTTGCCGTTGGATGTGGTGCCCCCTCCGGTGATGCGAATCGTCACCGGTGCGGTGTCCACCACGCCCTCTGCCAGCGAGAACGGGACGTAGCTTGTTGCCCAGCTGCCGCTGCCCGAGATGGTCCCGGCCCCATACACCAGCGGCGTCTCCACGCCTCCCTTGATGACCGACACCGCGAAGGTGGTGGGCCCGGTGCCCGACCGGTAGTGGTCGAACACCAGCTCCGCCAGCGCGTAGTCGTAGCCGGCCGTCGGCGTGACGGTGAACTCGAAGTAGTTCGGGTTCGCCGAATCGTGGAAGCTGCTGGAGGAGAGCGCAGCTCCCCCATTGCCGCCCGGCGTGGTGGTGGGCCGGCCCGGGGACACGGTCACCGTGCTCACCGTCATCCCCGGCGCCTCGACTTCAGGGCCACTGGTGCCTTCGAACGTGAACCCGCCGATGACCTCCGTCGGCAACACCGCGAGGGTGACGCTCTGCACTGCCGCCGGCGGCTCGCCGTTGTCAGCAGTGATGATCACCGGCTGGTTGCCCGCGTCGGTCTCGTTGGGAGTCCCCGCGAGCACGCCGCCGTTGAACGTCAGCCACGCCGGCAACGCGTCCCCAGCGCTGGCCGTGACGGTGACGGTGGGGGCCGGCGTGCCCGTGGAGACCACGGTGTGGCTGTAGTGCTGGCCCACCATGACCGCCGTGGGCGGGGTGCCGCTGATGGCGGGACCGACGTTCATGTTCGCCGCCTCGCCCACGCGCACGTTGTCGAGGAACCAGCCCGGCCGGTTGACCGAGGTCTCCGACCCGGCGTCGAAGCGGAGGACCACTTCGCTCACCGGCAGGCCGTCGAGGTTGGCGCCGAGGTCCACCTGCACCGTCTGCCAGCCGCCCGCGAGGACGTCGGTGAAGACCTCCTGCTGGTAGAGCACGTTCGCGGAGGCGGTGATGGCGCCGGTGTACGCGGGCACCACGCTGCCGGAGACCAGCGCGCTCCAGGTCGCGCCACCGTCGGTGGAGATCTTGATGTTGCCGCCGTCGTACCTCGCGTTGGTGGGGGTGGCGCTGCCTTCGAAGTTGTACCAATGCACGAAGCGCAGCACCGGTTGGGTGACGCCGGTCAGGTCGAACACCGGCGTCTGCAGCCGCGCGTTCATGTTGCTGGGGTAGTTGCTGGTCAGGTTGGTGGCCGCCACTGCGCCGTCGAACACCGACGGGGGCCCGTTGCTCGCCGTCCCGGTGTTCGGAATGCCGAAGGCCCACACGCCGCCCGCGACGTCCCAGCCCGCGGGCATCTGGGTGCCGAAGCCCTCGAAGTAGGTGCCGCTGGCCACTGCAATCGGCGCCATCGGCGCCACGGTGATGGTGAAGCTCTCCACCCCGTCCGCGCTGAGGCCGTTGGCGGCAGTGATTGTGATGGTCCCGGTGGTGCCGGTCTGATTGGGAACACCAACGAGCGTGTCCACGCCGTCGAAGGTGAGCCACGACGGCAGCCCGGTCACGGTGACGGTGGGCGCGGGAGCGCCGCTGGTGGTGACGGTGTACGTCCACACGGTGCCCACCTGCCCGGCCGTCGGCGCGGTGCTGGTGATGACGAGCTGCGCCGAGGCGATGGTGAGGGTGAAGCTCTGCGTCGCGGTGGGCGCGATGCCGTTGTCCGCGGTGATCTCCACCTGCAGCGAGCCGAGGTCGGAAGCGGCCGGAGTGCCGGAGAGGACGCCGGTCTGCGCGTCGAACGCCAGCCACGCAGGCAGCGGCGCGCCGCCCGCGAGCGTGACGGAGAGCGCCGGGGCCGGCGTACCGGTGGCGGTCACGGTGTAGCTGTAGAGCTGGCCGTCGAGGGCGGTGGTGACCTCGGTGCTGGTGATGGCAGGCGCCACCTCGGAGGGCTCGACCGTGATGGCGAAGGTCTGGGTCGCGGCCTGGCCGATGCCGTTGGAGGCGGTGACGGTGACCTCATGGGCGCCCACGTCCGCCGCGCCCGGCGTGCCCGCGAGCAGGCCGGAGGAGGCGTCGAAGGTCAGCCACGCTGGCAGGGCCCCGCCGGAGGCGCCTTCCGCGGTGAGGGTGGGGGCGGGGGTGCCGGTGGCGGTGACGGTGTAGCTGTAGGCCGCGTTCTCGGTGACCTCGGTCACCGGGGTGCTGGTGATGGCCGGCGGGACGCTGACGGTGGTCACCGCAACGGTGAAGGCCAGCGTCGCATCCGGCGAGATGCCGTTCTGCGCGAGGAGCTCCACGGTGTGATTGCCGGCATCCGCATAGGCGGGGGTGCCGGAGAGAACGCCGGTCGCGCCGTCGAAGGTGAGCCAGCCGGGCAGTGCGGTGGCGGTGACGGTGGGCGCGGGCGTGCCGGAGGTGGCAGCGGTGAAGGTGTAGAGCTGTCCCTCGGTGGCCGCGGTGGGCGCGCTGGCGGTGAACAGCGGCGCGGTGCTCACCGTGGTCACGGTGATGGTGAAGGCCTGGCTGGCGTCGGGGGAGATGCCGTTCTGCGCGGTGAGGACCACGTCGTGCGCCCCACCGTCCGCGTAGGCCGGGGTCCCCATGAGCTCGCCGGTGGCGGCGTTGAAGGTCAGCCACGCCGGCAGCGTGGTCGCGGCCACGGTGGGCGCCGGCGTGCCGGAGACGCCCACGCTGTAGCTGTAGGCCTGTCCTTCCGTCGCCGAGGTGGGCGCGCTGGAAGTGAACTGCGGCGCGGTGCTCACAGTGGCCACGGTGATGCTGAAGCTGTGGGTGGCGTCGGGGGAGATGCCGTTCTGCGCGGTGAGGACCACGTCGTGCTCGCCGCCGTCCGCATAGGCGGGGGTGCCGGAGAGGACGCCCGTGCCCGCGTCGAACGTCAGCCACGCAGGCAGGACGGTCGCGGTGAGCGTGGGCGCGGGGTGCCCGGCGACGGCGACGGTGTAGCTGTAGGCCTCACCCTCAATGGCGGCCGTGACCGGCGCGCTGGTGAAGACCGGCGGCTCGCTCACGGTGGTGACGGTGATGGTGAAGGTCTGCACCGCGTCGGGGTCCACGCCGTTGGTCGCGGTCAGCACCACCGTGTGGTCGCCTCCGTGCTCGAGCCCGGGGGTGCCGTTGAGCACGTTGTTCTCGAACTGCAGCCACGCGGGCAGCGTGGTCGCGGTGAGCCCGGGCGCCGGATGGCCCGTGGCCGTCGCGGTGTACGTGTACTGCTCGCCCTCGGTGGCGCTGGTGACCGGGGTGCTGGTGAAGGTGGGCGCGGAGTTCGCGAGCACCACGTTCACGGTGAAGGTCTGCACCGCGTCCGGCTCCACGCCGTTGGTCGCGGTGAGGGTGATGGTGTGGTCGCCCACGTCGGCCTCGGCAGGCGTCCCGCCAAGGACGTTGCCCTCGAGCGTGAGCCACGCCGGCAGGTCAGCCGCGGACACCGTGGGTGCAGGCTCGCCGGTGACCGTCAGCGTGTACGTGTAGGCCTCACCCGTCACCGCCGAAGCGCCCGGGGTGCTGGCGAAGGCCGGCGCGATCCGCACTGGGTCCGGATCACCCCCGCACGCGGCTGCCAGCCCGAGCAGTGGCAACAGAAAAATCAAGGAACTGGTTCGCATCATCGGTGCACCTTTCCTGGGAAGCAGCGGCATGTTCGCCGGCGAACGCCCACTGTTTGGCAAGGCTGTATATCTGCGACGTCATGGTCGGCACCAGCCCTGCCGGCCAACCAGCCTTCGGACTCACCGGGAGCGCCAGGAGGGACCCGGGGCCCCTCAGTGGTCGTGGCCGTGCTCGCCTTCGGGGTGGTCGTGCGCCTTGCGCCGCTCCTCCTCCACCCGGCACGCGCGCAGCTCTTCGAGCAGCCGCTCCCGCGCCTCGCCCTGGGCGCTCCCGAGCGCCTGCACCAGCGGCTCACACCGGCCAGGCGCCTCGCGGCCGGGCACCGCCAGCGGCCGCTCGGGGATGGCGGAGAAGGCCTCCAGCTTCTGCAACAGCGCCTGCGCCTGCGGGTGCGCCTTCGAGTCAGGCGGGACCTCGCGCAGGAGTGAACGGACCTCGTCGAAGCGCGGGTTTCGGGGGCCCACGCCTTCGTTGAGCAGGGCTTCGTAGCGCGCTTCGGCCTGCGCCAACCGCTGCACGCCCACGTCCTTCCTACACCCCGGCAAGAGCGCGCCGCCAGCGGCCGTGGCCACCACCAGCGCGAGCACGCGCACGGTCTTCACCGCCGCCGCCTCGCCCCAAAGGCCCACACCGCCGCCATCAACCCAGGCAGGAGCAGCGCTCCACCAGACGACGACGCGCAGCCGCAGCCCACCGGGTCCTCGCCGCCGGGCCTCGTCCCCGCATCGAAGCCGGGGAGGAAGCCGCCACCATTGGTCCCGCCCGAGCCCGCGTCCTGGCCGCCGTCCGTCCCGCCATCCTGCGCGGCCGGT